>CALJNE010000011.1 GCA_937982115.1 uncultured Bacteroidales bacterium | reverse complement strand
AAATATGTAATTGGATTAGATCATTGGAGCATTAATACTATTGAGGAAATAATAAATAAAAATTATGAAATAGAGCTATCAGATGAGGCAAAATCAAAAATTATTGAGTGTAGAAATTATCTTGATAAGGCTATTGAGACATCTGAATCTCCGATATACGGAATAAATACAGGTTTTGGATCTTTATGCGATACTAAAATTTATAATTCCAATCTCGAAAAATTGCAGGAAAATCTTGTGATGTCTCATGCTTGTGGAGTAGGAGATGAAATAAGTTCGGAATTGGTGAAATTGATGATTTTGTTAAAGATTAAGGCACTTAGTTATGGCAAATCTGCTGTAAGCATAAAAACCGTTGAGCGATTGATTTTTTATTATAATAATGATATTTTACCTGTAGTTTATAAGCAAGGTTCCCTTGGAGCTTCGGGAGATTTGGCTCCTCTTGCTCATATCACTTTAACGTTAATTGGAAAAGGCGAAGTATATTTTGAAGGTAAGAAACTACCAACTTCAGAGGTGCTAAAACTTAAAAATCTGCCGGCTCTGAAACTGAAATCCAAAGAAGGATTAGCCTTGATGAACGGTACACAATTTATGCTTGCTCATGCTGTTCATGCTATAATCAGAGCGAAAAAGATAGTCGAAGAGTCCGATAAAATAGCAGCTTTATCTCTCGAAGCATATCTTGGCAGAATAGAACCATTTTTTGAAATTTTACATACCATCAGACCCCACAAAGGTCAACTTGAAACTGCACGAAAGCTGTATGGATATCTTAAAAATTCAGATTTGCAAAAAAATGTAAGTAGAGTATCGGTACAGGATCCGTATTCTTTTAGATGTATTCCTCAAGTGCATGGTGCCAGTAAAGACTGTTTGAATTATGTAACATCTGTTGTAGAAACCGAGATAAATTCTGTTACAGACAATCCTACAGTATTTCCTGATGAAGAATTGGTATTAAGCGGAGGTAATTTTCATGGTCAGCCATTAGCTTTGGCAATGGACTTCTTAGCGATAGGAATATCAGAATTAGCTTCAATCTCCGAAAGAAGGGTTTATAGATTAATTAGTGGAGAACGCAGATTGCCTCCTTTTTTAGTGGCAAATCCGGGGTTAAATTCCGGCTTTATGATTCCTCAATACACGGCAGCATCATTGGTTAGTCAAAACAAACAATTATGTACACCTGCCAGCGTGGACTCCATTTCTTCGAGTAACGAACAGGAAGACCATGTAAGTATGGGAGCCAACGCGGCAACAAAATTGTTAAATGTTGTTTCAAATACAGAAAGAGTTCTTGCAATAGAAATGTTTGCTGCTAGTCAGGCGATTAGTTTTCGCGAGCCTCACAAACCCTGCGAAGAACTTTATGAATATTTGAATGATTTTCGAAAAGAGATCCCGACAATTTCTGAAGATACCATAATGTACTTATTAATTAATAAATCTCACAAATTTTTGTTTGGAAATAGGAATAATTCAAAAAAACAAAATAATTAACATTTGCTTGATTGTAATATAATGGTTTAACAAGCCTTAGAAGACTAATTCAATCCGAGCAGAGTGTTGATTTGGGGATGTTTTAGAAAAATTTTAATTTATTTCAAATATGTGTTGATATTTCTATTTTTTTATTATTTTTGCAATGATTTTTAATTGAAAAACCTTTATAAAATGAACCAGAAAAAGAAAAAAGTTAAACGTAATCCGTTCCCACAAGAAATTGTGAACCTGCCAATCAAGGAATGTCCACATTGTGGGAGTATACATTTTGTAAAGTTTGGAAAATATGTAAATGTCTCGAGATATAGATGCAAAATATGTCGTCGCACTTTTATACCTACAAGTGGTAGCAGTATTCATTACATAAATAAAAAGGAGAAGTTTCTGAGATTATTTGATATGTTTAACAGTGGTGAGGTGTTGACAATAAAGAATATTTCTAAGAAGTTTGGAATTAGTATTTTAACAGCCTTTGACTGGCGACATAAAATTTTTATAGCATTGCAATTAGTCAGGCAGGATTACGAATCGATAACAATAGCAAATAAAGTTGTTTTTAATTTTAACGAAAAAGGACGCAGGCAAAGTTCAAGAAAGAGGGAAAGAATTCTAGCAAAAGTTAATTTGTGTTCCGTTACGGATAGCCGATTGACGGAGTTTAAGTTTGTTAATATTGGAGACAGTATAAGAAAAGATTTTCACGAGCGTTTTGCCGTCAGAGTTGTGGATAGAGCATTATTATTTTTTAAGGATGACGAAAATATTTTAATTGACGATGTTAAACGTTTAGTTAAAGAAAAAAATAATCCTGTAAAAATCAGGAGATTTGAGAAAAGTTTGAAAATACATAAATACAAAGTAGAGGAATTTAAAGAATTTATAAATAGGTTTATGCGAGGGGTTGCAACGAAGTATCTACAGGTGTATGCAAATTTTTATTCGTTTTTACAAACTTTAAAGCCTGTTCCGAATTATTATAAGCTGTTGGAGGTGAGACTTGCTTGGATAAAATATTTAAAGATGGAGGTATTATATCAGGATTTTCTTCGCAAAAATTCTTTAATTCTGGATGAATATGTTGCGATAAAACGAAAGTGGAAATCAAGTAACAGAAGGTTTAAGGTTGATTTTGATGAAAATTTAATTAATAACTATACTTAATCAAATGGCAAACAGAATAATTATAAGGATTGTAAAGTGTGAATTACTCATTTGAAAAAATTAAACAAAGAAAAATTAAAATTAGATTACCAAATACTAAAATTTTTAGATTAGGAATAGTTCAAAAATGAGTTAGTAATCAATTCTAATCTTGTAAAAATAAATACAAAGAATATATAATACTTTGAACTGCAAAAAAAGCCTCCTTAAGGAGGCTTTTTTACTAAATGCTGGCAAGTTTTTTATAATAATTATATCTCCACTTAGCAGCATTTTCAGCTTCTTTGAAAAGTTTTTTAGCTTCTTCAGGGAATTCTTTCATCAGAGATGTGTATCTAACTTCACCTTTGAGGAAATCCTGGAATTTTGACCAATCAGGTTCGGGGCTATCAATCACGAAAGGATTCTTTCCTTCAGCTTCTAGTAAAGGATTGTAGCGATAATTTACCCAGTATCCGCATTCTACAGCTCTTGCCGCTTCTTCTTGTGATTTCCCCATACCATGATGTAATCCGTGATTTATACAAGGAGAATATGCAATAATCAATGATGGTCCAGGATATGCTTCAGCTTCTTTAATAGCTTTGAAGTATTGATTTTGGCTTGCTCCCATAGCAACTTGAGCGACATAAACATAACCATAGGTCATTGCCATTGCCCCAAGGTCTTTTTTACGGGTTTTCATGCCCGATGCTGCAAATTTTGCCACAGCTGCAATTGGAGTGGATTTTGAAGCTTGCCCACCGGTATTTGAATAAACTTCAGTATCCATAACTAATAAGTTGATGTCTTTTCCTGAAGCAATTACATGGTCGAGACCTCCGTAACCAATATCATAAGCCCAACCGTCGCCGCCAAATACCCATACAGATTTTTTAACCAAATAATGTTTCTTTTCTTTAATTTCCTGAGCGATAGGATCATTTAGATTTTCTATGGCAGCTAAAAGTTTATAGCTAGCAATTTCAGATCCTTCTGCATTATTCATGTTTTCGATCCATTCTTTAGCAGCTTCGGCAGCTGTACCTGACCAGTTAGCTTCTTTTAGGAGCATGCAAATCTTTTCGCGAATTTTTTCAACTCCGGTAGCTAAACCAAAACCGTATTCAGCATTGTCTTCGAATAATGAATTAGCCCAAGCCGGTCCTCTGCCTGTTTTGTAATGTTTGCAATAAGGAGTTGATGGTGCAGATGCTCCATAAATAGATGAACAACCTGTTGCATTTGCAATAATCATTCTTTCGCCAAATAGCTGTGTTATTGCTTTAATATAAGGAGTTTCACCACAACCGGCACATGCTCCGGAAAATTCAAATAAAGGTTGAGCAAATTGCGAATTTTTAACAGTTTTATCTTTTGGTAATACATCTTCTTTATAGCCAACAACTTCATCCATGTAATACCAGCGTTCGATTTCTGATTTTTGAGTTTCCAGAGGCTTCATTACCAAAGCTTTTGTCTTTGCAGGACATACATCGGCACAGTTACCGCAACCTGTACAATCCAATACTGAAACTTGCATTCTGAAGTTATATTCCTTTGTTCCACCAATACCTTTAATGGTTTTTGTACCTTCCGGTGCATTTTTTAATTCTTCGTCTGTTAAAAGGAATGGACGAATTGCTGCATGAGGACAAACAAAAGAACATTGATTACATTGAATACAGTTTTCGGGAATCCACTCAGGGACATTCACTGCAACTCCACGTTTTTCAAATTTTGAGGTTCCGTGTTCCCATGTTCCGTCTTCGCGTCCAACAAAAGTAGATACAGGTAGTGTGTCACCTTTTTGTGAATTTATAACATCAACAACTTTTGAGATAAACTCAGGGACTTCTCTTTCTCTGCAAACGCAGAATCCTTTTGCATCAATGTTTGCCCATTCTTTTGGAATTTCAACTTTTATGATTTGAGAACCTGCATCAACAGCTTTGTAATTCATTTCAACAACTTCTTCCCCTTTTCTGCCGTAGGTTTTGTAAATCATTTTTTTCATTTGTTCTACGGCTTGTTCATAAGGAATAATGTTGGTTATTTTAAAGAATGCAGACTGTAAAATTGTATTGGTTCTGTTTCCAAGACCAATTTCTTCTGCAATTTGAGTTGCATTAATTATGTAAAACTGTATGTTTTTTTGTGCAAGAGTTTTTTTCATGTGGTCGGGTAAACGTTTTTTTGTTTCTTCAATATCCCAAAGAGAGTTTAATAAGAAACATCCGTTTTCCTTAATTCCATCCAGAATATCATATTGATTAATGTATGCAGGTACATGACAAGCAACAAAATCCGGATTTGTTACCAGATAAGGAGCACGAATTAAACAATCTCCAAATCTTAAGTGAGAAGCTGTGAATCCTCCTGATTTTTTTGAGTCGTATGCAAAGTATGCCTGGCAATATTTATCTGTAGTTTCCCCAATGATTTTAATCGAGTTTTTATTTGCACTTACTGTTCCATCAGAACCTAATCCGTAAAATTTAGCTTCGTAAATAGTGTTGCATAAAATGGAAATATTTTCGTTAACCGGCAGCGATAAATTAGTAACATCATCAACAATACCAACTGTGAATCTTTTTTTTGGATTATCACTTGCTAAGTTGTCGTAAACGGCAATCATCATAGAGGGAGTAGTGTCTTTACTTGATAATCCGTAACGTCCTGCAAAAATTTCGGGTTTATTACTTTCTTTGTAGAATAATTCAACTACATCAAGATATAAAGGTTCTCCATTAGCTCCCGGTTCTTTTGTTCTGTCTAAAACAGCTATTCTTTTAACTGTTTTTGGAAGAACTTTTTTAAAGTATTTTTCGGAGAATGGTCTGTAAAGATGCACTGATATTGCACCAACTTTTCTACCTTGTGCATTTAGGTAGTTTACAGTTTCAATTAGAGTGTCGGTAACTGAGCCCATTGCAACAACAATGTGTTCTGCATCCGGAGCTCCGTGATATGTATATGGATGATATTCTCTTCCTGTGAGTTGGGTAATTTTTTGCATGTACTCTTCAACAACATCAGGAACAGCATCGTAGAATTTGTTTGAAACTTCTCTCGATTGGAAATAAATATCTGGGTTCTGAGCTGTACCGCGAGTAACCGGATTTTCAGGATTTAATGAATTTTTTCTGAAATTTTCAAGAGCTTCCCAATCCAAAAGTTTAGCCATATCTTCATTTTCGAAGTATTCTACTTTTTGAATTTCATGAGAAGTTCTGAACCCATCGAAGAAGTGGAGGAAAGGAACTCTAGATTTTATTGCTGCAAGGTGAGCAATTGGGGCAATGTCCATTATTTGTTGTACAGAACCTGTAGCTAACATGGCAAATCCGGTTTGTCTTGTAGCCATAACGTCCTGATGATCCCCGAAAATTGAAAGGGCTTGTGCTGCTACAGCTCTGGCACTAACGTGAAATACACCTGGCAGAAGTTCACCGCTTATTTTATACATATTCGGAATCATCAGCAGTAAACCTTGTGAAGCTGTAAAAGTGCTTGTTAGAGCTCCTGCTTGTAATGCTCCGTGTACAGCACCTGCCGCACCGGCTTCGGATTGCATTTCTTCAACTTTGACTGTTTGTCCGAAAATGTTTTTTCTTCCGTGAGCTGCCCATTCATCAACATTTTCTGCCATGTTTGATGATGGAGTGATAGGATAAATACATGCAACATCACTAAACATATATGCTACGTGTGCTGCAGCATGGTTACCATCGCACGTGATAAATTTTTTTGTTTTAGTCATATTCTTAATATTAAGTTATTTAACTTTTTTTACAAATTCTTGCCAAATTAAATATTATTCTTGTAATTAAAAAATGATAATTATTTTAAATTTTAATTAAAAGATAAACACTAAATCAACATATATCAACTACATATCTTTATCCATAGAAAGCAAAAATTCTTCGTTTGTCTTGGTTAAAGGTAATCTTGATTTCATGAATTCCATAGCTTCGATAGGAGTCATATCAGCAAGGAATCCTCGTAAAATCCACATACGGTTAATGATTTCAGGATCTAACAACAGGTCTTCTCTACGTGTGCTTGAGGAAGTGATGTCAACAGCCGGATAAATTCTGCGGTTTGCAAGTTTTCTATCGAGCTGGAGTTCCATGTTACCAGTTCCTTTAAATTCTTCAAAGATTACTTCGTCCATTTTTGAACCTGTATCAATCAAAGCTGTGGCAAGGATAGTAAGCGAACCGCCGTTTTCGATGTTACGAGCTGCTCCAAAAAATTGTTTTGGCTTGTGTAAGGCATTAGAGTCAACGCCCCCCGATAAAACTCTGCCTGAGGCTGGGGCAACAGTGTTGTGAGCTCTTGCTAAACGGGTTATGGAATCTAACATTATTACAACATCATGACCACATTCTACCAACCTTTTAGCTTTTTCTAAAACCATATTGGCAACTCTAACGTGTTTGTCGGCAGATTCATCAAATGTTGATGCTATAACTTCGGCATTAACGTTTCGTGCCATTTCTGTAACTTCTTCCGGACGTTCGTCAATCAGTAAGACCATCATGTAAACTTCCGGATGATTTGCTGCAATTGCATTTGCAATTTCTTGCAATAATATTGTTTTACCTGTTTTGGGTTGTGCTACTATCAATCCTCTTTGACCTTTGCCAATTGGAGCGAACATATCAACAATTCTGGTTGATAAAGTTGCTTTTCCTTTTCCCGTAATATTGAATTTTTCATTCGGGAATAATGGAGTCAAATGGTCGAAAGGAACTCTATCTCGCATCAAGGAAGGATCTAATCCATTGATTTTAATAACTTTTATCAACGGAAAATACTTTTCGTTTTCTTTCGGCGGACGAACTGTTCCTTCTACAGTATCGCCTGTTCTCAATCCAAAAAGCTTTATCTGACTTTGACTGACATAAACATCATCAGGAGAACTAATATAATTGTAGTCCGACGACCTCAAAAAACCATATCCTTCAGGAATTATCTCCAGAACACCGATAACTGTAATTAATCCGCTAAAATCAAATTCCTCTTTTTGTAGAGCTTGTTGATGTACTGCATTTTGTTGATTTTGATCTTCCGGCTTTTGTGTTTCTGTTTGTTGTGATTCAATAGGGGCAGTAGTTGTCATCTCAGTATTTGCCGGAATTTCAGTTTCTTTTATATTTGCTTGATTGTCAGTAGTATTTTCTTTGTTTTCAGCAGCATTTTTTTTCAATAAAAGTTTTTTAGGAATTGATGTTGCTTGTTCTTTTATATCATTTTGAGATTCTTTTACTTCCTTTACTTCTGTTGAATTTTCTGTTATTTTTTGCTTCTGTTGTTCTTCTTTAACGTTTTCAGATTCAACAACTTTTTCTTTCTCATAAGTTGTATTTTCAGTGTTTACAGAGAACAAATCCGGTTGTTTCTCTTTCGTTTTTGTATGTCTGTATTTTTGCCTTATTTCTTGTTTCTTTATTTCGATTTTATCTATTGGTTTAGGTGGTTTAGGCTCTTCAGGCTTTTGCTCAACAACATCTTTTTCCGACTCTTTCGGCAAGTTTTCTTGTTTTATTTCAACAATTCCTGTAGGAATTAAAGGTTTGCTGGTAGTTATTTTTACAGCTCTTGCTCTTGGCCTTTTTTTTATTTTTTCCTGATTTGTAACTATTTCTGTTGAAGCTTTTATAGCCTGCTGATCCAGAATTTTATAAATTAAATCTCTTTTTTTGTATGTTTCAACTTTAACAATACCTAATTCTTTTGCTATTTCTCTTAATTCCGGCAAAAGTTTTGCATTTAAATCTAATATGTCGTACATGGTTTAAATAATTAAAAAACGTTTGAGTTTTGAATACTTTTTAATTTTTTGATTGTGCGGTCTTTAACAAAATTGGTTAAAGTACACTCTTGAAAAACTGACGCAAAAATATATTCTTTTTTTCAATTTAAAAAATTTTTTTCAAAAATATATCAAACATATAAAAATACAAAAAAAATCTTAAATACAGCAACCAAATTTAAAAAAAATCGTTTAATATAATGTGTGGCAAAATTAAAAATTTATGAGGCAGTTAAAAATTACACGTCAGGTAACAAATCGCGATACTCCTGCATTTGAAAAATATTTGCAGGAGATAAGCCGCAAGGAAATGATTTCTCCGGAAGAGGAAATCGAACTCGCACGGCGTATTAAGGAAGGCGATGAAAAGGCCCTTGAAAGGCTTGTTTCAGCAAATTTGCGTTTTGTAGTTTCGGTAGCAAAACAATATCAAAATCAAGGTTTATCTTTGCAGGATCTTATAAATGAGGGAAATCTCGGGTTGATTAAAGCAGCTCAAAGATTTGACGAAACGAGGGGATTTAAGTTTATTTCTTATGCTGTGTGGTGGATTCGTCAATCTATTCTGCACGCTCTTTCTGTTCATGGGCGAATGGTTAGACTTCCGTTAAACAAGGTGGGTTTGATAAATAAAATCAATTTTGCGTATTCTCGTCTCGAACAAGAATTGGAAAGAGAACCAACCGTAGAAGAAGTTGCAAAGGAAGTTGATGCTGATGTTGAAGAAGTAAAAGAAACTCTACGCTCGCAGTCAAGATATATTTCTATGGATGCACCTCTTAACAACGACAGCGATGATGATTTCACTCTGTACGATATGTTAGGAATGTTTGACAGTGTGTCGCCGGACTCCGGTCTTATTAATGAGTCGGTACAAAGAGAAATAGCTTCTGTATTGGGTCATTTAAATGAGAGAGAGACTGAAATTATAAAAATGTATTTCGGTTTGAATGGTGAACCACCAAAATCTCTTGAAGAAATAGGAGAGGCTCTGGAACTTACTCGTGAGAGAGTTCGCCAAATCAAAGAATCTGCTATTCGTAAACTTAAGCACAGAGCAAGACATACTAAACTTAAGTCCTTTATGCTATAATTGTGTTAGTTGTTTAGTTTTTGGGGGCATGTGCCCCTTTTTTTTTTTATTTTTAGACTGAAAAATGTTAAATTTGCGAATAAAATAAATTTTATTAAAAAAGTTATGAAAAATATTATTGTTTCACCTTCGATTTTAAGTGCCGATTTCGGTGAGTTACGTAGAGATGTAGAAATGTTGAATCAATCTGAAGCAGACTGGATTCATCTCGATATTATGGATGGTGTTTTTGTACCAAATATTTCATTTGGTTTTCCAGTTGTTAAATACATAAAAAAATACACGCAAAAGCCATTGGATGTTCATTTAATGATTGTGCAACCTGAAAGATATATTTCTCAATGGAAAGATGCAGGAGCCGAAATACTTACGGTACATTATGAAGCCTGTACTCATCTTCACAGAACAATTCAGCAGATTAAGGAACTTGGCATGAAAGCGGGCGTCTCACTTAATCCTCATACTTCTGTAAGTTTGTTGAAAGATATTTTGTATGATGTGGACCTTGTATTAATAATGTCTGTAAATCCTGGATTTGGAGGTCAAAGTTTTATTAAGCAAAGCATATTGAAAATAAATCAGTTGCGAGAAATGGCCGATGTGTCAAATCCACAGGTAATTATACAGGTTGATGGAGGAGTTGATTTGAACAATTATCGAGAAATTGTAAAGGCAGGAGCAAATGCTTTGGTTGCCGGTTCATCAGTTTTTTCATCCGAAAATCCGATGGACATTATAAGTAAATTAAAAAGGTTTTAGTTGTTTTAAGCGGATTAAAAGATGTTAAAATTCTTTTAATTTTTCCGTATGCAAATAAATTTTATTTATTTTTGCAGTGCATAAAGGGGCTGACCTGGTTTTGACAGCGAGGTTAATGGTTATGTAAGCATGCCGGGCAATGTGAATTATCCCGTAAAACTGTTTCACGAACAATTAAATGGCGCAGACAACTATGCTCTCGCTGCGTAATTGAATCTTAGTAGATTACGCTTAATTCTGCTACAAGGTAGCGGAACGAGACATCCCTCGAATGGACGGTCCGGTTCCGGTTCGATAAAGGGGTGGCATCAAAGACCGGAATAGTTTTCCCGAAGCTCCGGCGGGAAAGCGAAATTTAAGGAGATAAGGTGTAAGTTTGGGTGTTTGCTCCCGGGCTTCACCCGACAATCAACAGCAGACTAAGCATGTAGAAAGCATAATTGTTTCTCGTTTGGACGCGGGTTCGATTCCCGCCAGCTCCACTGAATTGGCTCTTATTAAAATTAAAACTTAGAATTTCCTCTTGGCTTAATTTCAGTATTTTGTTTTAACTCAGAAATTTTTTTAGACTTGAATATATATTTTGAGGGTATAAAGCCAATTAAAAGATTACTCCATTAAGGTTCAAATTTATAGCTTCCTTGCCATTGTCCATAATTGTTAGTTGCAATACCGTTTTGGGTATTACCTTGATAACTTGATTGTCCGGGCATAATGGTAACTTTTAAAACTTTTTGTTCTCCCACTTTTAAAAGACCAGCATGAACAGCAGCCTTTCCAATATTGGAATCATCAGTGTATATACCATTAGCTCCTCCCCAAACATTTCCCTGGTCGGTTCCTGTAACTTTTACGAGAATTGTTTTTCCGTTTTGCCCACGAAATTGCGTTAAATTTACGGGTTCGCTGTAAATGTCTTCTTCGGGAGAAATTTGCTTTCCTCCTTCAAACTTAAAACTTCCTTGCCATTGACCATAATTGTTGGTTGCAATACCGTTTTGGGTATTACCTTGATAACTTGATTGTCCGGGCATAATGGAAACTTTTAAAACTTTTTGTTCTCCCACTTTTAAAAGACCAGCATGAACAGCAGCCTTTCCAATATTGGAATCATCAGTGTATATACCATTAGCTCCTCCCCAAACATTTCCCTGGTCGGTTCCTGTTATTCTTACAAGTAAGGTTTTCCCGTTCTGTCCTCTGAACTGTGTTAAATTTCCGGGCTCATTGATAATATCGGTTTGTCCAAAAATCGTTAAAAAAATAAAGAAGAATGATAAAAATGTTGCAATTTTTTTCATAGTTTGTTAATTATTGGGGTTAGTAAATTAAAATTTTAATTTTTTTTTGTAAAAATACAAAATTTTTATTAGCAAAAATTTTTTGTAAAAAAAATAAAATTAAATTACAAATTTTAAAATTTGGAATTTGCCAAAAAAAGTGTATCCCTGTGTTTGAGCGGAGACAAAACCGCCTTTGTAAAAAATGCTAAACAATAGTTTCTTGGATTTACAATCGTTCAAGTTTTAGAATATACATTTGTAATTCCGATTAAAACTCCGTAATCCAAATTATGAAATTTATCTTCGCTTTTCCAGAATCGTTTAATCCGATCAAAAGGTTCATAAATACCGGAATACCTTATTATAAAATTTACATACATTCTC
>CALJNE010000010.1 GCA_937982115.1 uncultured Bacteroidales bacterium | reverse complement strand
AGAGAATTTGATAGATAACTATAGTTGAAAAATAATGCCTTTTCAAAAAGTAATTTGCCAAATAAAACAGGTGACTTTTTGAGTATTTTATTTTTTTTCCCACTTAGATACATAGTTAACAATCAAAAAAAATATAGTTTTTAAAAAATTTACTATCTATATGAAAATCAAAATGTTCTAAAAATTAATCTCTTCTTTTAAATTGCGAAAGGTCAGGAGTTCTGAAATTGTATTTCAGGATTATTCCCTCCAAAGCTTTATTTACAGCATCCAGTAAAATCTGAATATTTAATCCAATAAAACGAAAGTTTTTTGTTATCATCAAAAGAAGATTGAAATACCGGCGATATTGCAATGTTTTTTTTGTTGAATTGATTTTCATTGAATTGCCATTCTTCTAAAAATCTGATGGATTTTATCAAACTAATGTCAATATTTTCAGGAATATAAGTTTCTACCGGAGTGTTATCCGATATTGTGTCAAATGCATACACAAGCTTTCCATTTTTGATAAGCATATTTTTAGTATCCTGCGGGAAAAGATTTAGACGAACATTATCGTCTATTGTATCTAAATAATAAGCAGGGATTTCAGAATTCTTAACTTTATTGAACAAAATGTCAAAAACTTCAGGATTCTTTTTCACATCAAAAAATTCATAAATAGCAACTTCGTAAATAACTGTTTTTGTAATGAAATTTTGCTTTGTTTCGTTTTTACAAGTATAAAAAAACAAGGGTGTTAGAAACAATACCATTACACAAAATGTTGCTTTTTTTATAGTTGTAATTTTTAGTTTGATAAACAATTTATTAACGTATTCAAAAACAATAGAAAAAACTGAAATTTCCAATTAAAATACAATTTTTTTTGATTAATTCTGATATTGGGAGTTAAGAAAGAATTTATTTTCCAATAAATTCTTTTACTGCATTTTCAGCTTCTTTAATTGCTGTACTCAGGTTGTCGTTTATGATTATTTTATCGAATTTATTTGCAAACTCCAGTTCGTATTTTGCTTTTTCTATTCTGGTTTTGATTACTTCCTCTCTGTCCAAAGATCTATTTACGAGTCTTCTCTCTAATTCTTGTATTGAAGGAGCTTTTATGAATATTGCCAGCGCATTGTCTCCGTAATATTTTTTTATGTTTAATCCTCCAATTACGTCCACATCAAATAAAACATTTTTGCCTAATTTAGAGAGTCTTTCAACTTCGGATTTCAGGCTGCCGTAAAAACTACCGGGATATACTTCTTCCCATTCAAGAAATTCTCCGTCGGAAATTTTTTTCTTGAATTCTTCCACACTGAGAAAGTAGTAGTCTTTACCGTCAACTTCGTTTTCTCGGCGTGGTCTTGTACATGCCGATATCGAAAAACTCAAATTTAATGATTTATTGTTCAAAAGTTCTTTGACAATAGTAGTTTTTCCTGAACCGCTGGGGGCTGAAAAAATTATAACTTTTGGGTCCATTTTAAAGTATATTTAAAAGTTGTTCTTTAATTTTTTCCAATTCATCTTTCATCATAACAACAATTTTTTGAATTTCGGAATGGTTAGCCTTAGAACCTAAAGTGTTAATTTCCCTTCCCATTTCCTGAGCAATGAAAGCCAATTTTCTGCCCTGACATTCCTCGTTCTTCATGGTTTCTATAAAATAATCACAATGCTTTTTCAATCTTACTTTTTCTTCTGTTATATCGAGTTTTTCGAGATAAAAAATTATTTCTTGCTCTAATCTGTTAAAATCAATATCTTCCGAGTTATTAATTTTATTTAGTCCTGCACTAAGTCTATTTTTTATAGTGCTAATTCTTTCTTCCTCATATTCAGGAATTTTTGTTAAATATTCCAGAATTAAATTAATCCTTTGTAAAATATCTTTTTCGAGAGTTAGCCCTTCATTTTTCCTAAACTCGTTGCATAGTTCTAAGGCTTGTATTGTGAGGTTTTCAATATATTCCCATTCTTCTTCTTCCAGCGTTTGTTCTTTTGTTTCGAAAATGTCCGGAAATCTAAGTATTGCCGACATAATTTCGTTTCCATGAGAAATGTTGTTTTTTGCACACATTTCGTTTATTTGATGATAATAATTCAGAACAAGCTTTGTGTTTATATTTTGACTAAATGCTTCGGCATCGAGTTCAACATACATATTAAAATCAATTTTTCCTCTGACAAGATTTTCAGAAATTAATTTACGAATTTCGATTTCTTTTTCTTTATAATATTGAGGAATACGTGTGTTAATATCGGCTGATTTCGAATTAATAGACTTTAATTCAATGCTTATCTTTTTGTTTTGGTAAGTTCCGGCTGCCTTCCCGAAACCTGTCATTGATTTTATCATCGCTTTTTTATTACAAAGGTAAAAAATATAATTTTTAAAATTCTAATAAATTCAAACATTTAATTATAATAAAATTTGCTCTGTAAGTCAATAATGTTTTCTACCTTTGTGATGTTAAATTTTAATAATTAATGAAATGAAAAAGTTATTAATAGTTTTTATCAGTGTTTGCATAGCAGTGCTGTTTTTTTCTTGTAAAAACAATTCTAAAAAAGAAAACGAAATGGAAAAACAATTTAAAGAGTTTTTAAGTAAACATGAGGCTGTGGTTAAGCCTTTGTACAAAAAACTTACCGAAGCATACTTTATTGCTTCAATAACCGGTGAGGAAGCTGATTATAACAAAGCAGCAGAATACGAATTTGAATATACAAAAATCTACACTAATAAAGATGAATTCGAATTTCTGAAAAAACTTGAAGAATCCGGAGAAATAAATGACGAAGTTCTTGCTCGAACTCTGGATGTTTTATACAACTCTTATCTTTCTAATCAGGCAGATCCGGCTAAGCTCGAAGAAATGATTAAGCTGGCTAATGAAATTGACAGAAAATTTTCTACTTTCAGAGCTATTCTTAATGGCAAAGAGCTCAGCGACAACGATATAGAAGAAATATTAAAAACTTCTACAAGCTCTAAAGAAGTAAGAGAAGCCTGGATCGCAGTTAAAAAATTAGGACCTGTTGTTGCCGACGATATAAAAAATCTGGTAAGAAAACGTAATGAACTGGCTAAATCCTTAGGGTTTAATAATTACCATGAAATGAGTCTTAAATTGAGTGACCAGGATCCCGAGGAAATAACACGAATATTTGACGAATTGGATAGACTCACTCGCGATAATTATGCTGAACTTAAAACTGAAATTGATGAATATCTCGCAAAAAAATTTAAAATCAGAAAAGAAGAACTCAGACCATGGCATTATCAAAACAGATTTTACCAAGAAGCTCCTAAAATGTATGAGGTTGATCTTGATAAGTACTACAAGGATAAAGATATAGAAAAATTAACTATTGATTATTATGCTTCCATAGGTTTGGATATTACCGACATGATTGCTAAAAGCGACTTATACGAAAAACCAAAGAAAAACCAGCATGCTTATTGTATTGACATTGATAAAGCAGGAGATATCAGAGTTTTATGTAATATAAAACCAAATTACTACTGGATGAATACAATGTTACATGAATTTGGACACGCAGTTTACGATAAGTATATTGACCGCAGTCTGCCGTTTGTTTTGATAGATCCGGCACATACATTTACAACAGAAGCTATTGCAATGCTTTTTGGACGCATGGGATCAAATGCTCAGTGGATGCAGGATATGCTTGGAATTGACGAGGTTGAAAAAAAGAAAATAGCTGAAGAAGGTTTTAAAACTTTGCGTTTAGAACAGCTCGTTTTTAGCAGATGGGCACAGGTAATGTACAGATTTGAAAAGTCAATGTACGAAAATCCGGATCAGGATTTGAATAAATTGTGGTGGGATCTTGTTGAAAAATATCAACTCGTAACTCGTCCGGAGGGTAGAGATATGCCGGATTGGGCTACAAAGAGTCATATTGCGACTTCTCCGTGCTATTATCATAATTATTTGTTAGGAGAACTTCTTGCTTCACAATTAAATTATTACATTACAAAAAATATTTGCAAAAGCGAAGATTATAATATGCAAAGTTTTTATAACAACAAGGAAGTAGGGAAATTTCTTATCGAAAAAGTTTTTAATCCCGGAGCTAAATATCATTGGAATACTATGATTGAAAAGGCTACAGGAGAAAAACTCACCGCTAAATATTATGCTATGCAATTTGTGAAATAGATAATTTTTTATCATTATCTGTTTTTGTATAGATAAAAATTAACTTTACTCAATTAGTATATTTGTAATAGTTCGGGAATTTATTTTTGAACTGTTCAAAACTTTGACAGTTTTGATGTTGAGCATTCTTTTTCATTAATATCTCGAGTTTATCTACCATATCCTTAGGCGGTTCGGTTAATGGTGGCAAGGCACTTACTAAATTTTCTTTTTTTATGTTAAGCATTGGATCTCCAATAATAACCATTCCTAGTACCCATTTGTCTTCCATCATTTTTCCGCTTGTATTATACCAGGTTATAAAAGATTCTCCCCAAGTTTTGTTTTGTGATAAAGCCATATTGAATGAATCCGGCCAATAGTTGCCTCCTATTTTTGTTGTTCCAATGGCTGCTAACCCTTTTGTGGATTTTACAACATAAGCTGTTCCAATATTTTCTTCTGTAAAACGACAGGCTGTGCAACAAAATAAATTGTAAAATGAGGCTTTTAAATCGTTTCCTGAAATTTCTCCGGTTGTTAAGTATTCATATCCCCCCTGTTTCATAATTGCTAATTTATCCGGATAAGAATGAATAAATTGATATACATATTGAAAGCCTTGAGAATTCATTCGATTTATATAATTCTCTTTGGTTGTTTTAAGCGGTTCATAATCTCTTATAATTGTTGAACAAAATAATTGAATGTTAAATTCACTTGAACTGTAATAACTAATCCAGTCATCATCAACAAATATATATGCTCCTGAAGGAACAAATGCAGGATTTTGATGATATTCTTTCAATTTGTCGAAATAATTACTTAATTCCTCAACTGTACCTGTAATTCGACCTACCGGAACTTTCAATTCTATATTGCCATGAGAATCAAAAATGCCATTATTATTATTGTCTGTCCACATAGAATTGTAATCCATCAAATAAAGGTCCGACGGAAAATCTTCATAACTGCCCCAATCATTCATTTCATAAAATCCAGCAGGAAGATCTCCAACCAACAAAACAGATTTGATGGCATAGTTCTCGTGTTTTTCTTTAATAATTGCTCTTAAATCATGTAGTGTTTGATTAGATGCAAAAGAGATTATTACTGGAGCTATAGTGTCATTTTCTCTGTATATTTCAACATATTTTTGCAATTGCGATTCTAATAATGACAGTTTTGAAGCCTCTACAATTACTATTGAATTTGGAAATTTTACTTTAGGTTTTGGATTCTCAATTTCTTCACAAGACGTAAATATGTAGATTAATCCTATGAATAAAAGCTATAAATATTTTTTCATTGAATTACTATTTTATTTACAAATATATGACTTTTTGTTTTCTGTTAGGATGAAAAATCAAATTATTGTATTGATGAAACAAAATCTTTAAATTTAGTTTGAATGATTTCCTAACCGGCAATTTGTAAATCAATAAAAAAGGCACCTCGAAATGATGCCCTTTGATGTTTCTGTTATTTTTATTCTAATGAACCAACAATTTTTTCAACTTCATTTAAAATTTCACAAGATTTTACAACTTCTTTCATTTTAGTATGGTCAGGGTATAGGGGGCGGTCAACATCCAGAAAATCTATATGGCGACGAACTACTTCCCAGGCTTTTGTAGTACCTTTTCCAAAAGTTTTGATTTCTTCTTTTCTAAAGTCCAGAGCTTGAGCAGCAGCCATAAACTCTATTCCGAGAACGCCGTAAGCATTATCAAGTATCTGGAAGTTTTTAATTGCAGTGTTCATACCCATAGAAACGAAATCCTCCTGGTCTGCAGCAGCCGGTATGGATTGAATACATGCCGGAGATGATAAAATTCTTTGTTCGGCAATTAAAGTATCTGCTGTATATTGGCTTAACATCAGTCCGGAAAACATTCCTGCTCCTTTGGTGAGAAAGGCCGGCAATCCTACGCTGAGTGCTGGATTATTAAGACGATTTAATCTTCTTTCCGAAAGTACCGAAACCATTGTTATCACATAACCTGCCATATCCATAGGAACAGCTACAGGAGTTCCCTGAAAATTCGCTCCTGATAAAGCAAGATTTTTATCCGGGAAGAAAATTGGATTATCGCCAACTCCATTTAATTCAATTTCTACTTGGGACCTTGCATAAGCTATTGCATCATGAGCAGCACCAATTACCTGTGGAGTTGAACGCATAGAGTAAGCATCCTGAACCTTGCATTTAACCCTGCCTTCTTTTATGTCGCCACCTTCAACACATTTCTCTATTGCTCTTGCCGAACGTATTGCTCCTTTGAATCCTCTGACTTCATGAATTAATGCAGCGTAGGGTTTCATGTTTGCTTTTAGAGCTTCGAGCGACATTGCGGCAGCAATTTCTGCTTGCTTGAGCCAATTATTGGCATCGTAAAGGAATATTGCCGACATCGCTGTAAGCACGTTAGACCCGTTTATTGTTGCCAAACCGTCGCGAGCTTTCAGCCCGGGAACAGGGATACCTGCTTTTTCCATTGCAACTTTGCCAGGAAGCAGCTCTCCGTTATAATATGCCATTCCTTCTCCCATCATCAACAGGGCAATCTGAGACATCGGAGCAAGGTCTCCGCAGGCTCCTACCGAGCCTTTCTGGCATACATAAGGAGTTACTCCCTTATTTAATAATTCTACAAGTGTGAGAGTAATTTCGGGTCTAATGCCGCTATTCCCGTGAGCATGTACATTAATTCTGCCAAGTATTGCTCCACGCACATACTCTATTGGTGCAGGGTCGCCAATGCCGGCAGCATGATTATAAACCAGATATTTTTGAAATTCTTTAACTTGTTCTTCGTTTAGTACTACTTCCGAAAACTCTCCAATACCTGTATTGATGCCATACATAATTTCGTTAGCTTCGATTTTTTTCTCCAGCATAGATCTGCAGGCTCTTATCCTTTCAAGAGCTTCGAGATGAAGTTCTACTTTTCGGCCGTATCTGGCAACTTCTACTACATTTTCAATTGTGAGATTTTTTCCTGTTATAATTAGTGGTTCCATAAAATTTTGTTTTGATGAATTTGGATGTAAAGTTAAAATTTGATTTTACATTTACTAATTGTTTTTGAACATAATTTTAAAAAATAAAAAAAGGAGATACCCTTAATAAGATATCTCCCGAACGTAAGACGGACGAAAAGACTTACGATTTTTTTATTTAAAAATTTTCTGTGTAATGTTTAAGTTGGGAATGGAAACAATATAAACCCCTCCTGAAAGGTTTGAGATGTTGATGCTGCCATTTGTGCTTGCAATAATGTTTTCAAGAATTAATTTTCCTGTTATGTCGTATATTTTTACTAAACCGATATTTTTTTCTGAAGATATTCTCAGATTTTCGTTTTCTATGGTCAAATTAGCAAAAATTTTGTTTTGACTTAATGACGTTGGATTTACATTAACAACAATAGTTCTTGCAACCAGATTTCCGATGGCGTCGTTTACGGTAACATAATAATAAGTTGTTTCGAGGGGAGCTACAGTAACGGTTTGTGCATTAACAGAGTTTCCTTCAATATCCCATTCGAAATTGTAAGGTTGAACGCCGCCTTTAACAAGAGCTTTTAGTTCCACGCTTTCACCGGCATTAATGTCATAAGATAGTTGAATTTCTTCTTCGAAAGGAATTGAAGTAAACAAACCTCCGTTAATATCGTCGAGGCAGAAGTATGAAGGAGTATTTGGTCCCCAATCACCAAAATCGCTGGTATAAACAACAAATGAGAGACTATCAGCATCTCCTGTCCATTGCATATCAATAAAAGTCCATTCATTTAGTTTTAAAGGTTCGAGATTTTCAAATCTGTAATCGGCGAGGATGAATTCCTTGGAAACTTCTGAATTAGTTGTAGTATTATAAGCTGTTATCATCATTTTATACCAATGCTTTCCTGTTTGGTAAAGATTGTCAGCATCCATATAAAGCGAGGCATAAGTATTCAAAGAAATATACATTCCGAAAATGGGTTCTGTCATCTGGTTCCTGTCAATTTTAGCCGATACCGGAATAGGTTGGTAATTATTCATCCAGTCGCTCATAACGTAAGCAACGGCATAATTAGCAGAATTGTTGTTTCCCGAACCGCTTGCCGAAGAATATTCGTTTAGATATGAAAAAGTTTCTGTATCGGTTTCGTTAGTGTATGCAAAACCGTTCCAGGAATACCATCCTCCGCCCCAGTCGGTAAATTCGTTGTAAAATTTCATCCATTTACTTGTAAAGCTACCACTCATGTCGGAACCGTTCCAGTGAGAGTTCGGTTCTATAGTTAATTCTTCAAAGTCAATAACATTTTGAGCAGAAATACTCAAAACTCCAAAAGCAAATGCAGCAAAAAAGTTACAAATTCTTTTCATTTTCGTTAAAATTTAGGTTAAACATTTCAAACATCATCTCGATGTCAATGTTTTTTAGCCAGCGGGAAAAATGAATAATTTCAGTATTCATTAAAGCTTTTGTTCCCGAAAGCTTTAAAACTATTGACTGTTATTGGCAGGTCTTCTGACTTGTTCCATGTTGTAATGCCTTCCCATCCCTATTTCGGAACAGTGGCGAAGATTTTACAACACTTTATAGAACTTACAGCAGCGGGCACTGTTCAGGATTTTCACCTGATTCCCTCTTAGTTTCGGAATTTTACATCCGAAAAACCAATAACACTGCAAAAAAAATATAAATTTTATTACAAAAAAATTTTTTACAGCATAATTTTTGAACAAACGAAAATCTTTCATATTGCCGTTTAATGTGGAATTTTCAAAAAATATTGTTAATAATTCGGATATAGTTAAATCATTATTTAAATTTGCCTGTTTATTGATAAAAAAATGTAATTATGACACGAATAAAAATATTTTTAGTTTCATTGATTCTGATTTTATTAACCACGGGAATTCGTTCTCAGGATGTAAGTTCAGAAACTGTTAAATTCAACAGATTACTTCAATTAATTGAAGCCACTTATGTTGATTCTGTAAATATGAATGAGCTGGTTGAGAAAGCAATAATTTCTATGCTTAAAGAAATGGATCCTCATTCATCATATATAAGTGCAAAAGAGTTAGAAAAAACAAGAGAACCACTCGAAGGAAGTTTTGAAGGCATTGGTGTTCAATTCCGTATAATTGATGATACAGTTACGATTACCGGGATAATTAGTGGTGGTCCCTCAGAAAAAGTTGGAATAATGGCCGGTGATAGAATTATTACAGTTGACGGAGAAACAATTGCAGGTATAAAAATCACCAACGATGGCGTTGCAAAAAGATTGAGAGGAAAAAAAGGAACTCAGGTAAGCGTTGAAATTTTGAGGAGAGGAGAAAAGTCTCTTTTGAGTTTTGTTATTACAAGGGATAAGATTCCTTTATACAGCATTGATGCCAAATATATTACCGAAGATGGAATCGGATATATTAAACTGAATAAGTTTGCAAAAACTACTAAGGAAGAATTGGATTCTGCATTCACAATGTTCATAAAATATGGGGTAAAAGACATTGTGCTTGATTTGAGCGGAAATACTGGAGGATATCTTGATAAAGCTGTGGAATTGGTTGACGAATTTTTACAAAAAGATAAACTAATAGTTTATACCGAAGGGCGAAAATTTCCTCGTACCGACTATAAATCAACCAAAAACGGAAGATTTTATCGCGGTAAATTAGTTGTTATTGTTGATGAAGGTTCAGCTTCTGCTTCCGAAATTGTTGCCGGAGCTCTTCAGGATTGGGATAGAGCTGTTATCGTTGGTCGTCGAACTTTCGGTAAAGGACTTGTACAAAGAGAAATGATGCTCACAGACGGTTCAGCGGTGAGGCTTACTATAGCAAGATATTATACTCCTACAGGAAGATTAATTCAAAAACCCTATGAAGAAGGTTTTGATGAATATTCTCAGGATTTAACAAAAAGATACAAACATGGCGAATTCCTTTATAAAGACAGCATACAATTTCCGGATTATTTGAAATATCAGACACTGGTATTTAAAAAGACAGTTTACGGAGGTGGCGGCATAATGCCAGATGAATTTATTCCCGTTGACACTACTGCTCGTTCTGATTTTCATGTAGAAATTCTCAGAAAAGGAGTATTGTTTTCTTTTGTTAGCAGATATGTTGACAGAAACAGAGCAGAACTTAATAAAAAGTATCCCGATGTGGAAGCTTTCAGAAAAGGTTTCTATCCGGGAGACGATATTCTTGAAGAATTAAAACAGGCTGCAATTGAACAAAAAATTAATGTGGATTCATTAAAAGAAGCTACTCCCGAACAAGTGCATAATCTCAAAATGCACCTTAAGGCTTTAATTGCAGGCGACTTATGGAAAAATAACGAATTCTGGAGAATTTATAACGAGATAAATCCATTTTATATCCGAGCATTGGAGATTATTAAAGATGATAAATTATACAATTCTTTGTTAAAAGGTAACTAATGGATTGTATTGTATCGTGGATTGCTCAAAATTATATTGAGCTTCTTGCCGCATCTTTGGGAATAATAGGTATTTTTCTTCAGATTAAACAAAATCCATGGTATTGGTTTACCTCAATTATAATGGTTGTTTTATATATTTTTGTGTTTTACTCTTCCAAATTCTATGCTGATATGAGTTTTCAGTTTTATTATCTTGGAGTGAGTATTTACGGCTGGTACAATTGGATTACAGGGAAAGCTCCGGTTTCAGAATCAAAAAATTATATTTTACGCCTAAATCGAAAACAAATTGTTTTAAGCTTAATAATAAGTTTGATTTTTCTAATTGCGATATATTTGATTTTACAAAACTTTACCGATTCGGATGTCCCATTAGGCGATGCTTTTACTACCGCATTGAGTTTTACTGCAACCTGGTTGCTGGCAAAAAAATATATCGAAAATTGGATTTTCTGGATTATTGTAAATATTGTTTCTACTGCTTTATATTTTTATAAAGGATTGTATCCCACCGTTGTTCTTTTTACAATTTTAACTTTGCTTGCTTTTGTAGGTTATTATAAATGGAAAAAATTTGAAGTTGTTGAATAAAAATATTAAAATTGTTTTAACCGGACCGGAGTCAACGGGAAAGTCAACGTTAACTCGACTTCTTGCCGAAAAATTCAATGCCCCTTTTGTTGATGAAATTGCCAGAGAGTATCTTAATTCTCTTAATCGGAAGTATGAGTATAATGATGTAGTAGAAATTGCCAGAATGCAAATTCAGTCCGAAAAAACTCTGGAAAATAAGAACTCTCCGATAGTTTTTTTAGATACAGATTTGATTGTAACAAAAATCTGGTTTTTACATTGCTATGGGAGTTGTCCATCGTTTGTTGATGAACATTTAAAAAATAATAAGAATGTTTATCATTTGCTTTGTTATTATGATTTACCTTGGGAACCAGACCCATTACGTGAAAATCCCGATATAAGAGATATTTTGTTTGAAAAATATAAAAATGAAATAGAAAATTATGCTTATCCCTACGGAATAGTAAAAGGCGTAGGAATTATCCGAATTGAAAATTCTATTAGAATTATTGAAGATTTTCTACGTTAGCTTAATATATATAATAGAGTTTATAATTTTTACGTCTTCAAATTTGTGCTTTTAGAATATTTTAATTTTGATGATCTTTATCAAATTATTTGCTTTTGAGTTGTAGTTTTCAAAAAATCTTAAACTATAAAACTACCTGATATACTTTGAAAATTATATACCTTGTTAATTACATCACCGAATAAGTCGCCAATAGATAAAACTTTAATTTTATTGGAGAGTTCTTGTTTTACAGGAATTGAGTTAGTTGTGATTATTTCCACAAGAGATGAATTATTGATTCTCTCGTAGGCCGGACCTGATAAAACAGGATGAGTAGCAACAACACGTACGCTTTTAGCACCTTTCTCCATCATAATGTCGGCAGCCATAGAAACAGTTCCGGCAGTATCAACCATATCATCTACGATGATGACGTTTTTGTCTTTTACTTCGCCAATAACGAGCATTTCACCAACGACATTTGCCTTTTCTCTTGATTTATGTGCTATTGCCATTCCGCAATCGAGGAAATGAGAATATGCTTTAGCTCTTTTGCTACCGCCCATATCCGGCGAAGCAATTACAAGATTATCGAGGTTGAGGCTTTTTATGTAAGGAACAAAAATTGTTGAAGCATATATATGATCAACCGGCACATTAAAAAAACCTTGAATTTGGTCAGCATGCAAATCCATTGTCATTACTCTGTCAACTTTTGCTGCTGTTAGCAAATCTGCAACCAATTTTGCTCCGATTGCAACGCGAGGTTGATCTTTGCGGTCTTGACGAGCAAAACCAAAATACGGAATTACTGCAACAACTTTATAAGCAGAAGCTCTTTTTGCTGCATCAATCATGAGCATTAATTCAAAAAGATTGTCAACAGGTGGGAAAGTACTCTGAATTAAGAAAACAGTACATCCTCTAACTGTTTCGTCGAAGCTTGTGATAAATTCTCCATCACTGAAGCGGGTTAAGGAGCTTTTTCCAAGACTGTAGTTCATAATTTTTTCCGCATCATGACCGGCATCAAGATGCATTTGCCTCTGACTTTTGTTGAAACCTGCTATTATCTCTTCGGCCAAAGCTTTGCTGGCTGAACCTGCAAAGAATTTTATGGGTGAGTGCATATCTTCAATTTTTGTTGCACAAAAATAAACTTTCAAATTTTTTATCACAATTTTTTATCAATTTAACACAAAAAACTTTTTAACAACCTGTTGATAAAAATATTGTCTTCTAACTACTTGAAATACAGTAATATATCATCATTTAATACGCAATTTGTTTAATTTAATAAAAACTTAATAAATAATTAATCTAATTCTGTCTGATTATTAAGTATTTTTGTAGCTGAGGTAAAATTTTTTAATTTTTATGAAAAAAGTATTTTTTGTTTTAGTTATATTCTTGCTGTGTGAAAATTTTGTCGGCTTTGGACAAACAAATCCTAGTCCCCAAAATCTACCATATACTATGAATTTTTCTTCTTTATCGCATTCTTCTACTGTATATCCTGATGGGTGGCAGGGATGGACTATTTCTACATCGCCCGGTTCAACTTTTAATACCGATGCTCCAACTGCAGACAGAACTTTAACGGCTAATAGTACCGCTGCTACTACTTCAGGCAATGTTCATAATTACGATGGAAAAATTGGTTTCTTGAATTCTTCCTCACTAGATTTAACTATTGCTCTTGCAATTAATACAACTGGAAAACAAAACGTTGAAGTTTCTTATGATATCATGACTATTAGAAATCCTTATGATGGGTCTTCAAATACAAGGATTAACGAGGTAACTTTACAATACAGAATTGGGACTAGCGGTGTATTTACAAATTTAAACGGAATAGAATATCAAAACAATATTACAACTCAAACTTCTAGTGTTACTACACCGCAAAATACACAAACAAAAACGATAATACTTCCGGCTACTTGTAATAATCAAGAAGTTGTCCAATTGAGATGGGTATCAAAACAGGTGTCCGGCAGTGGCTCGCGTCCAAGTTTTGCTGTTGATAATGTTAGTATCACCGCAGAAGATATTTCTGCTTCCCCCACCATCACAGTATCGCCCGCTTCATTAAGTGGCTTTACATATTCACAAGGTTTTGGACCTAGTTCCGAACAAAGTTTTACGGTTTCAGGAACCAATCTTACCGGAAATATAATTATTACTCCTCCAACAAACTATGAGATTTCTTTAACATCCGGAAGCGGTTTTGTTTCTTCTCCTGACAGTCTTTCATTAACACCTTCGGGAGGAAATGTTCCAAATACAACAATTTATGTTAGATTAAAGGCAGGTCTTAGTGCCGGAGATTACAACAGCGAAAATGTAGTTTGCAGCAGCAGTGGTGCTACAAGTAAAAATGTAAGTTGTAACGGAACGGTTACATATTGGTGTTATGAAATTAACTTTGATGATAATGCAAAGTGGACGGCTGGTAGTGCAGCAATAACTTCTTATGCAAACAATCATGTTTATTCGGACGGTGTTTTAACTGCTACCGGAGGACCAGCATTAAGAAATACCACTTCTCTACAAGATGGATATTCCGGAGCATTAGGAACATACTCATGGAGGTTAAAAGATGAAGCAGGAGTGGTTTGGATAGCTAATATTGCTTCCGGAGGTGTTGGTGATTTTGAAATTGATATAAGAAGATGGGATGAATCGCCATCGCCAAATTATATTTTAAGTTATTCTATTGACGGCGGAAATAATTGGACAATAGTTTCAACAATTACTAACTCTACTCTAGATAATAGTTCAGCATGGAAAACTTTTTCTGGGACTATTAACTCAGGTAACAATAATATTAAAATTCGATTGATATCTTCAGGAAGTACCGAAAGAATTATGGTGGACAACCTAAAGTGGACATGTTATGTTGAAAATTGCGAAACTCCAACAGTTCATGTTTCATCTTTAAGTACTTCTTCTGTTACGGGTAACTCTGCAGAAGTATCTTTTACCAAAGGTAATGGTACTTATACTTTAGTACTTGCTAAAATGGGATCACCTGTTGATGCTATACCTTCGGATAATACGACCTACAACGCAGGACCTTTTGGCGACGGAGATGAAATCGGTATCGGAAATTTTGTCGTCTTTTCTGGATCTGGAAATTCTTTCAATCTTTCAGGGCTCACAGGAGGAACTACCTATTATCTAAAGGCATTTTCGTACAATTGTACTGCCGGTAACGAACTTTATTACACAGGCGGAACACCGGCAACACATAATTTTACAACTTTGGTTTCACCGGTTACAAACTTAAAAGTAGTTTGTACTGATAATAATTCAGCCGTTATTTCCTGGACAAATCCTTTGGGTAATTTTGACGGAGTTATTATTGGTATGAGGCAGAATACTTTAGCTCCGCATTCTTTAAGTACTGATCCTTCGACTTTAATTGCAAATTCTGTTTTTGGGTCAGGAACTTCCTACGGTGCAGATAATACAAGTTTTGTTGTTTATAAAGGAACAGGGAATACTGTTACTGTAACAAATCTTGAGGCTGGTCAAACCTATTCTATTAAAGCTTATGCTTATACAGGTACATTATATTCATCAACACAACCAACTACAACAATTTCTAATCTTGGAGTGCCAAAAGTAAGCAATGTTATTCACAATGATGCGGATCAAAAATCTTCTTTAAGCTGGTCAAATCCTGCTTCGGGATGTTATGACGAAATTCTTGTTATTGCTCGACAGGGAGCTTCTGTAACATCCATTCCTACAGGTGATGGATCAGGATATTCTGCAAATTCTGTTTTTGGTTCAGGAACTCAAATTAATGCAGGAGAGTATGTTTGTTATAAAGGGACATCAAATAATTTTCTTCTTACAGGATTAACAAACGGACAAACATATTATGCCAAAATTTTCGTAAGAGTAGGAATTTCTTGGTCAACAGGTGTCGAGATTCAATTGAATCCAATTTCAATAACATTACTAGAGTATGGCGATTTAGCTGTTTTGGCGGTTAATACAAATGGTACAGTTGGTGATGAATTTACCATAGTTTCTTTTGTTGATATTTTACCAAATACAGCAATAGATTTTACAGACAATGGATATGAAAGGCTTTACGAAGGATTATGGGGAAATACAGAAGGAGTTTTAAGATTTATAAGGCAAAATTCTACTTTAACAGCAGGTAAGGTTGTTACTTTCGAAGTAATCGGGAACGTAATTAGCCCTGTTTTAGGGAGCAACTGTAATGTTTATGTTGATGGTTCACTCGACAACTCTAATTGGACTGTACAGGGAATTGGTGGTTCTGGAATTGGGGGTTTTAATTTTAATGATAGCGATCAGTTGTGGGTTATGCAAGGAGGTAGTTGGTTGCCTGGAACTGTGGGTTCTCATAATGCAACATATACAGGTAATGTATTGTATGGATGGACAGCGATAGGATGGCAGGCTAATCCAGGATATAATAGTACAGCTGGTTCTACAATTGTTCAACAAGCAGAATGTGCTACCACTAATGTTTTTGGTTTAACTTATAAGTCAAAAGTAAAATATACAGGTTCATTTGATCCAACGAATAGAATAGGTTGGATAATAAGAATTAACGATCCTGCAAACTGGACAGGTTATGCAGATAATAGTGCTTATGATAATGCAACACCTCGCTTTAAGCAAGAGGGACAAACAATTACAGTACAATTAGGTGGACTTATTTCTGGCACTTGGGGTGGAATAAAATCTTCTGACTGGTGTAATTGTGCAAATTGGTTAGGATTGAGGGTACCGGATGAATATACAGATGTTATTATTCCTGCCACGAATCAAGGAAATAATTTAGTTATAAATAATTGCAGTTCTGATATAATTTGTAAATCTTTAACCATTCAAGGTCAAATTTCTAATCAGGCTAATGCAGTTCTCGATATTAAAGAAGACTTAATTTTACAGGGGGGAAGCGTAAATTTTGATTCAAACAATATTACAATAAATCTTTGTGGTGATTTGATTGTTGATGATAATGGCAATTTTAATGCGGATAATTTGGAGATTGTTTTTAATGGTATTTCTGATCAAAATATTTTTTCTGGAACAAATGAAAATTTATTTATTAACAAAATTACTCTCAATAAAATTTCCGGGGATCTTATACTTGATGATGATCTCGAAGTTTCATATCTGAATTTCATAAACGGAGTTTTATCAACAGGGGCAAATAAAATTTTTGTTAGTAATCCTCAAACTACGGCAATCACCGGATTTAGTGGTACCGGTTATATCTCGGGTAATTTACGAAGGGCAGTAAACAGTACAGGAAATTATTCTTTCCCGGTTGGTATTTCCGGAAATTTTGAAAGAGCAGATCTCGAAATTATAAATTCAGATAATCTTAATTATATTGATGCAAGTTTTAATCCTATAAATCCTAGCGATTTAGATATTTCCGGTCTTGGGCTTTATGTTAACGGAGATCTTTTGCAAACAATTCTTAACGGAGGATACTGGACTATTACTCCCAATTCAGGAGTTAATTCTGTTAATTATAATATCGGTCTTTATCTTAGAGGCTCTTCAAATGCAGGTACAGAACCTGGACAACATAGCATCATTAAACGACAGAACTCTTCATCCAATTGGGGAATAAGAGGAAATCATAGTAATTCTACTCAAACTATTTCAGGAGGAACAGTTTATGCTTATCGTTCTAATCTCGACGAATTTTCTGATTTTGCAATAGCAAAAAATAACGACAACATCCTGCCGGTTGAATTTTTGTACTTCGAAGCTGACTGTCAAAACAATGCAAATGCTTTGAAATGGGCTACTGCATCAGAAAAAAACAGCGATTATTTCGAAGTTCAATACAGTTCCAATACAAATAAATGGACAACTTTAACTAAAGTCCCCGCAACAGGAAATTCTGATAGAACTGTTGAATACAGCTATGTAGATAATTCTAAAAATTCAAATATTACATATTATCGTCTCAAACAGGTTGATATTGATGGTAGTGTTTTGTACTCAAAAATTGTAAGTTCTAAATGTACTCAAAATGAGAGTCCGGAAATTATTGTTTATCCTGTTCCTGCAGATGAATTTGTAAATATTGTTCTGAATAATTGGAAAAGTAATCAGGTAGTAATAGAAATTTTCGGGACTGATGCTAAATTAATTAATAAGTATGTCTTTGATTTAAACGATTCGAGTGAAATTTTTAGAATTGACATAAGTTATTTGAAATCAGGGATTTATAGTTTGAGATTATCTGATAGTCTAAATGTTTATTTCAGGAGAATTGTAAAGGGTTAGTTGTTAGTTAGTTGATCAGTTGGTTAGTTAGTTAGTCAGTTAGGTTAGTTGGTTAGTTAGTTAGTTAGGTTGGTTGGTTGGTTAGAGGATTTTTAGGGTAAATATTTTGAATTGACTGAATTTGAACCATTCGTGAAATTGATGGCAAATTTGATAAGCCATTAATTGCATGAATTTACACTATTTAGAAAACAGTAAAAGTATTATTTTACAACCAAATCAATGTGAGATTACATTTTTTATTAATTGTTGTTCAATTGTTTAATCAATTTGTTTTAATGATTTCCAGATATTCCAGTTGTCATTTCCCCATTCATGATAGATATGGAGTAATATCGGGTTGAAGGTTGTTTTAAAGCCGTCTTTTGTATAACCTTTTTCAGGAGACCAATCTATAAGATTCTTTTCATATTCTGTAATCCAATTAAATTCTTCAGGCAGAGTAGGATGATTTTGTAATCCAAATTTCCAAACGCTCAATGCTAGAGTGCCCTGATCTCTTGTTTTGGTATATGGATTTGAAAATTCTTTTATGGTTTGTTGATGCCAATAGTTTAAAAATTCATCGGAACTGTCGTCGAACAGGAAAACTCCTCCATTCCATTGTTGCCAATTTTCGGGAATGGAAACCTTATATTCTTTTTTTAGATATTCAACAAGGTGATTACAATTAGGAGCTTTAAATTCAAATTTTTTACCTTCTTTAGTTTCCCAGTAATTTCCTTCTTTGTTAAATCTTATTCCGCTTGTCCCCCAAAGTCTTTTTTCATAATAAGGATAGTCGAATAATACAATCTCATTATTTTTATTAAACCAACATTTTGTTTTTTTGTTGAACCTGTATCCTCCAAGTGTAAAATCTTTTAAGGGTAAAACATACCTTTTTGTGAGATAAAAAATATTTTTAAAAAAGTATTTAAAAGGTTTTTTTCTGTATGTATTGAAAATTCCAAGAAGTTCTTCGGTTTGTTTTTTTATTTTAGGGTTTGTTAGATTAATTTTATTGAATAATTCAGATAGTTTTGCATTAAAGATTTCTTCTTCTTTGGCATTTTCTTCCATACAATTACAATTCATTGCATGGGGCGAAAATTCATTTATCGGACAATGATCTTTAGCAAAAGTTATGGGAGATTGAAAATAATCAAAAATATTATCAACTTTTTCACTTATGGCAACAATGTCTCCATCCAGATAGCAATATAAATGTCCTTTTTCCAGAAATTTGTTTAAGCCTGTTTTTATGTAAATGCTCGCCTGATGATTATTGAAATTTTCGGGAGTTTCTAACTGAATAACTTTGTCATGATCAATTCTTATTTCATTGCGTTTGTGATCTGTAAGAACTAAAATTTCATTTTTGGTAAATTTTCTTAAAAATTTTAATGAAAAATTTAATTCCGAAATATGTTCTTTTCCTCCACAAACTACAAATACAAATTTATTCATCAGTCTAAATTTTCGTAAGGATACAATTCGAAAAATTCTTTTGCAATATTAATAATTTCGGCTTTAGTTTTACCGGCTTCTAATAACTGATTTATTCTTGATTCATAATCAATATCTTGTATTTCTTTATATTTTGTTTTATCAACATACCAACTGTTCGGTAAATTTTTTAATATCTCAGCGTAAATTTCAGGATATTTTGTTTGAATTGACTTTAGATTCTCAATGACTTTCTCTTTTAAAACAATGACAGACTCAGCTTCTCTTGTTATGGAATTTTTATGCCAATTTATTAATTGTTGCAAAAATCCGTTAAAGGCATATTTATTTTTATCGTTTTTCAAGTCTAGTTCTTTAAAAATTTCACTGTAATATTCAACTAATTTTTTTAGTTCAGCTGAGTTCAAATACTTAAGGCTTAAATTTTTCGGAAAATCTACAGTGTTAAAAAAGACTTCACAATTTCTTTGATCAAAATAGCTTATAATTTCATGTATTTCATTTCTATTCACTCTTATCGGACAAACAGAAATCTGTAAAGTCTGATTTTTTATTTTTGCAAGTGAATTAAAATGCTCAAAGTTTTCAATAGTTTTTTCAAAATCAGCATTTCTCCGGATTTTTTCATAAGTTTCTTTTTTTACTGCATCAATTGAGATTCCAACACGGAAGTTTTTATTTTGCAGGAGTTTTTTAATTTCGTCGTTTAATATTGTGCCGTTTGTTTGAACGTAAATTTCACCTTCAGGATTATTATCAAGAAGATAATACCATATTTTATAATATTCTTTAATAAGAAATGGTTCACCGCCTGCAAAATTTGTAAAATTAAGTTTATTCAATAGTGGTTTCAATTCAGAAAAAAAATCGGCATCGTAAATATTGTCGGATTTTCCGGATTTATCTCTGAGACACATTATGCAATCAAGATTACAAAAGTGCGATAATTCAAAATCAATTCTTTGTATTGTTTTTTTGTTGTAGGGATTGTAAATGTTCAACATCAGTCCGGAAAAATTATTTGCTCTGATATTTTCAAGACAGGTTCTACATCCAAGCTGAAAGTTGCCGGCAGAAATATATTTTTGTTGGAGTTTGCGGGGAATAGATTTTAATATTTGCTTTAAATTATTTTCTGGATAATATCCGAAATAGAAATTATTTTTATTCAAACAGCAAGCCGTAACCTGACCATCGGGATGAAAATACAAAGCACTGTAAGGAGCATTACAAATTCTTTTGCTCGAAATTTCAGAGAATTCTTTGGGGCTAAGATCTGCTTTAATATTTTTTATTTTTCCGAAAATCATTGACTAATCCATGTTTTATACCATAACTCAAGCACAGAAATTTTCCATAAACGCCAATGGTCTTTGTTTTGAAAATAATTTTCGACGGGTTCCTTATTTATTATGTTATTTCTGATTAGGGTAGAATCGTTTAAAATTTTGCGATATTTTTCAAAATTCATGTAATACTGATCCGGTCCTGTAAAGCCTTGTTTTTTTCGGTTTAAAATTTTTCGGGGAACTTTTTTCTTAAGAATTTTCCTGATAACAGGCTTTTGAATTTTTTCATCGAAATATACATTAGGGCTAAGGCTGAGCATTAAATTACAAAGTTTGGTATTTAAAAAAGGCACTCTTACTTCGAGTGAATTGGCCATACTTGCTCTGTCAACTTTGGTGAGAACTAATTCGCCCATGAAACCTTTAATGTCAAGAATCTGAAATCTTTTTGGTGCTGGTATATCCTCATTAAAAAACTTCTCGTAAAAATAATTTGTATTTTCGGGAATGTATTGATGCAGGGCAGGGGTTAGCAATTGTTTCATTTCATCTGCATTAAATTCTCCCATTGCCATTGCTTTTGAATAGCTTTCTATATCGAAATAATTCACAGGCAATTCCCATCCCCATTTTTTAGCATCTCTGATTTGTTTTCGTGAAATATGCCATAGGTATTTTCTGTGCCATGTATATCCGGCAAATAGTTCATCAGCTCCTTCTCCGGAAAGAACAGCTTTGTTTTCTTTTCTTGCAAGTTGAGATACAAAATATGTAGGAATTATTGATATATCTGCAATCGGTTCATCGTAATAATACATGAGTTTTTCCAGCACATCGAAAGATGTTTCATTCAGAATCTGTTTGAAATGATTTGTCTCGTATATTTCAGAAATTATCTTAGCATACTGGTCTTCCGAATTTTCCCAGTCTTTAAAACCAATTGAAAATGTATTGAAATTTTTGCAATGTTTTTTGTAAAAGTGAACCATTGCAGTAGAATCGTAACCTCCGCTAAGAAAAGAACCAATAGGGACGTCGGACCTTATATGTATTTTTACTGAATCCGATAAAATTCTTTCAACCTCTTTAACCAGATCTTTAAACCTGAAATCTCGATTTGAAATGTTGAATTTAAAGTACTCAGTTTTTTTACAGTTAAAGTTATTGTTAATTTCTAAATATGTTGCAGGCTCAATTTTGTAGATATTTTTAAAAATTGATTTAGGTGACGGGACATATCTATATTTGAGAAAATCACAAAGAGCTGAATAGTCTATTTCTCTTTTGATGTCGGGGTTGCTAATGATAGCTTTAATTTCGGATGCAAAAATTATTTGATTTTCATCTTTATAGTAGTAGAGAGGTTTTATTCCAAATCTGTCGCGAGCCAGAATAAGTAGATTTTTATTTTCATCCCATAGAGCAAAGGCAAACATTCCTTCGAGCATGGGAATCATATCTGTTCCCCATTCTTCGTAGGCGTGCAACAATACTTCCGAATCACTTTGGGATTTGAAGTGATGTTTGTTTTCGGGAAGTTTTTGTTTGATTTCAGTGTAATTATAAATTTCTCCGTTAAGGCTTAGCAGGATAGTCCCGTCTTCGTTGCAGATTGGTTGAGCGGCATTATCACTTAAATCTATAAACGCTAAGCGACGATGCCCCAGAGCTATGTTGTTATTTTCTGAGTAATACGTGCCAAATCCATCAGGACCTCTATGTGTTAGAGTATCACGCATAGAGTTAAACAGTCCGATATCTATTTTTTTGGATTTACTCCACCATCCGGTTATTCCGCACATAATAGTAATCGTCTTTTAGCTGTTTAATGTCCTCTTTTTGTGCCAGTTTTAAGTATTTTGAGTATTGTTTTAATAATTTTTTATATTCTTTAAATGAGTCTATTGTCTTAAAACTTGATTTTAAAATCATTCTGTATTCATTACAAATGCTTCTGTATATATCGGCTTTGTAGTAATTCCATGCAGGGTCTTTAAGCAGATTTTCAAGAATTCGAATATTGTTATATTTAAAATCGGTGAGTTTATTTTTTTTTGAGTAACCTTGGGGGTGGTCTCTGTAAACTGACCAGGTTTCGTTAAAATATTTGAGTTTTGAATTTTTAATAATTTCCAGATGCAAAGCCCAGCTTAAAGAAAATTCTTTTGCCGTATAGTTATCCATAAAAGCAGCTAAATTTATTTTTCTAAAAACCAATGAGGCTGTAGGAATTATATTTCTTTCAATTAGTGCCCAGGGCATGAAATCCGATGAATATTTATTAAACTGAGAATAAGTTTTCCATTGACTTTGAGTTTTTTTCAGATATTCATCATCTCCGGTGGTCTCCTGCTTAATTATGGCATCATGGAAACAACCGGCATAATCAGGATTATTTTCGAGAAAATCTATTTGTTTCTGTAACTTGTTGTCATAGCACCAATAATCATCTCCATCCAGAAATGTAACGTACCTGGAATTGATTTTGGTTGAAAGATATTTAACGGATTTTATAACACCTTGATTTGTTTCATTAAAATATAACTCAATTTTATCTTTGTTGTTATTTTTATATTTTTCTAAAATATCATTTGTTCCATCATTTGAGCAGTCATCAAGAATAATAATTTTAAAACTGAAATTTGTCTTTTGAGCTAATATCGTATCAAGACAATTCGCTATAAACTTTTTGTGATTGTGTGTTAAAATCAGAATATCAATTAGATGATTACTCATTAATTTAATAAGGATGTAATTATAAATTAAGAAATTTTACTTTCAACGTATTTTTGAAGATCGCCAACTGTTATTAACTTTTCAAGCATAGTATCCTCAACTTCTATATTAAACTCTTCTTCAACGTCGAGGATGATGTCAACAATTCTTGTTGAATTGATATTTAAATCTGCAATAATCTTTGATTCAGGTTTAGCATTTTTCACTAAATCTTTGTTAAAAGAATATTTTTCTATGATTTTTAATATTTTTTCAAACATATCTATATTTTTTTTAAAATTAACGATGCATTAATATCACCAAATCCAAAACTTGCTTTAGCGACAAAATTAATATTTTTTGTGTAAATCGTATTTCTAACAATTTTATCCGGATTAATTAGGTCAGTTATTTTATTATGAACATCTTCACAGTTCAGTGAGGGGAAGAGAAATCCATAATACATTTGAATTATTGCAGCAATAGTTTCAATAGTGCCGGAAGCTCCAAGTGCATGACCTGTAATTGATTTAAGGGAATTTATATAAGGGAAATCATTTCCATATCTGTTTAAAACAGCTGCCCAGTTATTAATTTCAAGTACATCAGCCATAGTAGAACTTAAATGACCACATATATAATCAATTTGTTCGGTATTAATTCCTGCATCTTCAATTGATTGACGAAGGCATCGTCTGACACCTTCTGTTCCCGGAGCTTGCATAGTTCCATCTTTACGTTGCCCACCACTGTTTAAAGCAACTCCTGAGATTTCGGCGTAAATTCTTGCTTTTCTTTCTAAAGCTGAATCCATGTCTTCTAAAATAAGCACTCCGGCTCCTGCAGAGGGAACGAAACCGGCAGCACTTGCACTCATAGGACGACTTGCCTTTTCTGGAGTATCATTATAATCTCTGCATAAAACTCTCATAGAGTCGAAAGCCCCCCAAACATAAGGTGAAGCAATTTCAGAACTTCCAACAATCATTCTTTTTGCCAACCCATTACGGATTCTTTCTACTCCTAAAATTATTGATTCAGCTCCCGTTGAACATGTTGATGAATTTGCTGATATATGGTTGCCACAACCAAGAATTAGTGCAATATTGGCACTTGCTGCACTAAACATAGTAAATTCGGCAGTATGACTTCTTAACTTGCGAACACTGCCCTGCGATACTAATGGGAATATTTTATCCGTAAACACATCAATATTGCCAACCCCGCTGCCAATTATTACTCCTGTCTCATAATCTGTTTCTGAATTTATAGGGTCAGGGATGGTTAATCCAGCATCAAGCCAGGCCTCAGCAGCTGCTAAACATGAATATTTTACATTTTGTCCTGCATTTTCAAAATGATATTTCTCTAAAATATCTTCGTACTTTGAATTTGAAATATCTGGAACACCTCCAATCTGACAGCCGAAATTGAGTTTTTGAAGTTCAGGTAGAAATCTAATCCCTGATTTTCCTTCTTTGATTGCATTTTGAAAATCTTCTAATCCTGTAGCATTTGATGCTACAATGCCCATTCCTGTTACAACAACTCTTTTTCTGTTCATTTTTGTAATACCTTTATATTTGCGGTTAATTTTGATATTAAATTATTTTCTGAATCATACATCTCTACTTTAGATTTTAAAATATTATGTCTGAAGTAGATTTTTTCTCCAATTACCCTTACTTGTTGATTATATTTTGGAGATTTAAAGAATTCAACTTCTATGTTTGATAGAATAGGTAAAAAATTAAAGTTATAATCATTTAATATAAAAATCAGATGAGAAACCATTCCGATTTGCCCCATAGTTTCAATCAAAATAACTCCGGGAACATAGGGATTGTCTTTAAAGTGAGAGTTATAGAAAAATAAATCTTCTGTGAAAGTATAATGCCCAATGATTTTTTTATCGTCAACATAATCTATTGAGTCAACAAAACAAAATTCTCGTCCATAAGGTAGAGCTTCAAGTATTTTAGCAGTTATATCCTTCATATCTAATAAAAACTTATTAATTGTTCTCCGCCATCAACAGTAATGACAGTTCCATTTATCCATTCAGATTCCTCTTTAGCTAAAAAAGCTATTACCTTTGCAACATCTTCGGCAGTTGTAAGACGTCCATAAGGATTTCTTTGTTTTGCTTTATCAATAAATTCTGCATATTTTGGAAAGGATCTAAGAGCTTTTGTATCGGTTATTCCGGCATTAATCAAGTTAGCTCTTATGCCGTATTTGCACATTTCAACAGCAATGTATTTAATATTTGATTCCATAACAGCTTTTGCTGATGCAACAGCAGCGTAATCCTGCAAAAATCTATGAGTACCTTCACTTGTTAATCCAACAATTGAAGTTTTGTTACTCAAAAGGCCGTTTTCAAAAAGACGTTTTGTCCAGTCATATAAACTTAAACCCATTGTTTCTAAGGTGTGCAGAAAGTCTTCGTACTTTAGAGAATTTTGGCTCTCTGTATTAAACATCGGATTTAAATTGCCATCAGCTATTGCGTGTAAAACGAAAGTAATTTTACCATTTAATTTATATTCTTCAATAAGTGATTTTATAATCGTTTCTTTGTTAATAGCCAGATTAGCATTCAAATTGTATTCAATTGTTTTTGTACTATTTCTCAAAAATAGCAGGGCATCCTCTAATTGGGATAGTGAAGTTTTCCTTTCTCGATAAACTAAAACTAAATTAAAATTATCTTTTACTAATTGTTTTGCAGTTGCTAACCCGAAACTTCCTGTTCCACCAAAAATTATTGCCCATTTTTCAAGGTTATGTGTTTTTTCGGTAAGTGTCATAGTATTGGATAACAATATTTTTACAAATATACGATTTTTGATAAAATTTTTGTTAGAACTTTGTATCTTTGAAAAAAAAAATGAATTCGCTTTTTCATACATTATATTTTGAAGCAACTCGAAATTGTAACTTGAACTGTAAGTGTTGTTCAACGAAATCAAATGTAAAACAGAAATATGTTGATGTTCCAACAAAATTAATTGTAGAAAGAGTATTTGAACCTGCATGGAATTTGGGCACTCGTATGATTGATTTTTCAGGCGGAGAATTTTTATTGCGTAAAGATGCTTTTGAATTGTTAAAAATTGCTAATGATATAGGTTTTAAAATTTCTATAGTTTCTAACGGAACAACCATCAACCAAAAAAATATTGATAAACTTAAATCCATTTTGAATGATAATATATTAATTTCATTAGGTATTAATTCTTTTGATTATGATAATGTAGAAACACGTGATTTTGATGCTGAAAAAACATTAAAAATAATTGAGCTTTTAGAGAAAAACGGCATTACAATTAATATGTGTGTTACTGTAGGAAAATTTAATGCCGATAGCTTTAATAAAACTCTGAAAAATATTGATGACCTGAAATTGCCATATAATAGAATTCCATTCACTCCCAGAAATACGCCTTGTCATTCTCTGATGTTTGACAAAGAAACCATGAAAAATAAAATTTATCCTGCGTTGTTGGAATATTTTCGAGGTTATGTAAGTTATGTCCCTTTCTTTTTGAATGAGGATGATTATAAGAAACATTCAAATCAAGATTCTTTAACATCAAAAGTCCCTACAAATCCTTCAGTGGGTTGCTGGGTTGGATCATTCTATGGGATTAATCCTGAAGGTGAGGTTGCTCCATGTCCTCTTTTATTAGATAATATTTCCGGCGGAAATGTTTATAAACAAAATCTAAAGGAGATTCTCTTTGAATCAGAACTATTTGTTAAGATTGTAAATAGGAATAACCTTAAAGGGAAATGCGGTTCTTGTAAATACAATTTTACATGCGGAGGGTGCAGAGTCATGGCTTTCTATCAATCAAACGATATTTTTGCCGAAGATCCTACATGTTTTATTGACGAACTTTCTGACGAAGAACTTATCGAATTAGAAAAAAAGACATATAAAAATTTTAGGAATTATTACAGAATGACCAATTTCGGAGGTGTTTTTAAAAAAGAATGATTTAGATTATTATTGTTTCATAATCTTTAATATCATTTTTTACTATTACTCCAGGTCCAATATAAACATTGTTGCCAATTTTGACATCCGGATATATTAGAGTATTCGGACTTATTGTAGTAAATTCTCCAATTTTTACGTTTTTAAGAATATTTACATTTGAACCTATGGTTACATAGTTACTAATATTTACATCATGACCAATTAATGTACTTGCATGAATTAAACACGAAATTCCGATATTTACATTATGCGAAATACAACAAGCAGGTTGAATTAAGCTTCCTTCTCCAATTGTTGAATATTTAGAAATAATACCTGCATGTTTTGATAAAAGAGCCGTGTATTTGCCTTCCGAAATTTTCAAATGTATTTTTTTTCTTATACGTGGGTTTCCAGTGGCAATAAAGTATTCTTTGTCTATTTCTCGAAGATGTTTAATTAATTCTTCCCACTCTGATATTACTTGATATTACTAGATATTTATTGTAAATTGTTTTTGCCCTTAAATTTTCATCAAAAAATAAAAGTTCTCCTTGATAATCATCTTGCTCAAGTTGGTCAATTACGTGTTTTCCCAAATTTCCGGCACCTATTATTATCATCATTTTTTTAAAGTTTGTTTTGAAAATACATTAATTTAATATGCTTCACAAGTTTGAACATTGTCTAAATCTTTCAATCAACTTATTGAAATCATTACGATTAAATTCTGATGCAATAATTTCTGAAGGAACAGATAAAAATGAAATTAAGGACTTTTTCAAAGCTTTATCATCAGTTATAGAATTTATAAGATTTTGAGTCATTTCTTTTAACTCGGATTTGCTATAATTTGAAATAAGTCCTTTTTGTGATATCATTTTTTTTAAAAATTCTTTTTTCAACTTTTTAGTTGATTGATATTGGTATTTTTCGATTGTTTCTTTTCTAATCTTTTTAATCTCTATGATTTCGTTTAATATTTCCTGAAATCTATCATAATTGTTATTTTCTGTTTGTGAAGTTTGATTTTTTCTTTTGATAATTTCTTCGAATGTTTTAATTGCATCGTTAATAATTAATTCTGAGCTAAAACTAAAATTGCCAAAAGATGGGATTAATACAGTTTTTGGAATAAAGTTTATTTGATTATTATTACAAAATTCCAGAACTTCGGGAATATCTTTGTAATTAAAAGGTGTTACAACAGATTTAATATTAATATTCAGATTTTTTGTTTTCGCATATCTAATGAAGAAATCAATATTTTCTATTGTTCTATCAAGACTTGCATTCTTACGAATATTTTCGTAATTTTCTTTTTGCAGTGAATCAATTGAAATTGTAAAATTAAAATTTAATTTGTCGAGGTATTTTTTTACTTTTTCATTTAATATTGTTCCATTAGTTGAAACATAGATTTGAAGATGAGGATTTAAAATTGAAATTAAATCCCAAATTTGATAGTAAATATTAAATAAAAATGGTTCACCTCCGGTAAATGACACTTGTTTAAGATAAGGAATATATTTTTTTATTTGATTTACAAAATTTTCGTCGTAAGGGCTGATATATGGTTCTCCTTTTTCTCTATTTTTTCTAATGAGTGCCGAATATTCGCCCGAACACATTATGCATTCGAGATTGCAAATATTATCAAGTTGAAATTCCATTGATGATGGATAACCTGATTGTCCGGGAGTAATATATTGATATTTATTTATCCCCGATTTGTTGTAGAATCCATTTTTTATTGCTTGTTTACAAAACTCACAGGTTTTTGGGAAATTGCCTTTTCGTATTTTTTTTATGAGCTTTATCCTCTTTTCACCATTCCATACATCATCTATTGCATTTTGCGGATAATTCCCAAGAATATATCCTCGATTGTAATGACATGCAAGAATCTCTCCACCCGGCTGAAACAATAATGAATATTCAGCAGCATTACAAAAATATTTTTCTTTTTTTAGAAACATTATTTAGGGCTTAAAATTAAAATCTTAATTCCCAAAATTAACAAATTAGTTTTTATCTTTGTATTATGTTTAAATTTCTTTTAAATAGAAAGTTAAAAAAATTACGTAAAGCATATAACCTATCGAGGAATTCCGACGATAGAAAATTTTTTTGCAAGGCCCCTTTTGGAGCTTTGAGATTTCATCGCAACGGAGGTGTTCAGGTTTGTTGTCATCATATTGATTATCATTTTTTGAAAGATTTTAGTCTGAAATCCATCTGGTTTGGAAAAGAAATGCAAACTCTTCGTAAGCAGATGCTTTTCTACGAGATTCCCGATTCATGTAATTTCTGTTCAAGTCTTTTTTTTCAAGGGGATTTTGGGAATGTTGCTGCTTTAAGTTTCGATTATCTTGAATTAAATAAAAACGGATATCCGGTTTTAATGGATTTTTCTCTTTCAAACACCTGCAATCTTGCATGTGTAATGTGTGATGCATCCTTATCATCACGAATACAGAAGGAAAGAAATTATGAACCTGAGGAAAAGTTCGTTTATGACATAAATTTTTTAAAACAATTAGACGAGTTTATACCATTTTTGAAGTATGCTGTTTTCACTGGAGGAGAACCTTTTTTGATAAATATCTATTATTCTCTCTGGGAGAGAATGATTCAGCTTAATCCGGAAATAATCATTAATGTTACAACAAATGGCACTATTTTTAATCAAAAAGTCGTAGATATTTTAAATTCCGGAAGGTTTAACATTACTGTTTCAATTGATAGTTTTGATCTTCAAACTTATTCCAAAATCCGTAAGGGAGCAATACTGGGGGAAACATTGAAAAATATCGAAGAATTTGAACGAATATGTAAAGAAAGAGGAACGAAATTTTCGATTACGGTTTGTCCCATGAGGATAAATGTAAAGGAAATACCCGAAATTATTAAAAAATGTAATGAAAAACAATGGATATTTAATTATAATATTGTTTTGAAGCCATGGAACTTAGCACTGTGGTCTCTACCTGTTTCAGAGTTACACGACATAATTAATTTTTATGAAAAGTTTATATTTGACAATAATAATGAAGTCTCTCAACAAAATATTCAAAAATTTAATAATCTATTAAATTTGCTAAAGGTTTGGCATAATAAAATAATAAATTTAAATCAATCTGTTCCAAACAAATATCAACTCGAAGTTTTAAGACAAGATATTTGTAAAATTATAGATATTAAAGTTTCAGATTCAGCGAAGACAAAAATTATCAAAGGTGTTTTAGATTCTATACCGGATATTTTAATCACTGATAATCTAAAAAAATATATAATCGGGCTTGATGATTATTTTGTTAAGTTTGAATTTTCTAACTATGATCAGGAAACAATATTAGATCATTTCATAATTGTTGCTTTTAATTTTTTGTAAAGTGTTTAAAAATAAATTTAGATTAAATAATAAAATAATAAAAAAATACAATTCTTCAAGGAAACTTGAGAACTACGAATTACCAATATGTCTAGCTCCGTTTAAAAGTCTTCGTTTTATGCCAAATGGAGATATTAATGTTTGTTGTCATAATAATTCCTATGTTTTAGGGAGATACCCTCAAAATAATATTAAAGAAGTTTGGGAAGGGGATAAGCTCAAAAAACTAAGAAAATCAATTTCAAAGGCAGATTTTTCCTTAGGATGTCAAGTATGCCTGGATGCTTTTGAATCCGGGGACTTTGAATCCGTAAATCCATTGCTTTACGAAGATTTTGATCAGAAAAAAGATCAACCTGTAATATTAGATTTTAAAATAGCTACAGAGTGTAACTTAGAATGTGTAATGTGTTCGGAATATTCATCTTCAGCAATCAGAGCTAAAAATGATATAGCATTCAAAGATTTGTATGATGAGAATTTTATTAATCAGATTAAAAATTTTATTCCTGAAATAAAAGCAGCAAGATTTAGTGGAGGTGAACCTTTTTTAAATAAAATTTATTACAAATTATGGGATATAATAATCAAAAGAAATAATGATTGTGAAATATACATACAAACAAATGGAACGATTTTAAACGAAAAAATAAAAAATCTTTTAGAACAGGGAAAATTTTTCATTAATGTATCCATTGATGCTGTTAATCCGGAACTTTACTCAAAAATAAGAGTAAATGGGGATTTTAATAAATTAAAATCGAATATTGAATTTTTCTCAGAATATTCACAAAGAAATAATCGAAAACTTGGAATTACAGCTTGTGCTATGAAAGACAACTTAGCAGAATTGCCAAAAATAGTTGAGTTTGCAAATAAATATAATGCTGAAATTTGGTTCAGTGAAGTATATTTCCCTTTCTGGAATGCATTATGGACTCAAAAATCTGAATTTATTAGAAAAAATCTTTTAGAATTAGAAAAATACAATTTTGAAATTCATAATTCTATTGCAGCAAAAAACCACAAAATATATCAAAATCTAATAAATAGAATTAACAATACTCTTAGAATTACTGAAAACATTGAGAAAAATACGAAGTATTTTATAAAAACAGAAAAGCTTTTACTAAAGTTAAAAAAAATCTATATCACTCATTGCTTTAATGATTTACAAGACTTCATAAAAATTGAGAAAGCAATTAATCGTCTGGGAGACGTTTTTATTTATGATTTTACGCTTGAATTCTCTAAATTTTATGATAAAAAATATATCTTTCAGCAATTAAATTTTTATTCCGAAGATAAATTATTCCGCAATTTCGAGATTTTAACAAAAAATTTTAGGTACTAAATAGAGAAATCTAATGATTTTTATTCTACAAAATTATTTATAATTGCATTAGCAGTTCTTTTGCAATTATTTTATGTACTTCCGGACTTGGATGTTGATCAAATTTGTTTGCTATTCGTTTTGATGCCGGTAAGTTTTTGATATGCTGATAAATATTAATAAATTCAATATTCTCTTCACGACAGAAATCTTCAATTTTTTTGCCGGCAATAACATTGGTAAAAGCAATACCTTCTCCCAATCCGGGAATAAATACAATTATCAATCTTACATTATTTTCATTGCTGTATTCCTTGAATTTTTTAAGGCTTTGCTTCTGAGTATTCCAGATATCTTCATTTAAGTAAAGAAGTATATCGTTTTGCTCCGATTCCATAAATTCAGCTGATATCTGTGATTTTGCTTTGATACTGAATATGAAATTTAAAAACAAAGAATTATCAATTAAAAATTTACTAAATGAGGATAATTTATCTTTAGGATTACTGATTTTTGGTTGTATATTGTGTTTAATCATTGCAGATTCTATATCGTTGTGATAGTATCCCAGAATTATAATATCAGGTTTAATGGGATAAGTTAGTAAACTGTCGTATTCCCTTTCGGTATGCGAACCACAAACCCCCAGATTAAAAACATTGTATTCCTGACTTAATTCTTTTTTTAAAACAGAACTAAATACATCTTCGTATCTGACGCCATGACCTGCAACAAAAGAATCTCCAGTTATCAAAATATTTTTCTTACCACCATTTTCAACAGGTTCAACATCTCTATACCCTAAAGAGTTAATTGGGTTCCAGTATTTTTTTTGCCATATTTTGTTTGATAAATCAGTAAAAACATTGGTGCTTGGAGTATAATAAGTATAAAAAATTTCAAGAATCGAGAAAAGTAATATAAAACTAAAAACTGATACTGTGATGTTTTTAACAATTTTGCTTTTAAAAATATTTGAAAAATAAAATGAAAAGGATATGAAAGCAAAAACACTTAAAGTTAGGGATATGGTTTTTAAAATTATAAAGATAAGAATTTTATGTTTTGGCGAAATAATATAATAGTTAAGAAGGAATGAAAATAGAAATAACAAAAAGAAAAGTAAAAAGCTAAAAAAAGTTTTATAAAATAATTTATTATTAGTCTTAATAAGTTTCATAGTCTTTAATATCTTTTTTTACTATAGACCCCGGTGTAATATATGCATATTTCCCTATTTTTACCCCCGGATTAATTATACTACCTGTTCCTATATATGCAAAATCATCAATTTTACTTGGTCCTATGATTGAACACATAGGGCTGATGTTTACAAAATTTCCTGTTTCTACTTTATGTCCGATAACTGAATTTGCATGGATCATATTGGATTTTCCAATTTTTACATCATACGATATACAAACACCAGGTTGTATAATTGTTGCATTTTCAATAATCTCAGATAAAATAAAGCTGTTTTTAGATATCACATTTACGGGGATTCCTCCTAAATCAAGCATAAGCTTAAACATCTTCTCTCTCATTCTGGGATGTCCGATTGCAATGCAAAACTTTTCTTGTTTATGCAATATTTTAGTTAATTCTTTAATTTCTGAAATTACTTGATATTTTCCCCACAAAATTTTTTCTTTTGGATTTGTATCGAAAAATATAATATACTCTTCGGATTGAGATTTTATTATTCCTAATGTTTCTTTTCCTGCCGAACCTGAGCCTACTATTATCATAATGTATAAAAATTATTTATGCTCTCACAAATATAATTGATTTCTTCTGATTTTAATCCGGGATAAATTGGCAAACTTAAAACATCGTTTTTGATTTTTTCTGCATGACTTAGATCAGTAATTTTATAATTGTAATTTTTTAGTAAAAGGTGTTCATGTAATAGTGGATTGTAATGTATTTTGGTTTCTATACCGTTTTGAAACAAATATTCTCTTAATAGATTTCTGTTTTGTGCTAAAATCACAAACTTATGCCATGTTGATCTGCAGGAAGGTTCCGGTAAGATTATTTCAACTTCTTTTATTTTGCTGAGTTGACCGATGTAAGTGTTAGCTATTCTTTGCATTTTCGAAATGGTGTTATCAAGCTGAGATAATTGTAGATTTATAAAACAGGCACTCAACTCAGAAATTTTGCTGTTATATCCTAAAATTTCAAATTTTCCTTCATCATTACGTCCGTGGTGAATTAGTTTAAGTAATGTATTGTAATAATCTTCGTTGTCAGTAACAGCAACACCACCTGTGGCGTATGCGGAAACCAATTTTGTGGGATCGAAGCTAATGCAACTGATATCTCCAAAGGATGCTCCCGAAAAACCTTCAAAACTTGCGCCTAAAGCTTGAGCTGAATCTTCTATCAAAAAAATATTATTCCGTTTGCAAGTTTCTTTTAAATTTCTTAAATCTATAACGTGACCGAATAATTGAACAAAAACTATTGCTCGGGTTTTTTGAGTAAAAAAGTTTTCGATACCCTCAGTCTTGAGAGTTAAGGTTTTATTGTCAATATCAACAAAAACAGGAAGGGCTCCACATCTTAAAATTGCAGATAAAGTAGAAATGTACGAAAATGTTGGAAGAATGATTTCGTCTCCGGGTTTTATTCCCACAGCGATTAATGCAAAATACAAAGCATCGGTGCAGGATGAGGTGCTAACGGCAAAATTTCTTTTACATATTTCGGCAATTCCTTTTTCAAGCTGCAAAGTTTCTTTGTCTCGGAGATATTTCCCGCTTTCCAATACAGACCTCAGTCTTCCGGAAATTTCTTTCGTATGATCTACATAAAATTCATTAAACTTATTAAAAGGAATTTTTACCATATTGACGAAATTTTAAAATGCTATCGAAACTAACGATAGCAATATTATAAACAAAATTTCAAAAATTCATATTTTATTTTAATAAATTAACAATCGCTTATAAAGAAATTTTAGAAATACCTGTATAAGAATGTAATAAACCATGGTATAAATAGGAAATAAATAATAAATTGAGTATCTTGGGGAACTAAAAGCTATCAATGTAAAAACAATTCCATTTAATGCTAAAAATAATACAGGCTTTAAAGGAATAATATGTTCATCTTTCGAGAATAACATAACAATAATTATGGCTGTGAAAGCATAAGGAATAATTGACGTCAAAATATTGATTGCAACAATAGAACTTATAACAATTATTGATAAAGCTGTTCGGCTTTTTGATTCAAGAGCTTTTGTTAAAAAGAAAAATAGGGCGATTAATGTAAATACAATGAACATATTAGAATAAGAAACAAAATCTACCAATTTTGAATGAGCAATTCTAAACAATTCAGTTGGCTTGTTGATGTAAAAATTAGCAATACGGATAAATTGAGATTTATCGGTATAATTGTCGTTGTTGTAAAAACTGTTTTTATTCAAAATCCACTCATTTGTTATTTTTCCATCTTTTACATATTCATTATGGCATTCAAGAGCTCCATAGTTTGATATTAATGAAATCATGAAATATGGCTTCTTATTTAATGAAATAATTTTTAAATATGATAGTTTAACGATGTTTGAAGAGTGTTTTTCTTTATTGAAAAGATAGAAAGGTAAATAACCAGTTCTTTCTATTTCTGGCAGTATTTCGTTTTTAAATTCGCGAATGTCTTTGGGAGTTAAATTATCCAGAACAAAATATTCTGTCTGAAATATCTTTTTATGGTTGTATTTAGAGATAAATTCTGCTTCGGGTAAGTTTCGAATATCATCAATTATGGATTTAGAGATGTCAGCCGATTTATAAAATTCTTTAACACTATAAATATTATATGGTAGCCAACATATTAAAAACAACAAAATAAATAATGTTAAGGATTTAAAAATATAACGAACCGAAAACCCATTCTTTTTTAATTGCTGAAACAAATCAATTATTATTATTGGAATAAGAAGTGTAATACTTGTTTTTACCAGAAAACTAATGCCTATTAAAATTGCCAAAGTGTAAAAATATTTGTTTTTGAAAGTTTTTTTTAGATATATCCAAAAGTAAATAATCAATAAGTTTACGAAAACAGTCAAGATATCGGGCAAAACTAATTGAGCATAAAAAATTAGTTGGTGAAAAACAAAAGGTATTGCAAAAAGTCCGGCAAAGTATGCAGTAATGTTAATTGATTTTTTTAATAATAGTGGTAAAATAATGCATATAATTAAAACAATTATGATATTGAAAATTTTTGCAACGATTGGTTCAGGCTTGAAAATTCTGTAAATAATGGATATAATGTACTGATAACCGGGAAATCTGTTTAATGCTTTTACCCCGTAAAAATTAGTGATGTTGAAATCCCGATTTTCTGTAATTATTTTATAATCTGTATCAGAAAATACAGGACCGTTAATTCCAAAATCAGCCCCTTTAGAATGGTTTACTGCTATGGTGTGATAATCAAATTGATCAGGACCCAAACTAAGGTAAACATTGTTGTCGGGGATGTTTGCCGGATTAGAAAAATAAATATAACTTGTTATTGAAGTTATTAATAATGAAAATAATATCTGATAAAAAATTGAATTTTTGAATACACTGAAGAGAATCAATATTTGATTAAATATCTTATTACGTTCTATTATGATATAATATATAACATATATTGAACTTGTTAAAAGTATGTAAATCCAAAAATTTTTCCTGAAAAATATAAAGTCACAAAGATTCACTAATCTTTTAAAATAATTATCAGTATTAATTTTTAATCTTCCCCCGTAAATAGAATCATCATAAACTAAAATTTTGTTGTTTTTATAAATTTCGACTTTCAAATTAGATTCTGAGTTTTTAACAATAATCCTAAATTCTTTGTAAAACCGAGGATAGTTATAGTAATAATGATGTTTATTGTCAATTAAAACATGGTTAAAGTTAAGGTTTTTGTTTAGAGGACTTTTAGCTTCGATATATAATTCCTTCTCAGAAATGATTTTAATACTGCCATAGAAATTTGCATTAAAAATATAAAATAAAGCAACAGACAAAAAAATAATGAAAGTAGCTATTGATGATATTATAATTATCTTGTTTTTCAAAATAGTTTTGTTTTATGCAAAATTAGTAAATTTGCATAAAACTAATAATAGAATTGCTTTTATTTATCATAAATGATTTTTATAAATACATCTACAAATTCGACAGGGCTTTTTAAACCTTTATTTCCAATAAGTATTCCTTATGGCATTGGAAGTTTAATTTCCGTATTGCGAGAAAATGATATTAATGCATCTTTTGTTGATCAACAAATTTATAAAAATGTTTTACCAAAGATTTCTGAAATAGTTAATAATCATTCAAAACCATATATATTTTGTATTTCTACTCTCACAGAGGCTTACTCAGAAGCTGTTAAACTTTCTTATAAATTAAAAAAACTTTATCCGGATTGTATTATTATACTCGGTGGAATACATCCAACTGCTGTAGCGGAAGAAGTTTTGAATGAGATAGAAGCATGTGATTATGTTTTTATCGGAGAAGGCGAATTACAGATAGTAAATATTTATAATAAATTAAAATCAGGTAATCATATTGAGGATATTCCGGGAATTGCCTATCGAAAAGATTTTCAAGTTGTAATAAATCCGGCAGATGAGGTTGTAAATGATATAAATCTTTTACCTGAATTTCCTTATGATATTTTTATTCCATTTTCACAGTATAATTTTTCTCATATTATAAGTTCGAGGGGTTGTCCATATAATTGTACATTTTGCTGTGTGAATTTTGTCGGCAAACGCAGGTATCGTTATAAAAATACAGAGAATACTGTAAAAGAATTAGAATTTTTAGTCAAAGATCTAAAACAAAAACATATTGCGTTTTTTGATGATAATTTATTAGCAAATAAAAAAAGAATAATTGAATTATGTGAAGCTATTGGTAAGTCAAAAATATTAAAAGATGTTACTTATTCCTTTCAGGCACGTGTTAGAGATATGAATGAAGATGTTCTAAAGTTAATGTTTAATACAGGCTTTAACACAGTATTCTTGGGAATAGAGACAGTATCACCGGAAATATTAAAAAATATCGGCAAAACAGAAATGCCAGATGAAATATCTCTTGCAATCCGTAAATTGAAGGAAATAGGATTCAAGGTAATGGCTAATTTTATATTTTGTTTTCCTGACGAATCAAGAGAGATTAGAATAAATTGTGTTGAGTTTTCGATAAAGCACGACCTGGATTTAGTGAAATTTAATAATGTTGTACCTTATCCCGGGACAGTTTTATATAACCAAAATAAAGATAAAATCACAGTAAAGAAATATTATTCGAATTTTAATTCTCAGGAAGTATTGGTAAGGCCATTTTATAAAAAACCGAATTTTCCTCTACTTCCTGAAAACACATCAGAATATCAAATACGAAATGATATTCTTTTTTCCTACTTTAAATATTATTTCAGATTCAGACAAATAAAGAAAATTTTTTCTCAAAAAGCTTGGGGAGATTTAATTTTAAGTACCGGAGACAGTTTTTTTTCAAAAGTAAAAAAGATACCTGCAATTATTATTCTCGGAATAGATATTTTTATTAAGTTTGTTATAATGTTTTTAAGTGTTTTTAAAAGAGATGGTGTCAGAATTAAAGAAATTTTAAAGGTTTTTCGTGAGTTTTTCAAATGAAAATATGAAATCTATAGATGTTTTATTTGTTACATCTTCTAAAACAGGTTTAGTCCAGTTTTCAATTTATCCATTTTTGGGAGTAGGATATCTTTCGGAATTATTGAAGCGTAAGAATATAAGTTCGAGATTATTTGATGCGGACATAAATACCAATATAGTAGATTTATTGCAAGAAATTGATGAATTTAAACCAATGGTTGTTGCTTACTCAATAATGTCAATATCCTTACCTTTTTTTTATAAAATCACAAAAACAATAAAAGCTAGATATCCTGATCAAGTTATAGTAGCAGGCGGACCACATGTTACCAATGATCCTAATGTGATTTTTGAAATGGATATTGATTATGGTTTTCTTGGATACAGCGAGAAAAGTTTTCCAGAATTTATAGAACGTCTCAAAAATGGAGATAATAGATTTGAAGATATTTCAGGTATTGTAATAAAATCAACCGGAAGAATCGACAGTCCGGCATTTTTTGATATTTCTGATTTTGATATTCACCCTAATTATGAGTTATATGATATTGCAAAATATCAGAACATTTCTTACGGTAGAAGTTGGTTTACCGTTATTACCTCACGAGGTTGTGCTTATAATTGTAAATTTTGCAAAGATCCTGGTAAAAACAGATATAAAGAATATCCAATAGAAAGTGTCAAAAGACAAATAAAATATCTGGTTGAAAACTATAATTTAGAGTGGTTGACTTTTGTTGATGATTCTTTCACATATAATCGAGAACGTGTTATTTATTTGTGTAATTGGTTTTTGGAAGAAGATTTTAAGTTTAAATGGACGTGCATGACTCGTGCCGAACTTCTAGATAAAGAACTTATTCAAATTATGAAAAAATCCGGACTTGATTATGTTATTATTGGTGTGGAAGCCGGAGATGAAGATGTTAGAAAAAGTATTAATAAATATATACCCAATGATTTATATTTAAAGGCAATTCGCGAATTAAGAAATAATAAAATAAGAGTTCTTTGTTCTTATATATACGGAAATATTGATGAAAAACCCAAAGAAATGTTCAAAACTCTTCGTTTCGCATTGAAACTGAATTCCGATTATGCACAGTTTTATAATATGATTGCCTTACCCTCCACTCCGGTTTTTCATTTGGCTGTTAAAGAAGATAAACTTTCTGTTGATGTATGGTATAAATATATGAGACAAGAAAACGGATTGCCATATTATTTTTCAAAAAAAACAAGTAAATTTTTTACAACATTCATAAAAAGAATATCTTTTTTTATTTATTATTCAAAACCTTCAAGATTTTTTGATCTTCTTCTCAGATTTATTAAGTTTTATTTTTACATACAAGGGATAAAACGCACTAACAAGAATAAACTTTAAAACATAAAAGAAAGCTTTAACCGTGTGTGTAAATTCTGTAAAGTTATTTATGCGTTTAATTCTTCTTATGAAGTATGGTAAATTGTAATAATAATCAGAATAAATTTTGCGGTATTGTTTAATTACATCTTCCTGGCTGAGAAAGTCTAATTTCATGACTGAATTGTTACCTGCGAATTTGTTCCAGTCGGTTGTTAGCAGGCGATTATTTTGTTTTGCCCATTCATACAATTTGCTTCCCGGTATAGGAGTGAAAATACTTGATACAATAATGTCGGGTTTTAATTTCTTTAATGCTTTAATGTTGTTTTTATATGTGTCCCAGGTATCTATTGTATTTCCGACCATAACCGAAACTCGCGTCACAATTCCGGCTTTTCTCGTTGCTGAAATAACCTCTTCAATTTTTTCTACTTTTATCCCTTTTGCTAAATTGTCAAGAATTTCTTGGTTAAAATTTTCAACACCATACATAATCTGATAACATCCGGCCTTTTTCATTTTTTTTAGAATTTCTTCATCCATCGTGTCTATCCTTGCGAAGCATGTCCATTCAAGATCGAGGGTTTCAGCTATAAGCCTTTCACAAAAATCTATTACTCTTTGCTTTTTTAAAGTGAAGGTGTCGTCGTAAATATTGATGTGTTTAATTTTATAGTTTGATTTTAAAAACTTTATTTCTTCAATGATTTTATCAACAGATTTGTAGCTGACCTTTTGACCGAAAGTTTTACAACAAAAATTGCATTGTCCGGGACAGCCTCTGCTTGTAATGATGTTTGCTGCTGGCAATTTGCGATACGAGCCTAAAATAGGCTTGTATTTATTCATTTTTAATTGTCTGTATTCAGGTATGGGTAGGCTATCAAGATCTTTGATTCTTTCTCTTTCCGGATTTTTAATAATTTGGCCTTCTTTTATGTAACTAATACCATCAATTTCATTAAGACTTTTTCCGGAAGTAATTTCAAATATAGTTAGTTCACCTTCTCCATGAACAACAACGTCAACAAGCTTAGAGTTAAGAACTTCATCTGCCATAAACGTTGCGTGTGCTCCTCCTGCTGTTATTAAATTATTCGGGAATAGTTTACGAAGTTCTTCGGCAATTTTATATGACGCATAGGCATAAGGAGTTAGAAATGATATCCCAAAAATTGTTTTTGAAAGTTCATATTTTAATTTTAATTCCGAAAGAAAGTTATTGATTTCTGTATTTGACTTTATTTCAACATTAAGGTCATAAACAAGAGTCTTTAAATTTCTTTCGTTTAAGTATGCCGACAAACAAATTAATCCGATAGGAGGGTCCAAATTGCTCACCTCTCTGTAAATACTACCCTTTACGTATTCGAAATGGGGACTAAATAATATGCAAGATATACTATCTTTCACTTTTTGCTGTTCACCGAAAAAATATTTTTGAAAATAATCGGAAAAATAGAAAAAAACCCAATAATCAGGACTTTTATTTTCGTTAATGAATTTATTCTTAAAATTGACTTTATGATAAATGAAGGTCTTAAATAGAATTTTAAATACGTTTTTCTGTAATATTTCTGTAATGTTTTAAAATCCAAAGTTTCGTGCTCAACAATCTGGTAATTACCTTCATATTTATCCCAATCGTATGTTAATATTTTTCCATTAATGTGAGCATCTCTAAACATTTGAGATCCCGGTATGGCAGTAGTAATAGTAACTTGAATCATGTCGGGATTTAGTTTTTTCAATAATTTTATGTTTTCATTTAAAATTTCCTCAGTATCGCCTGGATTACCCAACATAATGGCAGCTCTGGCTTCTATGCCAGCTTTTTTTGTTTCTCTGATAGCATAAAAAATATCTTCAGTTTTAGTCTTTTTATTTATATTTTTAAGTACATCTTCATTGAAACTTTCAATTCCGAACATTATTTGATAACATCCCGCTTTTTTCATTTTTTTTAGCAATTCGGGATAAACTCTGTCAACCCGAGAAGAACACGTCCAACTGATATTTATTTTATTTTCAATTATTAAATCACAGAATTTTTCGATACGATTTTTATCCGAAATAAAAGTGTCATCGTAAAAAATAATTTGATTAAACCCGTAATTATTATGCAAAATCTTCACTTCTTCAAGCATTCTTTCCGGAGACATAACGCTTAAATAGTTTCCTGTTACTCTACTGCAAAAAGTACATCTGCCCGGACAACCTCTCGCAGTTACCATTATTGTTGCAGGAAGCTTTTTGTATGTCCCGATGAGGGGCTTGCTTTTATGAATGGGAATAATGCTGTAATCGGGCAATGGGAGCGAATCTAAGTTTTTTATTCTCTCTCCGTGTGGATTGATGAAAATATTATCGCCTTTTCTGTATGCAAGTCCATTAATTTCAGTTGGATTAGGACTTTGCAACAATTTTAACAAAGTAATTTCTCCTTCACCAACTACAACATAATCAATATGACTGTGTTTTAAAACGTCTTCGGGCAGAGCAGTTGGATGGGCTCCTCCAAAGACAATTTTAGAATGCGGAAATTTTTTCTTTATTTTTTCAGATATTCGGTAGGCAGAATTAACTGTTTGAGTGGCACAAGAAAATCCGAAAAATAATGCCTCTATGTTGCCAAATCTTTTTTCAAATTCTAATTCGAAATATTCTTCCGGTATTTGTTCAAGATTACAATCAAATATGGCGGTTTTGTAGCCGTGATAATTTATAAATCCTGCAAGAGAAAGCACTCCCGGACTGTGAAATCTGTATTCTATAGCCTTCCAAATAAACCCTTGCGTCGGTTGATATCTTGGAATAATAAATATTATATCATATTTTAGAGTATCAGAGTTCATGAAGAAACGATTTTTACAAATCCCTTAAGCCCTCTCAAAGCATTCTTTATAGCGTTCCAGGAATTAATACTTCTAATAGTGTTAAAAATAATTTTTGGTCTTAAGTAAAATTTAAGATACAGTTTTCTTTGGATGGCAAATAACTCTTTTTCAGTAAAGATTTTATGTTTATAAAGAACTTTGCTTAGGTTGTAATCTGCCCAGTTTTCGTTAATAACTCTTCCTTCGTTTTTTGCTTCAACGTAAAACTGAGACCCTGGCATTGGAACTGCAATAAAGACCTGAAAAAAATCAGTGTCAAGTTTTAAAAGTTCTTTGCCGGTTTTTTCTAAACTTTCTCTTGTTTCGGTTGGCGTTCCAATAATTAGAGAAATGCGGGATTCGATTCCGGACTTTCTGGTTAATATTAGTGCTTTCTGAATTTGTTCGACAGTTATACCTTTTTTTACATCTAATAAAATCCTTTCATCGAGACTTTCTGCTCCATACATAATAACAAAACATCCGGCTTTTTTCATCAAGCCTAAGATTTCTTCGTCAACGGTATCAACTCTTGCAAAACAACTCCAATGTAGATTTAAATTTTCATCAATGAACCTGTTGCATAAGGTTTTAATGAAATTTTTGTTGCATGTTATTGTGTCGTCATAAAAATGGAATTGTTTTATTTTAAATTTTTCCTTTAAATATTTTATTTCATCAATTATTTGGTCAATTGTTTTAAATCTTAACTTGTGTCCTGTGATTCTTGCACAAAATGTACATTTGTAGGGGCATCCTCTGGAAGTAATAATGCCAATTGCCGGACGTTTGCTGTTAAGAGAAGCAGGAGGTGGAACATATTTCTCAAATTCCAATAAATCGTATGCAGGCATTGGTAATTTTGAAATTTCAATTTCCCTAGCAGGAATTTTTATAATATTTGGAACAGGATTTTTTTCAATTAAATTATCCGGACTTAAATCATTATTTTTAATTAGTTCGCAAAGTGCATATTCGCCTTCTCCGGTAATTAAAAAATCGGCATTTTGACATTCATCAAAAATTCTTCTTCGTAGAACAGTTATGTGTGGACCTCCTAAAACGATATTTATTTCAGGAAAGTTCGATTTTATTATTTCTGCAATTTTATATGCATTGTATGCCACAGGTGTACAAACCGATATTCCAACCCATTGAGGAAATCCAAAATCTTTTATCTTTTTTATTAAAAAAGATTCTAAGTTCGAATGTTTAAGTTTTGATTGTATCGTTAAATCCAGAATGTTTGTTTTTATCCCATTCTCACGTAAGTATCCCGCAATTGAAAGAAGACCAACGGGAGGCATGGAATAGGAAAAGGAATTTAATATACTTCCTTTACCGGAAATAAAATACGGAACTATCAGCAAACAAGAATTATCTTGCATCCTCAAAAATTTATTGTAAAAATACAAAAAAATTCAGTTTTTTATTTTGTTTTCAATAAGGGGACGTATTTTTTCAAAAATAATTTCTGCACAAATTCTATGTCCATCAAATGTCAGATGACAATAATCGGTGTAAAATTCAAAATTGTGATATTTATCAGCAATTTGCTTGTTTATGTCTATGAAATAAAATTCATTTATGAGTGAAAGGCTATCTACTTTATTGCTTAGATAATCATCAAAAAAATACTTTAAAACTATATTTCCGTAATGTTCCATTTTTTTTAAGCTGTCGGGTTTCATTTCGGGCGAACTTAATGATATATTGATGGGATTAATTTGGTTTCGCATTTTTGATTCTGTAGTTGTTAATTTTTTATTTATTTGCCGGTAAAGCATTGGTTGGAAAACAAAAACAAAGTCTGTATTGTTTATTTTGCATAATTCATTAAACATTACTATAAGGTCGGTGAATTGATTAATTGTTGTTACTAAACTCGTTTTTATTTTTAAGTAATCATCTTTTGAATAATTTGAATAATCATAGTTAAGGAGTCGTTGGGCTAATTTTTTTCTTGTTTTTTCACTCTTCCATTTAGAATAGTATAACGACAGATAATCAATAAGTTTTTTTGTTTTAAAAAAATTTGCAAAAAATCTATTTTGTAAATCAGTTTCTAAACTTAAATATTTTGGAAATGTATATATTTTATCTTCAAAATATGGATTATTCCCGGCGATGGTTGAAAGATCATTTTGACCATCGAACGAAATAATGATGTCGGGGTTGAAAAATCTGATTGAAGAAATATATAAGTTTAACGATTGATGGATCTTTCTTCCGCTTGAGCAGGCATTAATTACCTGAAATTTGTATTCAGGAAAATTTTCTTGGAGGCATTTGCTTAATTGCCCGCATATTCCAGATTCATACGAATATAAACCTTGCGGGTATTTTTTTATTTTGTTGTAAGGTTCGGCTTGTCCGCTGCCAAATGCAGCCGATCCTCCAACCACAAATATTCTGATACATTTTTTGTTTTTTTTTAGTTCTAAAGAGTCAGGAAAAATAAATCCATAACTGTTAATTTTTACATCCTGTTCTTCCGAATTATTTTTTATTGTGCTATATCTAAATTGCGGAGTATTTTCAAAAACGCAAAAAGGAGATGTGATTCTATTGTATTTTTTTGCTGTGACTGAAGGTAAGAATGATAATAATATTGAACTTATAATCTCAATAATGAAAAAAATTATGAGGAGTAAAAAGAAAATCGTACTGATATCACTTTTTGTTTTCATTAAATTATTTTTTTTAGAAAATAAATTAATCCGGCAAAAAAGTACAAAAGTCTATAATATTTTCTGATTTTAATTGCATTTTCCTGAATGTTTTTAAAAGATGAAATTATTAAAATAAAATGGGCTGCTGATGCGGCAAAAAATGAAAGGAATGTTTCGTAATCGACTATTTGCAGATAAAATAAAAGATACAGATAAGTTAAGTTGAGTCCAAGTAAAGTAATTATAGCATAAGAAGAAGTCTTAATTCCGAATTTAATGGGAGTGGTTTTAAATCCGGATGAATTATCTGCTTTGTAATCAATGATTTCGTGAAGTAAATGTCCGCAACTGAATGCAATTGAAAAATATATTGCAAGAAAAATTGCATTCAAGCTTATTTCTTTAAAAACCATCCAGCCAAGAATAAAATGAAATATTTGTGCAAAAAAATGGATTAGAGTTCCATAAATAGCTTTTTGTTTAAGCCCGTATTTCGGATGTGAATAAAAAGTCCACAGTATTAAAATGATAATGCTTAGAACTATAGTCAAAGGATTTAAAAACAATGAAATAGCAATTACGAAAAATGATGCTGCAAAAAATGAACGGATAAAAAATTTTGGCGAAACGGCAAAAAGGTTTTGCAGACGAAGATTGTATTTATCATCATCAATTCCGGCATAGGCATTGAAACTATAAACTGCAAAAACAATAAAAACACTTAAAATGCCTAAGGCTAAAATCTTATAAATCTCGTTTATCCCAAATGTGTCAATTGCAAAGAAACCTCCGATAAGAAAAAAACCGCTCATCATTATAACTTCGGGAATTCGGAAAGCCCTGAGATATTTATTTAACTTATTTTCTGACATCTGTAACTGTTTTATCATTTTTTAAAAAATAGTCTATATAATTATCCAATAAAGAATGAATATTTATAAATCTAAAAATTTTGCCTGTATTTTTTTCTTTAATAAACTGAATTTCAAAATAACAACTTCTATTTTCATAACTCTCAAACTCAAATGAAGCAAAATTAAAAACATTTTCAAATGAATGAGAAACTAAAGCAAAGTTCATTCGATTATCATAGATACAGTTTAAAATATCTCTGACCAAGTTTGCATAGTTGTCCGAATCGTATTTTTTATTCTTGAAATATTTAGATTTAATCTCCGACGAAAACTCCGACTTTTCAATCTCACTTTCGATATGAGAAAAAAATTGTATTGTATCTTCCGGGAAATAGTTTTTTAATTCATTCTGGTCAGCTTTAAGAATAATTACAGCTGAATTATATAATAATTCTTCATGTTTCTTTTTTAGAAAAATTGTTGAAAACACAACAATCAGCAATATCGTCAATACAGAAAAATAAGTCCAAAATATGTATTTATTTTTTATCATGTTTTTTTAATGAATGATTGATTTCTGTTTCGTCAAATGAAATTTTATCTGTATTAAAGTATCTGTTGTATTTTTTTATCCATAGTTTTAATTCGGGGTCAGATCCAATTAGATCTTTTTCGTGAACAAAAATAGTTGCAGGTTTATGCTTTATTTCACTTATGATTATTGTTTGAGACCCAGATTTAATACCGTTTTCGATGTTATTAAATCTTTCTTTTATTTCCCAGTTAAAATTTTTGTATGTTCCATTTGATAATTCAACGTAAATTTGTTTTAATTGATTATCGGTGTAAATTATTTGTATTGTAAAAAATAAGACAAAAAGCAAAGAAAATAAATTATTAAACTTTAAAATGTTGGGATTTAAAATTTTTGATGTCATTTTATACATAATTAAAATAAGTACAATGTAAAACAAAAACATATATAACCATTGTATATAATTTAGCAATCTAACCGGATAACCATCGTTAAACATATTTCTATTTGTGAATGCAAAAATGTAATAAATAAAATACATAGTTATTAATCCGGAAATGAAAAATATGACAATGTCTTTTGTTTTTATAGAGGTAGAAAAATTGATTTTCTTACAGAAAAGAATCCCGAGAATAATAATAGGAATGCTTATTAGGTTTAAAAATGTCCATTCAAACAAAATTTTTAAAAAGGGTGAAAATGTGAGATTAAAAGTTTCGATAAAGTATGATAAATTGTATTGTATTGGAGACCCTAATGTTCTGTGAGAATTTCCCGGAATCATGAAAATGAAAGAACTCGAAATTAAAGCAGTAAAAATCAAAGCAATTGTTTCGTGCTTGAATTTAATAATATTTTTTGAGGAGAATTTCCACCAAACAATCATAAAAATAATATAAGCATTTAAAAAAATATTTAATTCGATAGTACCATAACTTAAGAAAAGACTAACTAAAGCTAATATTAACCTCCGTAAGCGTTTTTTTTGATTTTGTTCAATAATTGCTAAATAATAAAATGTTGACCAAGTAATAACAGACAAAATTCCAAACAAATAAACATAACTCGAACCAATGTAAAAAAAGTCGTAAGCAATTCCCGGACTAAAAATTAAATGTGTCGTTACAAGGATTAAACTTAAAATTAGAACAAAAGGTAGTGGGATACTTTTCTTTAGATATGTTTTTAAGCTCCAGAAAATTATTACAAGAGTTATTATTACAACTAAAATCGAGTTTATTCTGTGAAATTCTATTCCCCCAATAGCAAAAGGACTTAATCCATACAGGAAATTAGTAAAAAATCTGGCATCATAAACCAATAAAATAATAAAGCCGTTTTTCAGAAAATTGAAATCGCCCTTCTTTGTGGAAAGAGCTATATCTTCTGCATTTGGATACGTGTATGATGCGGCAATTAATATTAAAACAAAGCAGGCTATAAGTACTGAGGTAGTTGTATAAAGAGCAAAATTTCCAAGTTTTTTATCAAAAGAATAGTTATAGGAACAAGAAGTTTTATAAAACAAAATTGAAAAAATCAATAATAGTATTATTGCAATGAGCTGTTGCAAGGTTGTTACTAAAACATTACTCAATTTTTTATAAAAACTAATTTCTCCGATTCTTTCGACGATTATTGCATTCTGTTGATAGCGAGACTCGAAATTTGTTTTGTTGTTTTTGTAAAATATTTCTACCTGCAAATCATTTTTTTCAGCAGCGGAGATTTTTTTTTGTTCGATAATAATATTTTTATAATAACCTGTATTTATCAGAAAAGAATTTTTTTCATCAGAAGGCTCCAGCTTTGTTTTACCACCTAAAGGACCGGTTAAATAAACTGTAACCTCTTCAATGTTTTCGTTTGTAAGTATTTTTATAGATACAGGGCTCAGGACATTAATTTGTTTGAGATAAATAACAAATGCTACAGTAAAAACTATCAAAATCAAAAATAAAAAGACTTTGAAATCTTTTCTTTTAATTAGATTTGATATGCCGGAAAAATATCTAAAAAACTTCATCGGCTGCAGATGATTTTTTAATAATTTCTGTATCTATTCCAATGATTCCTCTAAAATCATCAGTCTTATTTTCTGAGTGAAAAAATTCTATTGTCAAAAGATTTCTATAATTGCATAAAATATGATTATTTTCATCTAAAAATGCTGCTTCGAATCCGTACTGAGAATTGCTGAATGTAAAAGGTTTAAAATTAATTGTAATTTCTTCGCTTGTATTTTTGCTTTCATTGACGAGAAAAGTTTTTTGAGTGTTAAGAAGGTTCCCGTTAAAATCACTAATCATTAGAGCAAAAACTATTTTCTGTTCCGTATTTGACTTAATTTTAATTGAAATTTCAATAGGTTTATCATAAAAAATTTTATCACTCATTGAAAAGCCTTTGTTTGATATTCTAAAAAATAAAATATCCGAATCAAAGGTTGGATTTGATTTCAACTTTAATATATCTGTTTTTTTTAACTCTGAACAATATGTTAACTTTTTATCTTGCTTTTGTATTATTCTTTGATATTCTATGATTACATCATTCGGATGGTCAAATGATATTTGTTTTGATTTTATAAGCAATAACATTTTGTCACAGATATTATGAATGGTTTTAGGAACATGTGTAACTATCAAAACTGTTTTGCCTTTTTCTTTAAGTTTTTTTATTTCTGATAGAGCCTTCCATTGGAATGGAGCATCCCCTACATTAAGAACTTCATCAAAAAGATAAATATCTGCTTCTATATTGATTATTATAGAGAAAGCTAAACGCATATACATCCCTGAAGAATAATGTTTTACTTCGGTATGAATAAAGTCGGGAAAACCGAATAGTTCGATGATTTTGTCAATTTTTTTTGAAATCTCTTTTTTTCTTAAACCATAAAGCTGTCCAACGAGAAAGATGTTATCGTAACCTGACAATTCCGGTTGAAAGCCAATACCAATTTCGAGAATTGATGCAAGTTTTCCGTAAATTTCAATTTCACCTGTTGAGGGGGTTGTAACTTCTGCTAAAATTTTTAAAAGCGTACTTTTACCGGCTCCGTTTGGTCCGATTATCCCGATAATTTCGCCTCGTTTTATTTCTAAGTTAATGTCTTTTAATGCAAAAAAATTACTTGATTTATTTGTTTTGAAAACTTTTCGCCAAAAGTAAATCCTATCTAAGCCTTCTTTTTTGAAATAGGCCTTACTCAAATTTTTTATTACTATGGCATTATCTTCTCTCACAGCAAATCGGTAATTTGTTTTTCGATTTTCTTAAATACCAGCACAGCACTTAGAAACAAAATTAAAATAATTCCAAAACCTATCAAATATCCTGTATCAGGAATTATTCCGCCAAATAGAAACCATCTGAAGTATTCTGCAACTCCGGCTATGGGATTTATATATAAAATAAATCTGAAGTTTTCCGGAACTATGGTACCGGGATAAAAAACCGGTGTAATGAAAATTAAAAAGTTTGTGATTTGAATAATAATTTGACTTAAATCACGAACATATAAAGACAATATTGCCGCCCACAAGCCAACGGCTAATCCACAAATTATTAACCAAAGCAGTACAATAGGTATAAATAACCACAAGATGTTAAACTGCAATCCGAAAGCTGTAAACAAAATGACAAAAATTATAAAACCTGCCCCAAAATCAACTAATCCCGGAAGAATTTTTGCCAGCACTAAATTTATTCTCGGAAAGTAAAGTTTGTTTATCAGATGCTCTGATTGTATTAAGATTCCGCTACTATTACCGACAAGATACGAGAAATACTGCCATACTATTATTCCCGGTAGTGCAAATACAGGATATGGAATATCGCCAGTGTCAATTTTTATGGCTATACCAAAGATTAACCAATAAATAGCCAATCCTATCAAACTTTGAATTATACTTAGAAATAGTCCTGAATAATTTCTGGCATATTTGTTTTTTATCTCTCCAACGGCAACAGAAATAGAAAAATATCTGAAGTCGAAAATCTGTTTCATATATTCCGACAAGCTGATATTATTATTGGGTGTAATTATTTTTCTTTCCATTAACCGGTTATGTTATTTTTGTACCAATCAATAAACAATTTTACGCCTTTTTCGACATTGATTTTGGGATTAAATCCTAAAACTTCTTTTGCTTTAGTATTATCTGCCCATGTAATTTCTGATTCTCCCTTAATGGTATCAACATATTCTATGTTTGCTCGTGAATTTGTATAGGTTTCAAAAAGTTTTATTATTTCAGAAAGCTTAATAGGGTTTCCGTTCCCCAGATTAAAAATCTCAAATTTTGATTTTTTATATTCAATTGCAGAGATTATTCCCGAAATTATGTCATCAACATAAGTATAATCTCTGGCAGAGCTGCCATCGCCAAAAATTTTTAATTTTTCTCCTTTGAAAATGCTTCCGGCAATTTTATTCATAACCAGGTCAGGGCGAAGTCGAGGTCCGTAAACGGAAAAAAAACGTAACGAAATAAAGTTTATATCATATTTTTCGGAATATTCTTTACCGAGTTCTTCGGATAATAGCTTTGTTTGAGCATAAGGACTAATAGGATTCAAAGAATTGTAATTTTCTTTAAATGGAGTAGGTGAGTTGCCGTAAATGCTTGAGGATGAGGCAAAAATAAATTGTTTAATACCCTTTTTTACCGCTAATGCCAATATATTCCTTGTGCCAACTACATTAATTTCTTCATATCCTACCGGATATTCCAGCGAGTATCTTACACCGGCTTTTGCAGCTAAATGTATTATGGCATCGTAATTATCGTCAATTATAGATTCTATAATTGAAAGGTCTTTTATGTCTGCTTTAAGAAATTTGAAGTTTTTGTTCTTACGAGCATTGGCAATATTATTGCTTTTTATTTTTGGGTTATAGTAATTATCAAAGTTGTCAATACAAAGAACTTTGTGATTGTTGTATAATAAATAATCACATAAATTACTCCCGATAAATCCTGCTCCTCCTGTTACAATTAGTTTCATAGTTTAAAGTAAAAAGCAAATATACATTAAATTTTTACATAACATACAAACGAAAAATCTTTTACAGGAGAAAATTAACAAAACATGTTTGATAATAAAAATGAAAATAATTATAAAGGATATTTAATTTAGGGTTTATCGTTTTTTATATGCAACATAAATATCGGCTTCAATCATTATATTATTTTCGAAGTAGTGGTGAACAAAATAAAGATTACCGGCATCGTCCAGAGTAGGTTCTCCGGCAAACTGAGATACAATTAATTCCGGTTCTTGCCATTGATTATTGATTTTTTTTGATCTAAAAACAGCAGGTGTTCCCATGTAAGTTCTGCAAAACCATAGTTCGTTACCGTCAGAAGAAATAAAAGGGAATCCATCCATTTCGGGTGAATTTACTGCTGTAATGTTTATGGGGTCTGACCAGCTATTCCCATTTCTGGTGGTCATCCATATATCATAATTTCCTTGACCGCCTTCTCTATCAGAATGAAAGAACAAGTCATTACCATGCAAATGAACCTCTCCAATTTTTATTTCTTTCATCAATCTGTTACCACAGTAAGTCCAATTACTCCATTTCCCATCAATCCATTTTGCAATAAACATGTTCATTCCTGTATAGCCTTCTCGAGCCGAAGCAAACCACATTTCGTCAGCTTGAATTGCGACAGCTCCATCAAGAGCAAGTTTGCCAGGATCCTGAAGCCAAACTCGTACTGCCGGTTGCCAAACATTGTTTATTTTATGCGAAACCCAAACTCCCGTTACACTGTCAAAAAGTTGTTCATTAGCAGGTTTTCTAACATCCGGAGTGAAAAAGAAATATAAAGTATTTCCATCCGGAAGAATAAATGGAGAATCTTCGGCTCCAGAAGTATTGATTCCATCGCCCAATGGTATTGGAGATTCAAATTCATCCGAGTGTAAAATTGGAGGATGCGGGTCATTATCGGGAGTACGTTTTGAAATATCAGCAGGGAGTTTATCAAGTCTATTGACATCAGGATAGTTTGGGTCTTCTTTTTTACAACCTATCAGGTATATCAATATTAAAGAAATCACAGCAATAATTAAAATTTTTGAATTTTTCATAATCTATGTTTTGGTTAATATTTGGGGATAACAATTACAAATATACATAGTAATTTTTTAAAAACACATAACTCATAAACATTTTTCTTGTGATAATGATAAAAAAAGATTGAAAAATGAAGTTCTGTCAAATTGAATTACTTTAATTGTAAATTATTGTTTTTCATTTTATTATAAAATTTTGTTTTTGTAGTACTCATAGTCTCAATGAAATTTCTTATTTTTGATTAACATTATAAAAAAAAATATAAATTTGTGATTTACAAATCCGATTTATCCATGAAAATAAAAATTGGAATGGCTCAATTACTTGTAGAGGGAGGTGAACCTGAAAGAAATTTCAATAGGGCCGAAAAACTTGTTGTTGAAGCTGCTCAACAAAATTGTGATTTGGTTTTGTTGCCGGAAACTATTGATTTTGCATGGACACATCCCTCTGTTTACAACGAGGCTCAACCAATACCCGGAAAATTTAGTGATATATTTGTCGAACTTGCAAAACAACATAATATATATATATGCGTCGGATTAAGTGAACGTAGAAACGAAAAAATTTATAATACTGCTATACTTATTAATAAATATGGTGAGATAATACTCAAATATTCCAAAATAAATTTGCTCGAAGTAGAGCATACTTTTTATGAAGTTGGTACTAAGTTGGAGGTTGTTGATACAGAGTTTGGGAAAATCGGAGTAAATATTTGTGCCGATAATTATTCCGGAGCTTTGTCCATCGGTCATACATTGGGAAGAATGGGCACCAATATTTTGTTATCACCTTCATCATGGACAGTGGACTATTGTATAACCGAGGAAATGGACCCGTATAAGGATAAATGGAAAAAGCCGCTGCATTCATTAGCTTCGCTGTTTGATATGCTTGTGGTAAGTACAACATCTGTTGGCTATATTGTTGGCGGACCTTATGAAGGCAAAAAAATGGTAGGATGCTCTCTTGCTGTTAATAGAGATGGAATTATTAAAGAAGGTCATTTTAATGAATTTGCAGGAGAATTAGTTGTTTTTGAAACTATTGTGCCTCAAAATAAATTGAAAGGAACACAAATTTCCGATTATTTAAATAGCCGAGGAGTGGATTATTTTTCTAAAATTTAGTATTTATGAATAAAAGCTTAGTGATTGTTAACGGTAAGCCAACAAATATTAAATATCAGGTATGTAATCGTTGTGTTCAGGATTCCACAGTACCGGGCATAAAATTCGACAAAGACGGAGTTTGCAGCTTTTGTCATATACACGATAAACTTGAGAAAATATTTCCAAATGGAGAAGCAGGACGTAAAATACTCAATAAATACATTGAAAAAATAAAAAAATCCGGACGGGCTAAAAAGTACGATTGTGTTGTTGGAATTAGTGGTGGCAGAGATAGCACATATTTATTGTATTTAACTGTAAAAGAGTTTGGCTTACGTCCGCTTGCTGTTCATTTTAATGATGGCTTTGATAATCCTGTGGCAGGAGAAAATATGATTAAGGCAACTCGCAAGCTTGGGGTGGAGCTGCGTACCATTACAAGCGACTGGCGAGAAGCTAAGGAATTAAAAATTGATTTTCTCAAAGCCTCGGTGCCTGACCTAAATATGGGAACAGATATCGGAATTGCTTCATCATTATACGGAGTAGCATGTAAAGAAAATCTTAAATATATTTTAATAGGTCAATCTTTTCGTACCGAAGGAATTAAACCTCTTTCGTGGTCATTTTTCGATGGACGTTATCTGAAAACAGTTCATAAAAAATTTGGCAAAACTCCCTTACGAAAATGGAAACCCGAAGATCCCGGCTTTAACTTTGGAGTTAAGGAATTGTTGTATTATTCATTGGTGAAAGGAATTCGTACAATTACTCCAATGTATTACTGGGATTACAACAGAGCTGCAGCAACTGAGTTAATACAGAAAGAATTAGATTGGGTTTATCCCGGAGCTCATTATTATGATGATTTGTATCATAGTTTGATTAAGTATGTTCACAGAGTAAAATTCAATATTGATATGAATATGAACAGCGATTCCGCACTTGTTCGTTCAGGTCAGATGCAACGTGAAACAGCACTTGAAAGAGCTCATGGCATTTATGCAATTGAAGACCCTAAAGTAATTGATTTATGTATTAAACGACTGGGGCTTACAAGAGAACAATTTGATGAATACATGTCATATCCTCCAAAAACTTTTAGAGATTATGAAACAATTTATAATCTTATAAGATTATTCAAATTTCCTATTTATGTTTTTTCAAAATTAAATTTGATACCAAAAATAACTTATGATAAATATTTTAATGTTGGCAAATAATGATAGTATTAGGGATTAACGGAGGAGTACGTCTTGGCTATCAAGATGTTTCGGCAGCAATGCTAAAGGATGGAAAATTGCTTGTTGCAATTGAAGAAGAACGATTGAACAGGATAAAATTTTCTCCCGGACAGTTATCAGAATTATCTGTTTATAAATGTCTTGAATATTCGGGATTAACGATTAGGGATGTTGATTTAGTTGCTTGCCATGGCAGTACATGGGGAACAGTTTTTGAAAATATCCTTCGGTCATATTTTACCGATAATTTTGGATATTGTCCAGAGTTGTTTTTTGTTCATCATCATACAGCTCATGCTGCAAGCGCGTACTACGGAAGCGGGTTTGATGAGGCTTTAATTATTACTATGGATGCTTCGGGAGACGGTGTTTCAACCCAGATATGTACAGGTAAAAACGGTAAAATAGAAGTTATCGAAAGATTTAGTCGCCCGAACTCTCTAGGAATATTTTATTCTATAATTACGCAATTTTGCGGATTCAGACGCGATAGCGATGAATACAAACTTATGGGAATGGCTGCTTATGGCAATAAACATGCTTATGATTTCAGCAACATTCTCGATTATAGAAACAGTCAATTATTCTTTAACGAAGAATTTTTAAAACCGATTAAGCCGGGAGAACCGCAACCTACTCGTCAGGAAAAAGCCTACAGCGAGAAACTTACGGAAATACTCGGCAAAGCTCGCTTACGTAACGAAGAAATTACGCAGAAATACTACGATATTGCTGCTTCTGCACAGTATCAATTCGAGAAGGTAATTCTGGCGATGGTTGAAGACTTTCATAAACGCACAGGCCTGAGAAAAATTTGCCTGGCAGGTGGAGTGGCATTGAATTGCCTTGTCAATCAAAAAATTATGAATCTTGATTTCATTGATGAGATTTATGTTCAACCTGCTGCCGGAGATACCGGAATTTCTTTAGGTGCAGCAATGTATGCTTCGGCACAAAAAGGTTATCTTCCCGAACCTATCGAAACAGCTTTGTTAGGACCGGATTTTACCAACGAACAAATTAAATCTATTCTCGACGAAAACTTAATTAAGTATAAATATATTGAAGACCCGGCCGAAGTTGCTGCCGAACTCATTGCACGGAATAAAGTGATAGGATGGTTTCAAGGACGAATTGAATTTGGTCCCAGAGCACTGGGAGCACGTAGCATCCTTGCAAATCCTGCTATGCCCGACGTTAAGAATATTATAAACAAAAAGATAAAATTTCGTGAACCTTTCCGTCCGTTTTGCCCTTCAGTAACAGAAGAGGATAGTAAAGAATACTTTATCGGAAAAGCTGCAAAAGCTCCTTTTATGAATATTACCTTCGATACCACTCCAAAAGCTAAGGAATTTACTCCCGGAATTGTTCATGCCGACGGCACAGCACGAATACAAACTGTCAATAAGGAACTTCAGCCTTTGTATCACTCGCTATTATGTAAACTAAAAGAAAAAACCGGCCATCCCGTTGTTGTAAATACAAGTTTTAACACAAATAACGAACCTATAGTTTTTAGTCCGTCCGATGCTGTTGCTACATTCTACCGTAGTGGGCTTGAGGCTCTTGTTATTGGAAATTTTCTGATTGAAAAATGAAATTTTTAGTACTTAATTTACCTTATCAAAGCAAAATAATAAGAAAATACTCTTGTTCTTATTTTGCAAGAGGATTCTTATATCCTCCGGTGGAATTGGTTCGGCTGTCAACAATTATTGAAGAAAACGTGATTCCCGGTGATGAGGTGATTTTTTATGATGCTGTTGCCGAAAATCATGACGAAGATACATGTATTGAAAAGATAAAAAATATTCAACCTGATTATGTTTTCACCATGACTTCGGTTGATTTTATTTCTTCTGAATTGAAATTTATTGAAAAATTAAAACTATTTGCAAAAAATCCCTTAGTAATTATTGGTTATATCCCTTCTTTATATCCGGATGATTTTTCAAAGTATGGAGCTGTTCTGGATGGTAATTTTGAAACAATTGTTTATAATTCATTGGGTATAAGGAAAACTCAACAGAAAACTGATTTTATCGAAATAATACAAAATGAAAAATTAAAAGAAACGGAACATAATCCTGATTTGATAGTTCATTATAATTTGAAATTTATTAAAAATTATAGATACAAAGAACTTTTTTCAAAAGGAAAATCAGGGTTTACTTATTGGTCTTTTGGATGTCCTTATTCCTGTAGTTTTTGTATAAAAACATACAACCAGCACAAAGTTCGTTTTAGAAAAACTGAAAATATTTTGCAAGAAATTAAATATTTTGCTGAAAATGGAATAAAAAATATAAGATTGCTTGACGATAATTGTACTCTCAAAAAATCGCTCCTGAAAGATGTTTTAAAATTTCAATCGGAAAATGGATTGAAATTTAACTATTATGGATTAACTCGAATTGATTTGCTTGACGAAGAGATTGTGGATATATTGATAGAACTGAATTTTAAGCATATTATGATTGGACTCGAAACCATAAACGAAAATTCGGGAAGAGAATATAACAAAATATTTAACATTGATTTAGAAAAGACAAAATTATTACTGAAAAAACTGCGGAAGAATAAAGTTGAAATTAGCTTTTTCATGCTTTTTAATCCTTTAACAGAAAAATTTACAGATATTAAAAGTACATTGAGTTTTTTACGTACTATGCCTGTAAGTTTTGCTTCATTGTCTTATATAATTCCTTATCCCGGAACAGAAATTTTCAGAAAAAATGAACAACATATCGAAGTTCAAAATTATCCGGAATTTCGATGGAGATGGAAAAAAGATTATTATCTCAATTTGAAAAAACATGAAACATATTTTCTAAGAAATTTTTATTTTACAAATCCGGGTAGATTTTTAAATTTATTAAGATTATTTTTTGAACATCCCTCTCAGGCTTTTGATATATTTTATGACAGTTTGAGGTATCTTTTTAAATCGAATAAGGAACGGGAAGATTATTTTTAAAAAAAAGTTTAAAAACTTTTTAAAAAATACTTTTAATTCAAAAAAAAACACTAATATTGCAGTCCGAAATTTTAAGGACTTAAAAATATATTTGTGATGGAATTAATGAAAGTTGTAAACGAGACTTTGGCTGTAAAAAGAGAATTTCCAAAATTCAAAGCCGGCGATACTATTACCGTAAATTATAAGATTCGCGAAGGTAATAAAGAAAGAGTACAGTCATTTAGGGGAGTAGTATTGCAGATTAAAGGACAGGGTAATACTGCTACTTTTACTGTTCGTAAAATGTCAGGTGCTTATGGAGTAGAAAGAATTTTCCCTTTTGCATCTCCATTTATCGAGTCAATTGAATTAAATAAGGTTGGTAAAGTGCGTCGTGCTCGTATTTTCTACTTACGTAATTTAACAGGAAAGAAAGCACGTATTCAGGAAAAGCGTTTCTAAGAATTTTCTTCAAAAAGATAAAACTCCATCGTATTTATGCTTTGGAGTTTTTTTATTTGACCGGTTTGATGATTTTGTGTATTGTTCAGACCGGAATTTTTATTTTATCATCATTCAAGGATAAAAAACTCGGTGCGTCGGTTTTTTGCTCTTCCGGCTTCGGTATTATTATCAGCTATTGGCATGTTAGGACCGTAGCCTCTAAATTTCATTCTAGCAGGTTCAATGCCCTTGTTAATAAGATAATCGTAAACGGCTTTTGCTCTTTGATTTGATAAGGTCATATTCATTTGGAGAGAGCCTACATTATCTGTATGTCCGCGAATCTCGATTTTTATTTTAGGATTTTCTTTCAGAAAATCGGCAAAAGCATCGAGTACCGGAAAGCTTTTGGGCTCGATTGTATAAGAATTTGTGGCGAAATAAATATCGTTGAGTTCAACAGTTTTCCCTTTTTCGATAGGTTTAATTTCAAAATCAATTTGCAGCGGAGTTTCAATAATTTCAGTGGTAGGTTCAATAAGAGCAGATGCAAAACTGTAATTTTCTTTTTTTACAAGTAAAAGGTATGAATCATTTTGAGTTGTATCAGTAGTAACAGCAACGGCATAATTTCCATCGTTTTCATTAATTATCCCTTCGCTTATTTCTTTTGTTCTGGTATTTCTGATTTCGAGTTTTGCATTATTAAGGCTGTCGCCATATTCGGCAATAATTTGTCCTTTAATTAACATAACTTTTTCGGGACGAGCTTCGGGATAAAGGTCGAAAGCATAAATATCCCAGCCTCCGAGCCCGTTTAATTTGTTACTGGCAAAGTATGCTTTTGTGCCTTGTGTATTAACAATGAATCCAAGATCATCGCTTTTAGTATTTATGGGATAGCCCATATTCACAGGTTGTGTCCAGATGTTATCTCTGAATTTTGAGAAGAAAATATCGTATCCGCCAAGTCCGGGGTGGCCATCCGAAGAAAAGTACAAAGTTTGTGAATCGGAATGGATAAAAGGTGATTTTTCGTTACCGGGAGTATTTATCGGAGGACCAAGATTTTTTGCTTTTGACCATGTCCCATCCGGATTTTTTGTAGAATACCAGATATCTGATGTAGGGTTGTTTGGGTCGAAACCAACATTGCCCGCACGAATTGATGCAAAATACAAAGTTTTTCCGTCAGCAGAAATAGAGGGTTGTGATTCCCATGTGTTTATTCCATTGATTTCCGGGCCAAGACGTATAAGTTCCGACCAATTGTTTCCACGCTTAACAGAATAATAAATATCGCAATTATCATAATCTCGACTTACAAATTCACATATCGTGATGTATAAAATGCTGTTATCAATAGTTATTGAAGCTGCTCCCTGATTTTTCCCGGTATTGAAAGGATAGGGCATTGGTAATGTATTCGAAAACTTCAAACCTGATTCATCGCTTGATGTTGCCATTGTAAACTCTTCCGTAAATTTGTCCACATAAATTGAGTTAAGGTCTTTTTTCATATATGCCTTAGTAAAGAAGGCAATACTTCCGTCAAGGGAAATTACGGGTAAATAGTCGTCATTTACAGTTGATAATCCTTCAACAACAACCGGATTAAATGGAACAGGAGAGTTAACTAAGTTTAAATATGTATTTATGTAATCGTAAGTGTTTTGGGCATCTTTGTAGTTTTTAGAATTTTTATCTGCATTGCTTAAATAAACATTCAAATATTTAAGTGCTTTCTGATTTTCGTCGCGATTAAAATAGTGTTTACCCAGGATGTAATTATATTCATATTTGTTAAATTGCGGACAGGAAGCAACAATGTTTTCTAAACATCTAATATATTTCTGAAATGAAATATTCGATGACTTGGGATTTGTAGCAGAATTGTATTGTGAATAATAAATCTCGGAGAGCAAATACCAGACCTCTGTAAAATCTTTTTCCTCGTCGCTTATTTTAAGAAGAATTTTTTCGGATTCTGTAAAATTTCCTTTCTTGTATAAATCAACAGCCTTATCGAAACTTTTAATATTTTTTTTACTTTCAATTTCATTGCAGAAATTAAATCCGGATTGAGCAAAAGCCATGAAAGGTAAAACATAAATAACTATCAACAGCAATAATCTCATAACTTTTGTCATCAAAAAATGTTTCTTTATAAACGTAAATAGGTTGTAAAATTATACATTTTAATGTTAATTTTTAAGTAAATTTTTAACAACACACTAAATATTTTGATTTATTTTGTGCACGGATGAAAAAGATTGAAAGAAATATATTCAATTCATTTAATATTTATTATCGGTATTACAAAAAAACCGGTCTATATTCTTTTGTTATAAGTAATCTTATAAAGATATTTTTGGTTTTAGTTTTTGTTTTTATTCTTGCCTTCGTGATAAACAAGTTTATAATCAAGCTTTCGGAATTACCGGAATATCTTGTTGATAATTTTTCCACACCAATAGTTTTGTTAAGTTTTTTTATATCAGAAAGTATTTTAGGCTTGATACCTCCTGATTTTTTTATCCTTTGGGTAAGTGAGTTTGATAATTTTTATTTAATGGTTGGAGTTTTAGGATTTGTTTCTTATTTAGGAGGTTTAGCCGCTTATGGTATTGGAGTTTCTATACGCCAAATTCCTTCGATAAAACAAAGAGTTTTAAAGTTTTATTCTACTCATGTTGATAAAATTAAAAAGTGGGGTTCTTTGTTTATTATTATAGCAGCACTATTCCCTTTGCCTTATGCGGTTGCATGTACTGTTGCCGGAGCAATGAAGTTTCCTCTGAAAAATTTAGTGTTCATAGGAGTTTTTAGAATAATCAGATTCTTTATTTATGCTCCCATTGTGATACAAATTTTATGATATTTATTTCGGTTCTTCAAAACGAAAAATAAAAAGAAAGTATAATAATCATTGTATAAACAACAGACGCAATACCGTTAACGGTTCCGAAGGCTAAATTTACTTTGCTAATATTATCAACTTTTACAATTTTGTTTTGATAAAAAAGCATAATTCCAAAAACAATTGTGCCCAAAATGTTTAAAATGTTGATGCCAATCAAATAAATAAAAATCAAGCTAAGTATAAATGATGTTATGTGAAATATTCGGGCTATTCCGAGAGCTGTTTTCCTGCCAAATCGTGCCGGTAGGGAGTGTAAATTTTCATTTCTGTCAAATTCTTCGTCCTGTAGCGAGTAAATTATGTCGAAACCGGCTGTCCAGAATAAAACTAAAAGCGAAAGAATAATAACAGGAAAAAACAAATTTCCAGTTACGGCAATAAATGCAGCTGACGGAGCTATACTTAGAGCTAAACCGATAAAAACATGAGAAAGGTAGGTGAACCGTTTTGTGTATGAATAAAATAAAATTATTGCCAGAGCCGGCAGTGATAAAATAAAACATAGAACATTGAGAAAATATGTTGATATTATAAATAATATAGAATTAACAATTACAAAGATAAGTGCATTGCGAGATTTTATTTTATTTGCAGGAATTTCTCTGCTTGAAGTTCTTGGATTTTTTGCATCTATGAGGCGGTCGGCATAGCGATTAAATCCCATTCCTGCATTACGGGCAAAAACCATACATAAAATAATCAAAATAAAAATACGTGCCGTAAAATCATAATTATATAACTCCACGGCCATGAAAAATCCAAGCAGAGCAAAGGGCATTGCAAAAACAGTATGACTGAATTTTACTAATTTGAAATAATTTTTTATTGTTTCCGTCATAAACTATCCTATTTGAAAAATTAGTTTTAAATTAGCTGTTCAAAACTTAATGCAAATGTAACATTAAAAGGATAATTTTGAGGATATAAATTTTTATGTTTTCGCACAATTCCAATAAAATATTGAAATCATTATTATTAATTGTTTTGTTCTTGTTATTTGCAGGAGGCAATTTGTTTTCTCAAAAAGTTGGTTTAGTTTTGAGCGGGGGAGGAGCAAAAGGATTAGCCCATATTGGTGTTATAAAAGCTCTGGAAGAAAACAACATCCCGATTGATTATGTAACAGGGACTTCAATAGGAGCAATTGTAGGTGCTTTGTACGCTTGCGGAATTACACCGGACGAAATGATTGAAATGTTTAAAGATGAAAGGTTTTATAATTATTATAACGGAATTATTCCCGAAAAACATTATTATTTTTTCAAAAAGCTCGATCCGGATATTTCGTTTTTATCAGTAGGTGTAGTTAGAAGGGAAAAATCATTATCTGTAAGTTTACCTACAAATTTGATAGCTACTCAACCAATGGATTTAGGAATAATGGAGTATTTTACTCAATATACTGCAGCAGCTAATGAAGATTTCGACAGTTTATTTGTTCCTTTCAGGTGTGTTGCATCGGATGTTTATAACAATAAAGCTGTAGTTTTTAAAAAAGGAGATCTGGGTCTGGCTGTAAGAGCATCAATGACTTTTCCTTTTTATTTTAAACCTGTTGAAATAGACGGAACTCTCTATTTTGATGGAGGAATTTACAATAATTTTCCTGATGATGTTATGTTGAAGGAGTTTTCGCCAGATTTTATGATTGGAGTTGTTGTATCGGGAGTAACACAAAAACCGGATCCTGATAATTTGATGGCTCAGATTGAAAATCTTGTAATGGGCGAACAGCGTGAATATTTTATTGACGAAAACAAAGGAATTACAATCCGATTAAACCTGGATGATGTGGGATTGCTCGACTTTCATAGGGTTGATGAGATCAGCAATATTGGGTATGAAGCATGTTATCAGGTAATGGATTCTATCCTGGCACGTATTGACAGGCGACAATCTTTTGAAGAATTAAATCAAAAGAGAGAAATATTCAGAGATAGAGTTCCGTATTTAATGTTTGATCAGATATTTATTAAGGGTGTTGATAAGCCTGTTAAGGAATACATAAAACGTAGCATTAAAAGACCAAATGAAAAATTGAATTTAAAACAATTCGAGAACGAGTACTATAAGTTAATTAATGATTTTCAAATAAAATCTGCTGCTCCAATTGCAAAATATAATGACTCTACCTGCTTTTTTGATGTAAATCTGAATGTTAAAAAAAGTGAAAGATTGAATTTTATGTTCGGAGCAAATTTATCGAGCACATATTCTAATACAGGCTTTTTTGGAGCTTCTTACAAAGTTTTAAAAAATTATTCCCTTTTGTTAAAATCAAATGTTTATTTCGGCAGACTTTACAGTTCTATAAATTTTACAGGACGTATTGATTTGCCATTGAGTTTGCCTTTAGCATTACAGTTTGAATCAAGTATTAATAGAATTGACTACTTCAGAGGAATATCTCGCTTATTTTCTCTGGATTCACGACCTCCTTACATAGTAAATTTTGATAATGGAACGAGATTGGATGCTTTTGTGCCATTGAATAAAAAAAGTATTATAAAAATTGGGATTGCTGGAGGAATTCAAACATGGAGTTATTTCCAAACAAATTATTATTTAGCAACCGATACCGCCGATTATACTATTTTTACTCCGAAAACCATACATTTTTCAATTATCAGGAATAATTTGGATTATCCGCAGTTTGCAACCAAAGGTGCTGAAAATGTAATTTCAATTCGATATACGGGAGGAACGGAAAAAAACATTCCAGGATCCACTACAGCTCTATCCGACAGTTATGAAAAATATCATTCATGGATAAGCATTTTTATGAAGAGCGAAAGCTATAATAGGATCTCAAAGAAGTTTTGCATAGGGTTACATTTTGAGATGCAATTAAGTAACAAAGATTTTTTCAGGAATTATCATTCTTCAATTCTTTCGGCATATTCATTCAAACCTTTAATACACTCAAAAACATTATTTTTACCCGATTTTTATGCCAATACTTATTTTGCGGCAGGAATAAAACCAATTTATTGCATAACAGATAAATTTAGCTTCAGAACAGAATTTTATGCTTTTGCTCCATACGAAAAAATATTGAAGATAACACCTTATGACAGAGTCTTTGCGGCACATTACTCCGAACCATTGGCTTTTTTACACTTTATGGGCGGAGCTTCAATAGTTTTTCACACTCCTTTAGGACCTTTGTCATTTTGTTATAATTATTATCCGAGTGAAAACCATAAATCATATTTTGTTGTTAATTTTGGATATCTCTTGTTTAATAGGAAAATAACCGATTATTGATTTGTTTAAATTTTTTTTGAATGATTTTTGTTATTGTAAGAAAAATTTTAAAGATGAAAAATTTTAGAACGAATATCTGTTTAATTATTTTAGGTTTTTTGCTAATTTCATGTTCTGTTGGGCGAAAACTCGAAAACACACATTATCTGTATTTGACGCCGATTGATAATTCAATAAAACTCGAGAATTATAATTCTTCTAAATATTTAAAAAATACCAATTCGGAAAAACTTAAAGAAATATTTATCGAAGAGTTTAGAAATCGTCTTAAAGATTATAATGTAGTACTCTTAATTGATAAAAGCGATAATTACTCGTTGAAAGTTTTAAACTCGTTTACCATAAGAATTCAAGATTTAAAATATTATGAAGAATTTGAAATTAAAGAATTTAAAAATTATGAACAATCCCAACAAGTTAACACTTATTATGTAACATCTTGTAACCTAAGCCTTGATTTTTATATCGGAAAAGAACCTTTTAGTTTTGTTGGTTTAAAAAAGCATAATGTTTTTGCAGGAAAAGATGAAAAACTTAGTACGGATAGAACTTTCTGGCAAATTATATTTGGAACTAATAAGGACAATTCGGTTTATACCTATAAAGAATTAGATACAGACATTTTTGAAGATTTAACCAGAAAAGTTGCCAGAAAAACTGCTGCAAAAGTGTCGAGAATTATGTATAAAAAAACAAAATAATTTTGTTGCAATGATATATTCCTCTTTGATTGATGATGTGAAAGGCTTTGATGATCCGTTGACTTTGTTCTCTGCAATGATAGAGGATATTAAAACTGCAAAACATAAGGTTTATTTGCAAACCTATAAATTTTGCAATGATTTTGTGGGGCAAAAATTTCGGGATGTACTTACTCAAAAAGCTGCCGAAGGAGTAAAAGTTAAAATTTTAATTGATGATTGGGGGACGAGTGTATCAAAAAGTTTTTTTTCAAAGCTTATTCAACTTGGAGGCGAGGTTGAATTTTTTGAAAAATTAAAGTTTAGCTGGGATATTTTTTCGGCAAATCACTTGAGAAATCATCGAAAACTTTTGATTGTTGATTCTACTATTTCTTATCTCGGCTCAAATAATATTACTTCGTATTCGATATCGTGGAGGGAATTTGCTGCAAGGTTTACAGGTGAAATATCTCAAAAACTAGAAAATATTTTTCTCGAAGACTTTCTGGGAGCAAAAAAAATTTTCATTGACAAAAAAAAGAAAACAAGGATACTTAGTTATGATTGTATAAAAATAATAAGAGATGTGCCGGGAAATGTTTATCAGCCTGTTAGAGATAAACTAAAAAAAATGATTAATAATGCCAGGCAAAGCATTGTAATCGAGACCCCATATTTTCTACCCGGAAGCAGTTTAAGACGTGCAATAATAAATGCTGCTCGCAGAGGTGTTCAAATTACAGTTTTAGTGCCTCTAAATTCAGACGTTAAACTTTTTGATATACTCAGAGATAAATATTTTGGAAAATATTTTAAAAACGACATTAAAATTTTTCAATATACTCCTTCAAATCTTCACTCCAAAATCGTGCTTATTGATGATGATTGGTTTTTTTTCGGGTCCAGCAATTTTGATTACAGAAGTTTCAGATTTATGTATGAAATTAATATTAGCGGTACTGATGAGCGAATTTTACAAATTCTGAGAAATCATATTATCGAAACTCAAAAATATTGTATTGAATTTAACTATGAAATCTGGAAGAAGCGTCATTTTGTTCAAAAAATTATTGAAAGTGTTTTGATACCGTTTAGACATTTGTTTTAATTTTGTTAAAACTAAAATTTATAACTATGAAAAAGATTTTCGCACTTATTGGTATAGTTTTGCTTTTGACAAGCTGTGATGTATTACAGGAAATTTTAAATAATTCTGGAGGAGTTACTAAACCTGGACTCTCTCAACAGGAGGTTGCACAGGGATTAAAAGAAGCTCTTACCGTAGGTATTGGGAATACTGTGGATATTGTAAGTCAATTAAATGGATACTACCGTAATCCCGAAATAAAAATCCCATTTCCGGAAGAAGCTATAAAAGTGAAAGAATATTGCGAAAAAATGGGATTAAAAAATCAAGTTACGCAATTCGAAGAAAAGCTTAACCGTGCTGCCGAAGAAGCAGCCAAAGAAGCAAAAGATGTTTTTGTGGCTGCAATTCGTCAAATGACAATAAATGATGCAATTAGTATTTTAAAGGGTAGAGATGATGAAGCAACTCAATATCTTAGAAAAACCACCTACAATATACTATACGATAAATTTTATCCGAAAGTCGTGGCAGCCAACGAGAAGGTAATGCTCGCAAAATATTGGACGCCACTGGCCGATAAATATAATACAGCGATGAACATCACAGGAGGACAGACAGTAAATACCGATTTGAATGATTATGTAACTAAAAAAGCTCTTGATGGTTTGTTTTTGATGGTAGCTAAGGAAGAACAAAAAATACGACAAGATCCTGTTGCCAGAATTACAGACATTTTAAAGAAAGTTTTCGGCAGTGATTTGAACCCTTATAATAGTAAAAACTGAAAAACGTATTTACAAAAAAATAGAAGTATAAAACTTTAAAAGTTTTATTTTAAGAATATCGCCGGATAGTAAAGTAAAATATTATAATTCAAATTACTTTTGAAGATTCAGGTCGTTTTTTGTGGCGAATTTCTCTTGACAGTTTATTACATTATTTTCGCCATCAACAATTTTCTTAGTTGAAGTTTCTTCTAAATTCATAATTTTTTCACCAAAGTATTCTTTCCATTCTTGAGAATACATATCTATAATTTGTTGATATTCATTGTTTATTATACTGTTTGTGATATCATAAAAAGAAACTATTGATTTATAGAAACAATCATCTGTTGAAATCGGCTTAATTGCTCTCAAAGTTTCCCGTTATATTTACAGTTTTTTTTAAGAAAATTATATTTTTGGATTACCTCCGATGCTGTTACATCTGGGTCGTAGATTGAATAAACGAAATCTGAAAGATAATTGTCAAGAAGGGTGTAATGGTATAATAAATGGTTATTATATTCAACCAGATTTATGTTTGTTTGAGATTATAACGCGGAAGTTGTTAAAACTATGCATGCTATTAGTACAAATAGAATTTTTATTTTCATACTTATGATTTTTTTTAGTTAATATTATGGTTAATTTGTTCAATATAATGCAAATTAAAAAAAATAATTGTAAATTTACACAAAAAACAAAAATATTATGATTAAAATATTATTAATTGTTGCAGCAGTTGTATTTAACTTTAGTTGTTTGTATTCGGCAGACCCATTTAGAACGCCATTTGTTACATTAAAAGTTAACGGAAAGGAATATCAAAATGGAACTGAGATTAAAGTTCGTTCGGGCGAAAGGGTTCAAGTGGAAGCCATACTCTACGGGGGACGAAGAGATTATTGTTCCAATCCTTATAAGTATGCCAATGTTGGTAAAAATACTGTTATAGAGTCTTATGGAGAAAATGGAATTAGTTTTAATATAAATCAGGGGCAATTTCGGGGTGTTTGGACTTTAACAGAAGAGATGGCAAATTTCACATCGGGGCCGGAGGTAGTAATAACAAAAGGATCTTCCGGCGGAAATATTTCCAGAACTGCAACAGTAGAATTTAAGCCCGGAAATTATTCCAAAGTTTTTTTCAAGGTAAATTCTAAAACAAAATGGCATTATGTACGTCATGCTCCGGGAGGAGTTCATGAGGAAGATGAAACTTATGATGGTACTGCAACATTTTATTTTGTTATTGAATCAGAACCAGGAGTGTGGTATTCTTCAAATAACATAAAAGCTAAAGGACACGAAGATTTCAGCATCAGAAATAACCTCGACAGAATACAAAGTTTTTATAATCTTATTGAAAAAGATCTGATAAATAAAAATTGGTCCTCGGCACGAACCAATTGGAATAATCTCAAAAATTCACTTTCGGATTTAAAATCCAACATTGATAGAGCCAAGCAAAAGGATTCGAAATTTGAATGCGAAATCACTCTTATAGGACTACCATCCGATCTTTCGATGCAACATATTCAAAAATTAAACGAACTTAAAACAAAATGGATTGAAGCAAGTAAAATTTGTTTGCATAATGTTCAAGAAATAAATTCCATGTTGTTAAATACTCAAATGACCTTTTCATCCAATATTCTTAAGTCGGTATTTAAAAATTATATTAATTGGGGAACATCAATACCAACAGGAGCAGAGGACTTATTAACTATTTACGATCCAAGGAACATATTTGGTCCGATTGATATGCCTCGAAAATTATTAGGTTGGTATGAAGAAGCCGAGAAAGATGCGTCAATACTTAAGGATCAGGCAAATGTGATAAGATATTTAAGTAATTTGAGAGAGTTTTATTTAAAGAGAAGCGAAGCTATAAATGCAGAAACTCAGAATTTAATAAAAATAATTGAAGATTTAAAACCTGCACAAGAACTACATTCCGAGATGGAAAGTTATTTAAAATCTTTTAAAACTGTAAAATTTCAGAGCAAGAATTAATTTTTTTGAGAATTCCAGTTTATCAGTATTCTCGAAATATTAGTAGCATGGCGATTTATTGCATTTAATAATCCAATCAGTTCGAGATGAATTTCGGAACTCGAAATGGATTTGGGATTATTTTCGATTAAACGCGAATAATGATGCCTTTCCAATTCTTCGGCAAGAGCAGAATATTTTTTAAACTTATTTTTAACATGAGCAGCTTTCTCAAGATTAACTTCATTGAATACTTCGATAGATCTTGAAATTTGTTTAAGACATTTTTCCTGCAAAATTTTTAATTCGTTTTGTCCTTCTTCTGAGAAATCCAGATTTTGAGTAATGAATTTTTCTGCATGTTTTTTTATGTTTGTATTAACAATATCTCCAATCATTTCTAATTCTTTCACTACATACATAATCTGGAAAGCTTCGTTAAGGTTTTCAGGAGAGGAGTTTTCAGCACCAACAGAAATTAGATATTTATTTATGTTGTTTTTTAAGAAATCAGATTCGTTCTCCAAAATCTGCCATCGTGAAAATATTTTTTCATCTTTATTAATAAAAGGGACTAAAGATAAAGAAACTAATTCTTTCACAGTTTCACCCATACGTTCGGTTTCTTTTTTAGCCAAGCTCAATGCAAGTGCAGGGGAGGAGATATATGATTTATCAATATATTTGAGGCTGAATTTTTCTTCAATTGTCTTTTTATCCGGAATAATAAAAATAATAAGTTTTGCCATAATATTAAGAAAAGGCAACAATAAAGCAGCGACGAATAAACTGAAAAATGTATGAGTATTAGCAATCTGAAAAGGTAAAACTTTTGCTAAATCATCAATTTCGTTTGATGCAGCAGGAGTAATTTTTTTAAGAAATATTGCAAATTCGGGGATAAACAACACAAACACAATTACGCCAATGAATTTAAACAGAGTATGTGCAAAAGCAACTCTTTTAGCCTCTCGACCTGTGTTAATGCTTGCTAATATTGCTGTCATTCCGGTTCCGAGGTTTGCTCCTAAAATCAGAGGTATTGCTGCTTCGAGACTAATTAGTCCTTTAGAACCTATTGTAATAAGGATACCTATAAACGCTGCACTACTTTGAATTAAAGCTGTAAATACAAAACCTATTAAAATTCCTAAAAATGGATTTTCTAATCGAAGCATCAAGTTGATAAATTCTGGATATTCTCTAAGTGGATACATTGCCTCGGACATTATAAACATTCCAAAGAATATAAATCCAAAACCTAAAATTGCCTTACCTATGTTTGAGGTAACAGTTTTCTTTGCAGCAATCATCAAAAAGAAACCGACAGCAACAAATATCAATGAATAATCCGTTAATTTTAAAGCTATAAGTTGTGCGGTAATTGTGGTCCCAATACCGGCACCGAGAAGCATGCCAAGTGTTTGTGTAAAACTTAAAATTTCTGCTTCGACAAAACCCACAAGCATTACACTTGTTGCTGATGAACTCTGGAAAATTACCGTTGCAATAATACCGGCAATAAGAGCCAGAAATCTGTTTGAGGTAAATTTATGCAGGATGTTTCTTAGTTTTGTTCCTGTTGATGTTTGTAATCCTTTACTCATAAAGTCCATTCCAAACAGAAAAATTGCTATTCCTCCAAGCAAGCCCATGATAATGAAAAATATCCAAGACTTTTTTTGAGCTTTAATGGTATAAAGCAAAGGTTTTGCATAAGGATTATCGGCAGATAAAACTAAAATCTCATAATATCCTTCTTTGTCTCCAATTTTAAAATGGGTTTCTGCAATTCCGGTGCTGTCGGTTATTACTTCGGTATTAAGTATTTTAAAGTTTTTTGCATTTTTAGGATAATTTATTACTCGAAATATCAATTTATGATTAGCCAGCGGATTATTATTTTCGTCAACAACCAAAACACGAATTGGATTTTCAGTTTTTGTGTTTATAAGCTGAACCTGATTATCTCCTGAGAAGGACGGGGTGTCTGCCTTTGTTGGCTTTCTGAGTTCTACACAAAATGCAGTAGTAGTTATGAAAAATGCTAAGAAGATAAAAATTCCGGAAAACTTTTTCATAAAAAATCTTTTACAATACAAAAATAAAAACTTAACTCAATAATTATTGCAAATTTATTAAGGATAAAGTAATAGAGGATTTTTAAATCTTATAAATAAAAAACCGAGCTTTCACCCGGTTTAAAAAATATTAACTTCTTCCTTCTACGCTCACATTTCTGTCAATTTTTGAGATAAGTCCTTGTAAAACATTTCCGGGACCTACTTCTATGAAATGTTTAGCGCCGTGAGTAATCATATTCTGAACGCAATCAGTCCAACGAACAGGACTGGTGAGCTGTTTAATTAAATTTTCGCGAATTGTCTCAGGTTCGGTATGTGGAAGTCCATCAACGTTTTGGAAAATCCGGCAAACAGGTGTATTAAAATGAGTTTGATTTATGGCAATACTTAATTCTTCTCTTGCAGGTTCCATGAGAGGAGAATGAAAAGCTCCGCCAACGGGTAATTTTATAACTCTTTTTGCGCCGGCTTCTTTAAGTTTTTCCATTGCGAGGTCAATTCCGGAATTAGTTCCGCTAATAACAACCTGTCCGGGGGAATTATAATTTGCAGCAACTACAATATCATCAATTTCAGAACAAATTCTGTCAATAGTTTCGAAATCGAGATTTAAAACTGCAGCCATAGTTGATGGATTTATTTCACAAGCTTTTTGCATAGCCAGAGCTCTTTTGTAAACGAGTTTTAATCCATCTTCAAAAGATAGTGCCCCGGCAGCAGTGAGAGCAGAAAATTCACCAAGAGAATGTCCTGCAACCATAGCAGGGTTGGGGGCATCTTCGAGGCATAAATAAGTTATTACCGAATGCAAAAAGATTGAAGGTTGTGTAACTTTTGTTTGTTTGAGGTCTTCATCTGTTCCGTTAAAAATGATATCGGTAATTCTAAATCCTAAAATTTCATTAGCTTTTTCAAAAAGTTCTTTGGCTTTAGGGTTGTTGTCGTATAATGGTTTACCCATTCCAACAAATTGAGAACCCTGTCCCGGAAAAACATAAGCTTTCATATAATCTGGTTTTGGTTAATACTTATTTAATTTAATTAACGATAAAAATTCTTCTCTTGTGGCTTCTTTTAAAAATGCTCCTGTAAAATCGGAGGTAACAGTTATTGAGTTTTGTTTTTGAACTCCTCTGATTTGCATACACATGTGTTGGGCTTCAATAACAACTGCAACTCCAAGTGGTTTAAGTGTGTTTTGAATACAATCCTTAATTTGAGTTGTTAATCTTTCCTGAACTTGTAATCTTCTGGCGTAAACGTCAACTACTCGAGCTATTTTACTAAGCCCGGTAATGTAATGATTTGGAATATAAGCTACGTGTGCTTTACCGTAAAACGGGAGCATGTGATGTTCACAAAGACTGTATATTTCTATATCTTTTACAATGACCATCTGCCTGTATTCTTCGCGGAACATCGCAGAACGAAGTATTTCCTCAGCATCCTGATTGTACCCCTGAGTTAAAAATTGCATTGCCTTTGCTACTCGTTGAGGTGTTTTTTCAAGACCTTCTCGCGATATGTCTTCACCAAGCAAACAAATAATTTCACTATATAATTCAGATATTCTTTTTGTGGTTTCGGGATTATATTTTTCTGATTTTTGATAACCGTTTTCTTTATGCGGTTCGCAACAATTTTTTTTCATACTATAATTTTTTGCAAATAAAATAATTTTAAATCAAAAATCTTAATTTTGTTTTAATATATAATTAACACTAATTTCGGAAATGAATATTCTTTTAGTTGCAGCAACATATTTTGAAGCCGAAAAAATTATTTCGGAATTTGCTTTTATTGAGAAAGCTCCTGACTTTTTTCAAAGCAAAGAATCTAATGTTGATATTATTATTACAGGCGTTGGAACGCCGGCTGTGATGTTCTCTTTATTTACACAGGTTAATTTCAGAAATTATGATTTAATTATAAATATTGGAGTTGCCGGAGCATATAAAAATGAGTTATCAGTTGGAGAAGTTGTTAACGTAACAGTTGACAGATTTGCCGATTTGTTAATTCACGATAAAAACAATTTACCAGTGGAAGCTTTTAAAACTTCGGTTAATCAAAAATATTCAAATATCCTTACTGGAGGAAAAATTCAAAATACATCGGATTATCCCGCATATTTTCATTCGGTAAAAAAGTGTCGGGCTGTTACGATAAATTATCCGGGCAAATACAATTTTAATGATGCCGAGATAGAAAGCATGGAGGGTGCTGCCTTTATGATGATATGTAAGCATTACAAAAAATGTTTTATTCAAATTCGTGGTATTTCAAATTTTGTAGGCGATAATATAAGTAATTGGGATTTTAAAACTCCAATTCAAAATTACTCAGATATTTTAATAAAATTCATAAAAACAAAGTTGTAATGAAAATTAAAATAGCTTTTTCCTCCTGTCCGAATGATACTTTCATTTTTGACTTTATGGTAAATAAATTCAGAGATTTTGATTTTGAATATCATATAGCTGATATTGATGTTCTGAATCAATTGGCTGAAACCGGTGAATTTGATTTAATAAAACTTAGTTATAATAAGTTTTTTGATGTTATTGATAAATATCAGCTTCTTGATTCCGGTTCAGCGATGGGAGAAAATTGTGGTCCACTATTGGTTTCAAAGCGTAAAATTTATCCCGATGAAATCATTCATTGTAAAATTGCTATTCCAGGATACAACACTACGGCCAATTTATTGCTAAAAATATTTTTTCCGAATGCTTTGGAGAAAAAAGTTTATTTGTTTTCTGATATTGAACAAGCTGTTTTAGATGATGAATGCGATGCCGGATTGATTATTCACGAAAGTAGATTTACATATCATCAAAAAGGATTGAAAAAAATTGCCGACCTTGGCGAAATGTGGGAAAATATATTCAATTGTCCTATCCCACTTGGAGGTATTGCTGTTAAAAAAAGTTTGGACGAGAACTTGAAAGCAAAATTAAATTTGTTGATTAAAAACAGTGTTGTTGCAGCACTCGAAAATCCGGAACAAACTTATGGTTTCGTTAAATCAAACGCTTATGAACTTGATGATGATGTAATTTATAATCACATTAAATTATATGTTAATTATTTTACTATAAACATGGGCGAAAAAGGGAGAAAATCAATAATTACTCTGTATAAGGAATTTTGCAGGCTTAATAATCTTAAGCCTGAGCTTGAAGAAAAGTTATTTTTGTAATAGATTTTATCTAATGAAGTGAGGAATTTCATCAGGTAAAATAATTGAAATCTCAACTAATCCGGCAATTTCTCCTTCTTGATACCACGGACATTGGTAGATTATTTTTTCACTCCGTTTTTCTCAATTGTATATGTATTTGTGCCTCCAGAATTAAGTAGTTCTTTAATTTTTAAAACAGATTTTTCTTTATGACAATCAAAAAGAGATTTTCCAATAATTGAGTCTTCAGAATTCTTTAGAAAAGTTGAGACTGATTTATCATTCATGTAAATAATTTCAGCATCCCTATTGCAAACCGTAACAGCAAAAGGTAGCGATTGTAAAATTTTAAATTCCATGTCTAAATTTTTATTGCAAATGTAAATTATTTGGGAGATAAAATAAAGTAGGTTTTTTGGAGTTCATCTTCAAAATTTTGTTGTTCATTTTTTCGGAAAATCTGTAAAGAATTATTAAATAATTACTCTGCTACAAAATAATGTGGAAAAAATTGGTTTTAATTTTTTTACTCTCAAAGATGTTCATATTCAAAATAATGTTGTTAAAAAAGCAGTTTGTATTTTTGAAATGCTTAAAATTAAATTATACAAAATTTTGTGGTTATAAAATATTTATTTATCTTGAATATAAATGCTTCTTTTATATTTTTTTCAAAATATGTTGTTATGCCAGAATTAATCTAAAAAAATTTGCATGGAAAAATTCTTGTCTGGATTTTGTTATATTTGGTTTTTAAAATTTTATAAAGTGCATAAATTTTTTAGCCGAAAAAATATAATTGTAATTATTTTTATTTCTTTACTGTTGTTATGTGTTTTAATACTCGTAAAATACATTTTTGGGTCTCGTGAAAACTTTACCAACGGCAAAGCTGAATTTTACAAATTAGAGTGTAATGAATGTGACAGTATAGTCAGAAGTTTAAAAATTAAATCCAAAGTTGAGGCATTATTAATTCGGGAGGATAGTTTACCTATTGGCTATAGTGCAAAACTTTACGGTTTTCAATTTGAACTGGATGGAAAATACTTGTTTAATGCTGTATATTCTAATTCTTTGTCAGTTTTAGACTCCAAAAATTTTACTGCTTATCCTCAATATATTATTTCATCGGTTAGGGATAGTCTGTTTTTGCAGTATTATTTTTCGTTGCAAACCGAATTGATTTCGAAAAATAATAAAAATGGACTTATTCTGGAAATACCACAGGAGTTATATTCTTGTGATACAACTTATTATAAAGTGTTTCTGGAAAATCTTAAGTTAAGAATTACATACCTGCATAAAGCAAAAATTTTAAGTTTTATTGATTTTAGCGGTATTGATAGTAATATCTCCCATAAAATTTTTGATGATATTAGTTCTATTGGCTTGTGTGGAGTTGTTTCGAATAATTTAGATTTTATCAATTATTTGAATTCAAAAAAATTTGATGGAATTATTGTTTATAAAACAAATGAAATATTAAGTTCTGATAAAATAATTGAATCTAAAATTCCGGATATCTTTATATATACAGGTAACACCAAATATGACAAAGAAAATTTTGTGAGGACTTTTAAGAAAAACTATAAAAAATTTGAGGTTGATTTAAAAATTTACAAAATACTTAGAGCGGTTAATTGGATAAAATCAGCAGGCGAATATAATTCTGATTTTGATGCAGACAGTATTAAAGTAAAAATTTTAAAAAGTCGTTTGATTCAATCAAGTTTTGTTTTGATAAGGAATGAAAATGAACTTATTCCTTTGAAGGAAATAAATCTCGGCATAAGAATTTTTGCATACCATAAAGATAGATGTTCAGATTTTATAAATGCGTTAAGTGAGTATTCCAATAATTTTAATGTAACATATTATAATTTAAATTCAAAATTAAGCTGCCCTGAAAAGCGTTCATTGATGATATTTTTGTATGAAAATCTTTCCGGACAAATTGACGAAAACATCTTAAACTTTGTCAATAAATGTGAATGTAAAAAGCTCTTTATAAATATTGGGGTTTTAAATGAAAGTCTTTTAAATACTAATGCCGATGTTATTATAAATTCTTATTTTGATTCTTCTGAGGCATTAAGTTTACTTGCACAGTCGGTTTTTGGAGGTATAGGGATAAATGGAATTTTGCCAATTTCTTTAAATGACAGCATTAAGGCCGGGTATGGGTTGAGAACAGAGTCTTCGAGAATTAGATATACTTTGCCGGAAGAGGTTGGGATTAATTCTCAAGTTTTGTTACGGATTGACAGCCTCGTCCAAAATGCAATGAATAAGGGAGCTTTTCCGGGTTGTCAGGTTTTTGCCATTAAGGATGGGGTTGTAATTTATGATAAATCTTTTGGGTATAAAGATTATTCAAAATCAAGTCCTGTTACAAAATTTACAATGTATGATGTGGCTTCGCTAACAAAAATTTTTTCAACAACATTAGCCATGATGAAAATGGTAGAGACCGGTAAAATTAAACTTAATGATAAGTTTGGAGATTATTTCAAAAATAAAAAAATTAATTATTTCAAAATAAAGCCGGATACTGTTGTATTTATTGATACTGTTTCGATACTGAATAAAACAAAGAAAGAAATTGAAAAAATTGTGCAAAACAAAGACAGCATACACATTAACGATACTCTGATTGTTATTTATGATACAATTATAACAAGACCAACTCCGTCGTCAAATATTTTTACTGTTCCAATAAGATCATTGCTGGTTCATCAGAGCGGTGTTGCACCATCTCTTCCTATTTTGGATTATTTATTTTATGTTGATTCTTACAAAAAACAATTTAAAGACAGTCTCGAAAAGTGGGAGAAGGAGGGAAAGAAAATAGATATTCGTAAAAATGCTTTTGATTATTATTTTTCCGAAACCTATAATAAGGATAGTGCTCGAAGAAAAATTGCCGAAGGAATGTACCTCAGAAAGAATTGGGAAGATTCTATTTACGAGGATATTAAGCGTCTTGGAACTTTTAATCGCGAAAAGTATCAATACACCGACATGAATATGATTTTGGTTCAGATGATTATTGATACAGTTAATAAAAAACCTATTGACAAATTTTTATCCGAAGAGTTTTATAAACCATTGGGGCTTTTTTACACCTGTTTTAATCCACTTGACAATAATTATAAAAAAGAAAATATTGCTCCAACAGAAAAAGATCTTCACTGGCGAAGACAGTTAATACACGGCACTGTTCATGATCCATCTGCTGCCATGTTGGGTGGAATTTCCGGAAATGCAGGATTATTTTCATGTGCAAGGGATTTGGCTATTTTAGGTCAAATGTTGTTAAACAATGGTTATTACGGAGGATTAAGATTTTTATCACCTCAAACAGTAAAACTGTTTACATCAAAACAACCTGAAAATCACAGAGGTTTGGGCTTTGATAAAGCTTCTGAAAAGAATCTCAATGCTCTTTCTGCATCCACGTCAACATACGGACATACGGGCTTCACCGGTTGTGTTATGTGGGTTGATCCCGAATATAAGCTTGTATATGTTTTTCTTTCAAATAGAATACATCTCGATTCAAAAAATCAAAAACATTTGTCCTTAAAAATTTATCGTAACATTCATCAAGTTTTTTATGATGCAATGATTAGCGGTACAAATAACTAATCATTAATGAGTTTTAAGACTTCTTCTATGCTAAAATCCGAGGGTTTAATTTCTGATTCAACGTACTTATCAAATAACTCTGATTTTTGGGATTGTAGTTTTAAAATTTTCTCTTCTATTGATAAACGCGAAATGAATTTGTAGATAAAAACAGTTTTATTTTGTCCAATTCTGTGAGCTCGATCAAATGCTTGAGCTTCGGCAGCGGGGTTCCACCATGGATCCAGTAAAAATACATATTGTGCAGCTGTGAGATTTAAACCTAATCCACCTGCTTTTAGTGACAATAGGAAAACTTTACATTCCGGATCGGAGTTAAACTTATTTATTTGTGCTTCGCGATCTCTTACACTGCCGTCAATATAGGCGAAAATTATGTTATTCTCGAGGAGAAAATCTTTTACTAATTTTAAGTACTCAACAAAAGAGCTGTATATCAGCACTTTAGCATCAGTCTGCTGAATCTCTTGAATTTTCATGCAAATTTGCTCAAATTTTCCGCTTTCGCCGTTATATTCTCTGTCAACCAAAAATGGATGATTTGCTGCTTGTCTGAGTCGCATCAAACCTTCAAGGAAAACTAAAGAATTAACTTTTCCATCAATTTTTGCACTGTCAAGAAACCTGTCTCGATAACGATTTCTGATTTCTTTGTAAAATTCATATTGTTCGGACGTCATTTCAGAATATTCAACTGTGATAATTTTTTCCGGTAGGTCTTTCAGGACTTCTTCTTTACGACGTCTAAGCATAAAAGGTCTTATCAAACTTCGATATAAATCAGCTTTCTGTGGGTCTTTTACTGCATTGGAAAAATGATTTAAACTTCCAAGCATTCCTTTGTTCAGGAAGTTCATCTGTGACCATAAATCTGAAACACTGTTTTCAATTGGCGTCCCCGTTAGACACAAATAGTGTAAGGCTTTTATCTTCTGACAAGCATTTGCCGTATCCGATTTTGGATTTTTTATGTATTGAGACTCATCAAGAATACAGTAATCATAAATATGTAACGACAAAAACTCAATATCTCTTCTTAGAATCGAATAAGTGGTAATTATTAAGTTAAATTCGTTAAAAATACTTTCATTTTTTAACCTTTCCTGACCTGTAAATTCGTAATAATTAATATCTTGACAAAATTTATTTATTTCGTTTATCCAGTTAAAAACCAGACTTTTAGGTACCACCAATAATACTGTTCCTCTGTTCAATTCACTCAACCATTGAATCAAGGCCAAAGTCTGAACTGTTTTTCCAAGTCCCATATCATCTGATAGAAATCCGCCAAAACCTACTTCATCAAGATTGCGAAGCCACCTGTAACCATACATCTGGTAGGGGCGGAGAGAGGCTTTAAATTGAGCTGGTAGCTCGTAATCCGGCATGGCTTCTCGCAGGAAAAAGTTCCGGAGGCTATCTTTTATATTTATTTTTATTCTATCGGATTTCTCCTTTTCCAGAGCAATTTTCATTAATCGCTTTGGAACAGTGGGAGTGCCGTTTTCAATTTTTACAAATTCAAAAATTGTCTTATATTCCTCTATCCACCATTCAGGAATTTGAGCCAATTCTCCGTTTGGTAACAGAAAACCGGTCTTGTTTTGCTTTATTAAATTTAAGATTCTCAGGAATGGAATTTCAAATTCTCCAAATATTATTTTTGCTTTAATATCAAACCAATCGAGATTTTCATCAAAAACAAGTTCAAATTTTCTTTCTCCCAGGAAAAGTTTACCAGGCTTATCTTTTTTATCCGTAAAAATTATTTCAATTCCAAGGTTTTGAAATTCCTCCGATTTGTCGCTTAAAATATCCAATCCTTTTTGAATAGGAATTATAAGTGGTTTATTTTCAATACTTAAACCGAATTTTTTTAAGCTTGTAACAATATATTTTTCTGTTTTTATATCTCTTTCAACATATTTAATAAAAAAACTATCTTGTGTTTTTTCAAACTTTATTGATTTTGACATTCTTCCCGGATTAAATCTGAATTCCTGATATTGAAACTCAATATCCAGACTCAGATTTGAATTTTGTGTTTCCTTATTGTCATCAAATAGTGAAAGTTGTTGTTTCCCTGCAATTTCATGAACTTTCAAAATTATTGCATCAATTTCATCAATACAAATGATTTCAAAACCTTCGGGAACAACTTTGTTGGTGTAAACTAATGGAAGAATGATTTTTTCAATATAATTTTCAATATGTAGTTTTTCAATAATTACTTCGTTTTTTGAGAAAAACGGAATCAACTTGGCACCGTCAATTTCGGATTCAAATTCATAAATTTTTTTGTCAATTATTACTCTTGCTCTATTTCGCGAAAGCAACATTGCATTTGCAAGAGAGAGTTTTTTGTTATGCAATTCACATTCAAGAGTGTATTTTATCTGATCTTTATTGTAATAAAAGTAATAATAAACTTCGGGCATTTCTTCTTCAATAAATAGTTGTTTCCACATAAAAGGAAGTTTTCCGTTTTGTAAAAACAATTTATGCCCGTTTAATAATTCGAAAAATTTGTTTTGTTTAGTTTCGATATAATTTCTTATAAAATCTTTTGTCGAAATGGCTTTTAATGAGCTTTCCTTGCTTTTAAAAACAACAGAATAAAACTCATCCCAGCTTTTTATTTTTGAAAGACCGGATTTTTGTATTATGGAATCTTTTTCAAGATCAAAACAAATTTGTACTAACTGTTTAGTAGTATTGTTAGCAAGGTGTTCAAAATTTTTAAAGTTACTTTTGTTAATTCTTGTATAGTCAATCCCAATTTTATTATTTTCAAAACTAAGCACAAAAGCTTCCGGAATGCATCCAAACCCGCTTAGGGGTTGAAATACAAAAACAATTTCTTTTCTCATTACTTTCCCGCAAAATCCTTATGAAATATTTATCCGTTTTCTTTTTTGTATTTTTTATATAATTCGATGGTTAGACCGTCAACCAGTCCGAGTTGTGGGGCAATGAGATATTCGATATTTCCCCACTTCATAATGTTATTAAAAATTTTTGCCGCAGGAATAATTACGTCGGCACGGTCTGGTCTGAGAGTAAACCTTTCGATTCTTTCTTCGTAGGAGTGTTTTTCAAGTTCTCCAACAGCATATTTTATTTGCGACCTAGTTATAGTATTGTCTTTATTGCCAAATAAATCTGTGAGTTTACTAATATTTCCACCCGAGCAAATACAATTTACTTTTTGTTTTGTGTCTCTTACTGTTTCGAGCCATTCTTTCATTCTCAGCCATTCGGAATTTTCCACCTGATCGAACAGATATTTAATGGTTCCAATTTGAAATGACTGTGAAGCAATGAATTTTTCTTTTTTAAAGTAGGACATTTCCGTACTACCGCCACCAACATCAATGTAAAGAGTATCGTCGTGGATTTTGTTAACATATATGTTGTTTGCTTGAGAAACAAATTCAGCTTCTTCTAATCCATCAAGAACTTTTAGTTTAATTCCTGTTTCTTTTTTTATTATTTCCAATACCTGTTCTCTGTTTTTAGATTCTCTGATAGCTGCAGTTGCACAAGCAATAAAGTCAAGAGGTTTATAAATGTCTTTAATTAATTCATAAGCTTTAAATGTTTTAATCAACATTTCAATTTTTTCATCAGAGATGTATCCTTTTTCAAAAACATCCATACCCAGTCTTAAAGGAACTCTGACCAAAGCAATTTTACTGGCATAAATTTGATTGCGTTTTTCAAAAACATGGGCAATAAGAAGCCTTCCGGCATTAGACCCTATATCAACAGCTGCAAAAATCATAAGGCTTATTTATTTAGTTTTTTTAAATATTCGTAAGTTGCGAATTGTGTTCGTACTTTAGTTTTTCCCGCATTAACAATGGCGTTTTCATCTTCACTTCCCCAGTCTCGAGCTTTTATATTGTCATTCATTTGAATTTCAAAAATATCTCGAAGTTCTTTTTGTAATCCTTTGTCATAGATTGGAGCTGTTACTTCAATTCTGGTGTCGAGATTGCGAATCATTATATCAGAAGAACTAATATAGTACAGATTTTCGCCACCATTACAGAAAATATAAAATCTTGAATGTTCCAGAAATTTATCAACAATTCCTATTGTTTTTAGATTTGGATTATTTTTTTGAACCAAAGAACATGATGCTCTGGCAGAGATTCTCACTCTAACTCCGGAATCTACAGCTTCTTTAAATTTTTCAACAAGAGCAGGATCTGTAAAACTATTTAATTTCATATCAATCCATGCTTCTTTTCCTTGCTTTGCATTACGAATTTCGTTTTCAACAAGTTCGATAAATCTTGTTCGGGCATATAGAGGACTAACAATTAAGTGCTCAAAATTTATAATTCTGTAAGCTGATTCCATTAAGTAAAAAACTTTTCCAACTTCGATAGCAATTTTCTGATCAGCAGTTAGCAAAGAAAGATCGCTGTAGATTTTTGCTGTGTTTTCATTAAAGTTTCCGGTGCTGATGTTTGTGTAAAAGAAATTTTCCTTATTCTCTTTTGTTCTAATGAGAATTAATTTTGAGTGTACTTTTATGCCAGGAATAGTTTTAATGATTTTTATTCCGGCTTCTTCTAAAACTTGAGTTATGTAAATATTATGTTCTTCTTCAAACCTGGCTTTTAATTCCAGAAAAACAGTAACACTCTTACCATTTTGAGCAGCATTTACAAGTGCAGAAATAACTTTTGAATCCTCTGCCAGGCGATATAACGTGATTTTAATAGACCTAACTCGTGGATCAATAGAACATTCTCTTAAAAGTCTTAATATGTAATCAAATGAATTATACGGAAAATGTAATAAAATATCTTTTTTCTTTATGGAATCAAGTATTGGTAAGTTGTTGTCTATATCTCTATGTGGTATTTGTTCTATTGGTTTATATACATATTTTTCTCCCAAAACATTGGGAAATTTCATAAAATCTTTTGAGTTATGGTATCTGTATCCTTTTACAATCTGCTCCTTTTTTTTGATTTTAAGTCCATTCATCAAAATATTAATCAAAGGTTCAGGCATATTTGAATCGTAAATAAAACGAACCGGTGTTCCTGTTTTTCTTTTCTTTACACTTTCAGAAATTAAGTCAACAATACTTTTGGAGGAATTTTCAAAAAAATCTATTTCTGAATCTCTAGTAATTTTTACGGTATATGCTTCAAAAGAATCGTATCCGAATTTACCGAAAATTTCTTTTAAGCATAGTCTTATAACATCATCCAGATAAATAATATATTTTTTTCTTCTTACAGGTGGGATTTCGATAAAACGTGGCAGTTTGCCAGTTGGAATTTGTATAATCGCATACTCTACATCCGGCAAGTTGTTTTTTCTAAGTATAATTCCCAGATAAATGTTTCCATCACTTAAATTACTTAAATCGGAGGATTTAGTTAGTCTAATTATTGGAAGAATAGATAAAATTTTTGAATGAAAATAGTTTATTAGATAATCACGTTGTTCATTATTTAATTCAGTTTCGTTGACTAAAAAAACTCCTTTTTTTTCAAGTTCTTTAAGATTATACTCTTTTGCTCTGTTAAAATCAATTTGTTTAGTTTGAATAAAAGAATATATAGAGTTAAGCAATTGTTCATTTTCTTTAACTTTTTCCGGATAATTCTTCTTGTTAAATTCCATTAATCGAATTAAGGAAGCTACTCTTACTTTGTAAAATTCATCCAGGTTATTTGAATAAATTCCTAAAAATCTGATACGTTCAAGCAGAGGGACTTCAGGATTTAATGCCTCTTGTATAAGCCTTGAATTAAAATAAAGCCAACTAATCTCTCTGTTTATAAATTTCATGTTTATAATAGGTATATGATTTTTATAAATAATCAATGCATTTTTCCAGTTTAATTCCTCTACTGCCTTTGATTAAAATAAATTTTGCGGATTCCGGATGTTTTGAGAGAACTTTATTTAGTTCTTGTACATCTTTAAAAAAAAGAAATTCAAAATCATTTTCAGATTTTTTAAAATTATTGCCAACCAAATATACTTTCCTGAATTTCAAACTTTCTATTAGTTGCAATATTTTCTTGTGTTCATTATCGCTTTCTGTTCCTAATTCAAGCATATCTCCAAGTATGAGTGTTTTGTTTTTTTCGTTTGTGTCGTAAAAGTTCATTATTGCAGCTTCCATACTTGTTGGATTGGCATTATAGCAGTCTATTATTAAAGTGTTTCTTTGTGTTTTAACTAATTGGGAGCGATTGTTACGTGGAAAGTAACAATTAATTGAGCTATCGATAGATGTGCCAGGAACGCCAAAGTAATTCCCAACAGTTATTGCAACCATAATATTTTCGAAATTGTATTTGCCAATAAGATTGGATTTTGCAAGTCCGTTTTCAGTGCTTGTTTTCCACCTAACAGCAGCTTGCATATTGAATTCGAGGTATTCTCCGCTACAAAAATTATCTTCGTTTTTTCCGTAAGGTATTCCTGAATAGTTTCCAATTGCATTTACCAGGATAGGATTGTCAGCATTATAAAAAATAGTGCCGTTTTTTGATTTCAGATAATTATATAAAGCAGTTTTTTCTTTTATAACACCTTCAAAAGAGCCAAGACCTTCGAGGTGTGCTTTTCCGATATTTGTTATTAGTCCAAAGTTTGGCTCAGCTATTTTACATAGAGTTTCAATTTCTCCCGGAGAGCTTGTTCCCATTTCTACTATGCCGAAATCTACAGTTTTGTTCATTGATAGAAGAGTTAGAGGTACTCCTATATGGTTATTTCGGTTGCCGGAGGTACTTGCAACTCTATATTTTTGAGCCATAACAGTAGAAATGAGTTCTTTTGTAGTAGTTTTACCGTTAGATCCGGTAATGGCTAAAATAGGTATATTTAATGTGCGTCGGTGTAAGTTGGCCAGTTTCTGCAAAGCTATTAGTGTGTCTTCAACGTAAATGACTTCGGGATTGTCTTTTAATGATTTATCAGAAGAAACTGCTGCAATACATCCATTCTGTATGGCTTGTTCAACAAAATTATTACCGTCAAAATTTTCACCTTTAAGTGCAAAAAAAATTGAATTTTCTTTTAAAATTCTACTGTCAGTGCTTATACTTTTACACTGTTTAAAAATTTCATAAATTTTTAAAATAGTATTATCCATAAAATAGAATTAATGTAATAAATAAAAACCCCAAAATTTTGGGGTTTTTAATATTTGAAATTACTTTTTCGAGATAGTTGGCGAACCTACACGATCCATAGCACACCTAAATCCAAGGTCTGCTCTAGCCATTTTTTCATCGAGGAAGCGGCGTGTTCCCGGTACCATCCAATATGCACGGTCTTTCCATGATCCGCCTTTAAATACTCTGGAACGATCAGTTACAAGAGTAGCCATTGCTGTATTTCGTGGTCCGTCTCCTTTATTGATTTTTGGATTTCTTGGATTGTATTGTCCGCGACCCCATTCTCCATATTCACCCCAGTTTCCTTCTTTATACATTTCTTTGGTTCTTTTCTTGAAGAATACATCAGGATAAATAATACTACCGTCCGGTAATTGAATTTCGCCACCCGGTAATACTACAGATCCATCCGGCATCATAATATTGCCGTCAGCAGTTTTTTCGTGTCCTGTTGGTAAAGTGTATGTCATATTTGTGAGGTCAACTTTAATTCCGTTTGGTAAAAGAATTTCGTTACCACCACTTAAAAGGATTGCTCCGGGATATATTTCTCCAATATTTTCTTGAGTTATATTAGGATCAACCGGATCGTAGATTTTCGGAGCTCCTGATTCGGGAACAAACTTATCTTCTTTTGTCCAGTAATTTTCAGCACTTCCCATTGGGATTAAAGACTCTAAATCACCATCAAGATAGTTTCTGTTATCGGCAGTAGTGTAATTCTCTCTGCTAAAGCAAGCTTCGTCTCTAACTGGCTTTTTAAGAATTTTGCCGGTATAATCAAAGTAGTTTTCTGCTTCTGGGGTAAGTTCTATGTCTCCTGTTCTTGGGTCAATAAACAATTGATATTCTGTGAAAACATTACCTCTAAAAGGTCTGAATTCATCCATATCTTCAAAAGTGAGATCACGATAAACATCCATTACCCATTCGTTAACATTACCGGCCATACAATATAGTCCATATTCATTAGGCCAAAATGATTTTACCGGAGCAGTGATGTCTGCTTTATCATTCAAATAACCGGCAGTCCCCATATAATCCCCACGACCTCTTACGGAGTTAGCCATCATCAATCCTCTTTCAACGCCTCTGCTGTCGTTTCTGATATAATGACCATTCCATGGATATAATCTTCTTTCATAAATTCTTTCACGATAATGATTTCCAATATGAGCCAGAGCAGCAAATTCCCATTCTGCTTCGGTTGGAAGACGGTAACGTGGTAAGAAAATTCCATCGTCCATTCTTACCCATCTTCTGTCATCACCGGTACTAACTTTACCACCTTTTTTGCCGGCTTTAAGAACAGCAGGGTCAACATAAAGATTTTGAATCTTTCCATCAGGACCTTTTCCTGATTCATCTATTGGAAGGTCTAAGTTTTCTGCATAAATCAAATATGCGTCAAGATTAAAGTGTTTTGCCTGGTCTTGAGGAGCAAGGTATTTGGAGATAATTCCTTCTCTCATGAGAATCAGTTCGTTTACTCTGTCGGTTCTCCATTCGCAATACTTAGTTGCTTGTACCCAACTAACACCTACAACCGGATATTGTTCGTATGCTGGATGGCGTAGGTATAATTCAACCATTGGTTCGTTGTATGCTAATCTTGATCTCCAAACAAGAGTATCAGGTAATGCTTCGCGATATAAAAATCTGTAATCAGAAGCATAAACATACGATAACCAGTATAAATATTCTCTGTAATCAATATTTCTAATTTCGGTTTCGTCCATGTAAAATGAAGAAACTGTTACACGACGCGGAACGTTATTCCAATCATACATAACATCCTGTTCAACGCGACCCATTGCAAAAGTACCGCCTTCGATAAATACCAAACCTGGGCCTGTTTCTTGTTCATAACCGGGATGATTTTGAAAACCTCCGAAATTCGGGTCATTGTAGTTCCAACCTGTAGTGCTTGAAACCTCTTTTTTACACGAACTCAGGAGTAATACTCCAATTAAAATCGTTGAAACTATTAGAACGATATTCTTTTTCATATTTTGATAATTTAAAGAATTCATTATTAATTAACTAAAATGATGGACAACTTATTGTGCTGAATTTCTTTTCTCTTGGATTACAAGTGAAAGTATAAGCCAGAGAAACTTCATGTGCTCCATAAGTCGAATTACGTAATTTGCTTACAGTTAAGTCATAGCTGTATGCAAAACGCAATTTGTCGAGTCTGAATCCAACTAACATTATGAAAGCATCATATTGGAAATTGAAGTTTTGTCTTAACCAAAAACCTGCAACAACTTCTCTTCTGGCAACATACAATCCCCAATTAAATTGTTGAAATTCTCCTTGTTGATGAAATAATAATTGTGGAGCAATTTTTAATTCTCCTCTTTTAAAGTTTGCACTGTTAATGTCTATTTCTGTTCCGAAATGGCCGGTAAATTTTCTGGGTAGAACAGCATCACTGCCTCTTAAAAAGCTCTCGGAAGGTTGTGTGAGGTGATGTATTGCTACTCCAAAGAACGTTCTTTCACTGAAAGCAATTAATCCTGCCGAAAAGTCGAAATAATTTCTTTGAGGATTTACAATATCCGGATTTTCAATTGTTGAATAAATTGGTCCGTATAAAGGATGTATCATATCTGGGAAGATGAAGTCCCAATTTATTGATTTCATTATATATGAAACTTGAAACCCGCCGGCAACATAAAATCTGCGAGTAACTGGTAATGTATATGCATACATCCCGCTAACCATTGTAGTGTTTATAACACCTCCGGCTTGGACATCGTTTAACAAATGCAAACCTACGCCGCCCTGGATCAGATTGCTAAACTGATCGTAAGAAACACTGTAAGTAACATAAGTTGGTCCTAATGCAGGCCATTGATTCCTGTAACTTAGAGCAAGTCTTGGACATTTTTCCGATCCCGCAAATGCCGGATTTAGATACAATGAGTTTGCATAAAACTGCGAAAAATGCGGATCCTGTGCAAAAATCAAAGTCCAACTGCCTATGAATAAGGCACTTAATAATAATATGTAACGTTTTGCCATAATTATTTTTGTTCTAACAATGCACAATTTTAATAATTTTTTTTTTAATTCCAATTTCTAAACTACAATATTAAATTAAATTTGTCGTTCTAAAAAATAAATTTTTAAAAATTTTTAATTTTTTTTTAATTTTTTTATTTTATGAAAAAAACATTCATTCTTTTTACGGCTATTTTTATCAACAACTTATTAACATCACAGGAAATTTTCATTTCAGATTCCCTTTTCTGGCAAAATAAAAAAATTTTTACTTATAACGAAAATCAAATTAAAAATATTTTATTTTGTTCAAATTGCGATAATCAGGCATCAACCGAATTGCCTGTTTACTTTTATAGAATACCTATTAATAATAATTACCAAGTTAAGGACTTTA
>CALJNE010000009.1 GCA_937982115.1 uncultured Bacteroidales bacterium | reverse complement strand
AAGCTACTCTGAGCATCAAGAAAAAATTACAGAAAGTTAATTTGTGTTCTATTACTGATAGCCGATTGACAGAGTTTAAGTTTGTTAACGTTGGAGACAGTATAAGTAAAGATTTTCACGAACGGTTTTCTGGCAGAGTTGCGAATAAATCGTTATTATTTTTTAAGGATGATGAAAAAATTTTAATTGATGATTTAAAAAATTTAAATAAAGAGAAAAATAGACGAGTAAAAATAAAGAGTTTAGAGAAAAGTTTGAAAATGCACAGGTACAAGGTAGAGGAATTCAAAGAATTTATAAATCGTTTTATGCGAGGAGTAGCAACGAAGTATCTACAGGTGTATGCAAATTTTTATTCATTTTTACAGAGTTTAAAGCCTGTTCCAAGTTATTATAAACTTTTGGAGGTGAGGTTGGCTTGGATAAAATATTTGAAGATGGAGATTTTATATCAGGATTTTCTTCGCAAAAATTCTTTACTTCTGGATGAATATGTTGCGATAAAACGAAAATGGAAATCAAATAATAGAAGATTTAATGTTAATTTTTATGAGAATTTGATAAATAATTATACCTTAATGTGACGCTGTAAAAAAAAGGATAAATTATTATGATTTTGCTGAAAAATAATTCATTATAAATAAATTGAAATTAATCAGTATGCTCTGTGGTCATGAACTAATAAACAATTCACCAGATTTTAATTTATTACATTTGTACTAATTCCGGTAAACAATATTTTTTTGTAATATTCGTTTGAAATGTATTATTTTGTTCAAAAATATTATGCGTAGGTTTGTAATTATATATTTTCTTACTGTAATTTCGTTATTTGCCTTTTCTCAGTCCGGGGGAAGAAATACTTATGAATTTTTGAATTTACCAAACAGTCCTTATATTGCTTCGTTAGGGGGAACAAATGTTTCACATTATCAGAACGACCCTGTTCTGGTGAACTCTAATCCGGCACTTTTAAGAACAGCTTTTGATGAAAAATTATCTTTGAATTATATTAACTATATAAGCGATATTAATTTTGGGTATATTTCATATTCAAAAAATATTGAAAATGTTGGGATGTTTGGTACAGGTATTCAATACATCAATTACGGCAAGTTTATTCATGCTGATGAAACTGGTGAGATTCTTGGAAATTTTTCTGCTGCAGAATATTCTTTTAATATGTTTTATTCCTATGCGATTAAAGAAAAGTTAAATGCCGGTGCATCCTTGAAAACGATTTATTCAAGTTTTTGGCAATATTTTTCATCCGGTCTTGCTTTAGATTTAGGTATTGCTTACACAGATACAGCTAACTTGTTTTCTGCAGGTTTAGTGATAAAAAATGCGGGGTTTCAGTTAAAACCTTATGTTAAAGGTAATCGTGAACCTTTGCCTTTTGATGTTCAAATTGGAGTAACAAAAAAATTCAGGCATGCTCCTTTGAGATTTTCTATAACTGCAAAAGATTTAACACGTTGGGATTTATCTTTTAAAAGTGTATTTTCTCCAAACTATAATCTTTTACAGGGAGAGGAAACATCCGAAAAATTTATTGATAAGATTGGAAAAATTGGAGATGAATTTATCCGCCATGTGGTTATTGGTTTTGAAATAGTACCTTCAGATGCTTTTTATTTAAGTTTTGGATATAATTACCGAAGACGTACCGAAATGGTTATTCCCACAGCCCCTAAACTCATCGGTTTTTCTGCCGGATTTGGACTTAATCTTTCCAAGTTCAGCATTTCTTATGGGATTGCTTCATATCATCTTGCCGGTATCTCAAATCATTTTAGCATTTGCCTAAATTTGAATCAGTTTTATAAAAGAATATAAGCTTTTTGTGTAATTTACCATTTATTTTTTTACCTTTGTTTCATATAAATTTGTTTATAAATTAAATTTTAAAGCTATGAAAAATCTCGTGTATTTAAGTCTTTTGCTTGCTTTTGTTTTTGTTGTTAGTTGTAAAAATGAAGTTAAAAAAGAAGAAGTAGTTAAGCAGGAAACAACTCAGGAACAAAATTCCGACTATTTAATTAATGCAGTATTATGGGTTCAATCTTCTGCAGAGTATCGTGCATGTTGTTATCAGGCTTTTAATTATGCGAAAATAGCTCTTGGAAATAACTTGAAAGCTGCAAAAAAAGATAAACCTGCTGCTGTAGTTTTTGATTTGGACGAAACTCTTCTCGATAATAGTTATTATGAAGTTTATTTAATAGAAAATAAAATGTCATATACTCCGGAATCATGGAAGGAATGGTCAGAAAAAGAGTGTGCGACTGCTATTCCCGGAGCCGTGGAATTTGTAAATTATGTAAATTCTCTTGGAGTTGAAGTAGTTTATATTTCAAACAGACTTGAATCTGAAAAAGAAGGAACAATACGAAATATGAAAAAGCTCGGCTTCCCGGATGTGAAAAATGAAAATCTATATTTTATGGATGAAAGTAAAGGAAGTAGTAAAATTGAAAGAAGAAATGCAGTTGGAGAAAAATATAATATAGTTTTATTAGTTGGCGATAATCTTGCCGATTTTAGCGGCGAATACGAAAAACGCGGTGAAGATTTAGGCTTTGGAAATGTTGATAATGATAAAGATTTATTTGGATTCTACTATGTAATCTTACCAAATCCGATGTATGGAAAATGGGAAACTTCGCTGCCAAAAGATAAAGAACTTTCTGCTGTGGAAAATAAAAAGAAAACTTTGATTGGTTATGATAAAGTTTGCAAATAAAATCTTAATAAACTGTTAATTAGTTAATGCCATAACTAATAGTTATTAATTTTACAACATCATTAACCAAAAAAATAAATTATGAAATCATTTTGGAAATATACTCTGGCCACGATAGTCGGCAGTTTATTAACATTTATCTTGATTCTCGGAATTCTATTTGGAATTTTCGGTGTTATGCTTTCAGGTTTTGGAGAGCAAGAAGTTGTGGTAAACGATAATTCTGTTTTAAAGATAAGTCTTAACTACGAAATTCCCGACAAAACCTCAGATAATCCTTTTAGCAATATGGATTTCGGAACGTTTAAAACTACAAAAGTTTTAGGTTTAAACGATATCCTTAAAACAATTGAAAAAGCAAAAACAGATGACAGAATTAAAGGAATATACCTTGATATAAGTTCTGTTCCTGCAGGTTTGGCAACTCTTGAAGAAATAAGAAACAAACTCATAGACTTCAAATCGAGCGGAAAATTTATCGTAACTTATACTTCTGTTCTTACTCAGAAAGCATATTACCTCGCTTCGGTTTCCGATAAAATTTTTCTTACTCATCAAGGCGGAATGGAATGGAAAGGATTATATTCTCAAGTGATGTTCTTTAAAGGAGCATTGGAAAAATTAGGGATTGAAGCACAAATATTCAGACACGGACAGTTTAAATCCGCCATCGAACCCTTTATTTCTGATAAAATGAGTGAAGCAAATAAATTGCAGACCTCTGTTTTATTAAATAGTATCTGGAATGATATTACCAAGAAAATTGGTGAGGCTCGCAATATTACACCTCAAAGATTAAACGAAATTGCCGACAGCATGCTGGTTATGACTGCCGAAAGTGCTCTAAAATACGGTTTTGTTGACAGCCTGATTTATTACGATGAGTTTCTACAAGTCCTCACTGAAATGTCCGGAAACGACGACAAGGATGAAATGTTTATTACTATTAATAAGTATAGTAAAGCAAAAGTTGAAGTTAAAAATAAAAATACTTCAAAAAATTTGATAGCCGTGATTTTTGCAGAAGGCGACATTGTTGATGGTAGCGAGCAAGAAGGTAGTATTGGCGGTGATTGGATGGCAGAACAAATTCGTAAAGTTAGAGAAAATGATGATATTAAAGCTGTTGTTCTGAGAGTAAATTCTCCCGGCGGTTCGGGACTGGCAAGTGAAATTATCTGGAGAGAAGTTAAACTTACAAATGAAAAGAAACCTGTTGTTGTTTCAATGGGAAATTTAGCTGCTTCGGGGGGATACTATATTTCTTGTCCGGCTTCATATATTTTTGCCCTTCCAAACACAATCACCGGATCTATTGGAGTATTCGGCTTGATACCTAATTTTCAAAAGCTTATGAACGAAAAACTCGGCATTACCTACGACGGTGTTGGTACAAATAAATATTCCGATTTCGGAACTATTGTTCGTCCTTTTAACGAAAATGAACGTGCTATTATTCAGTTACAAATCGAAAACTTTTATGATTTGTTTATTACTCGTGTAGCTGACGGTAGAGGTTTAACTAAAGCTCAAGTTGATTCAATAGGTCAGGGTAGAGTTTGGAGTGGGCTGAATGCAATTGAGATCGGACTAGTTGACCAAATAGGCGGACTTAACGATGCAGTCAAAAAAGCTGCAGAACTTGCAAAACTTGAGGATTATAAAATAAAAGAATATCCCGAAAAACAAGATTTCTTCCAGAAATTTTTAACCGATTTTTCCGAAAATGCATCCGAACAAGCTATGAATAAAGCTCTAGGGAAAAATTACAAATTGTTCAAAATGTTACAGAATATCGAAAAAATGACAGGTATTCAGGCAAGAATGGAATATGTAATTGATATTCAATAGTTTATTTATGTTTTAAAAATACTCTTACGGCGTTAAAGTTTTTTTTGCTTTAACGCCGTTTTTCTTTTATTCATCCTGTAATTTATCCTTTTCACCGATTTTGATTTTTCCTAAAAAATCCTTCAATTTATTTTCGCATTGAATAAAACAAAATGATTAATAATTTGTTAATGGAAAATAAAAAACTTTGAAAACGGAAAAAGTTTTATAGTTTTGCAAGAAAAAATGGAACTTAAACAACACATATTGAAAGAGGCCGGGATGATGTTCTCGAAATATGGTATCAGAAGCATAACAATGGATTATATTGCTTCTGAACTTGGAGTTTCGAAACGAACATTGTACGAAATTTTTCAAGACAAAGATGATCTTGTTTATCAGGCAATCATCGAAGGCACAAAAGAACATCGTAAGATGTGTCAGAATATAATAAGCGAAAGCTCTAATATAATTGAGGCAATTTATAAAATAGCTAAATTTAATCATGAGCTTTTTGCTAAAATAAATCCATTATTTTTCGAGGACTTAAAGAAATATCATTTTTCGATTTACAATAAATTTCATCAAAACGGGGATTTAAAAGATTATGAACTTACTCGTACTTTATTTGAAAAAGGAAAACAAGAAGGAATCATAAGAACTGATATAAACATTGATTTATTGAATATTATCATTCACAAGTTGATTGATATTATTCACGATGATGATTTAAAAGTTTATGATAATGATGAAATTTTGAAAACAGTTTTTATTCCGTTTATAATTGGAGTATCAACTGAAAAGGGAAGAATTTTAGTAGAAAAATATTTTAGTAATAACAATCAAAAGTAAAGTTATGAGAGGATTGAGATTTTTATTGATATTTTTGTTAATCAGCGGATATTCAATTTCTCAGGAAAGAAATGTTTTGGGATTGAATTTGCAGCAAGCTCAACAGTACGCTCTAGAACATAATAAGAGTTTAAAAAATGTCCGCACCGATGTAGCTATTTCCAAGCAGAAATTACGTCAGTCCGTTGCACAAGGTTTGCCGCAAGTTTCTGGCTCTATGGATTATACAAATTTCTTTAATTATGAAATTGAGTTTTCTTTTGGAGGAGGAAACAATACCCCAAATATTGATTTTACAAAATTAGATGAAGGCGATTTTCAAATATTGTCTTTTTTACAACAAACAATGGGGAGCGGTCCAACAACGATTAAAATGAAAAATTCTTCTACTGCCAAAGTTCAGGCAACTCAGTTAATATTCAGCGGGCAATACATAACGGGAATTCAATTTGCAAAAATAGGTCAAATGCTCGCCGATATGAACGTCGTTAAGTCTGAGATAGATGTGCGTGAATCGGTAATTTCAATCTATTATTTAGGACTTTTAACAAACAAATCAATAGAACTTATTGAAGCAAATATTCAAAACCTGAAACAAACTCAGGTAAAGACCGAAGCCTTATTTAAAGCCGGAATGATTGAAGATACTGACCTTGAACAATTACAAATGAGTATTCTTGCTCTCGAAACTACAAAAAATAACTTGCTGAGAAATTCAGAATTAAATAAAAATATTTTAAAATTTCAATTAGGGATTGACGAGGATATTGATATTGAATTGACAGAAGATTTTGATAATATAATTAACAATATTGATATAAGTGGATTAATCGTTGAGCAATTCGAGATATCTCAGAATATCACTATGCAAATGCTCGAAAAACAAGAAGAACTTACTCGAAAAATGGTTGATCTCGAAAGATGGTCATTCGCTCCAACAATTGCGGCTGTATATAATAGAAATATCAAAATTGTAAAAACAGATTTTGATATGACACCTGTAAATTTAGTTGCTTTCAGCATGTCAGTTCCTATATTTTCCAGCGGATTGAGACAATCTAAACTTGAACAAAGGAAATTAGAATATTATCAATTCCAGAATAACAAAGATATTTTTAAAGATCAGCTTAAAATGCAGGAAAAACAATTAAGATACAATTTGAAATCAGCTCTTGAACAATTCGAAAATCAAAAGAAAAATTTGGAGCTTGCTCAAAGAGTATATGATAAAACCGAATTCAAATTCAGTCAGGGAGTAGCTACAGGGTTTCAACTGACTCAAGCAAATGCCTCGTTGCTACAGGCTCAGAGTTCTTATATTTCGGCTGCTATGGAGCTTTTACAAGCAAAACTTAAATTCGATAAATTGTTAAATAAAATATAAACATTATAAAAATGAAAGTTATGAAAACCGGAAGATTAAATTTAGTTTTAATAGGAATATCAGCTTTGATACTATTCTATTCCTGCGGAAAAAATTCCGATGCTAAAACCAAAGCTGACGAATCATCAAAAGAAAATGTAAAAACTGTCAAAGTATTAAAAATTTCTGAACAGGAAATAGGCAGAGAGATAGATTATCCTGCAAATTTATTACCTAATCAGGAAGTTTATTTAGCTCCTTCAACACCGGGACGAATTATTAGAGTAAATGCCTACGTAGGTGATAAAGTTGCTGCAGGCCAATTACTAATCGAAATGGATCCAACGCAATTAAATAATGCAATAATTCAATTAAATAGCCTGGAAAAAGACAAAGCACGTTTCGATACTTTAATTCTGTACGGAGGTATAAGTAAACAACAATATGATCAGTTTAATACACAGTTACAAGTAACTCAAGCAAATGTGGAGCTTCTGAAGTCTAATACAAAACTGACAGCCCCCTTTAGTGGTGTTGTTACTGCAAAATTCTTTGAAAACGGGGAATTATATACAGGAGCTCCTAATAATCAAGCCGGAAAACCTGCAATATTAGTTATACAGCAAATCAATCCTTTAAAGGCAGTTATTTCCGTTTCGGAGAGATATTATCCTGTTGTGAAAAAAGGTATGCCTGTTAAGATTAAATCAGATATTTATCCGGATAAAGAATTTGTAGGAACTATTAAATTGGTTTATCCTACTATTAACGCCCAGACAAAGACTTTTAATGTTGAAATCGAAGTTCCGAACAGAGAGGAACTTTTGCGTCCGGGAATGTATGCGAGAGCAAATTTTGAATTTGCAAAAGAAAATGCAATAGTTGTACCTGCTTCGGCAGTATTGCAGCAAATGGGAACAAACATTAGATATGTATTTGTGAATAATGCCGGTACAGCCAGACGTATCGAAGTTAAAGTCGGAAAACGCTTTGACGATAAAATTGAAATTATTTCGGATTTAATAAAAGTCGGAGATGAACTTGTTGTAACCGGTCATGTCGGGCTTGTTGACGGAGCAAAAATCAAGGTTGTTGAATAATAAAATTTTTAGCCATGAGTATATATAGAAGTGCCGTAAAAAAACCTATTACAACATTGATGGTATTTACTGCCATCATTGTGTTCGGGTTGTATTCTTTAACCAAGCTTCCGGTTGATTTGTATCCGGAAATTGAACTACCGGCAATTACAGTATTAACAGTTTATCGTGGAGCTAACTCCGGTGAAATAGAAAAAAACATTACCAAAATTGTCGAAGATCAATTAAATACTTTAAGTAATCTTAAGCAAATTACCTCAGTATCTCGTGATAATATATCTGTTGTTACACTTGAGTTCCAATGGGGAACAAATCTCGATGAGGCAGCAAACGACATCAGAAATGCTCTGGAATTTGTTAAACAACGGTTGCCCGAAGGTGCTGATAATCCTCAGATCTTTAAGTTCAATTCGAGTTTGATGCCAATAGTATTTTATGCTGTTACCGCAGAAGAATCTTATCCTGGCTTGGAAAAAATTCTGGAGGAAAAGGTTATAAATCCTCTTAACCGAATTGATGGCATAGGTCAGATCGGTTTGGCAGGTCTTCCCAAAAGGGAAATTTACGTAGAAGTTGATCCGGTTAAGGCTGAAGCTATGGGCATTACAGTAGAAATGATTGGCGGCATAATACAAGCCGAAAACTTTAACCTACCTGCAGGAAATGTTAAAATGGGGGACATGGATTATCAATTAAAAATTCAGGGAGAGTTTTATTCAAGCGATCAGATTCAAAATATCATACTCGGAAATTTCTTTGGACAAACTATTCGAATAAAAGATATTGCACAAGTTCGCGATACCATTCGTGAGTCAAATATTGATGAAAAACTTAACGGGAAAACCGGAGTGCGAATGTTTGTTCAAAAACAATCAGGCGGTAATACGGTTAAAGTAGCGAAGTCTGTTCAAGCCGAAATCGAAAAGATAAAGCCAACTCTTCCTCCCGATGTTAAAATTGAAACTATTTTTGACTCTTCCGATTTTATTTCAAATTCAATTAATAATCTCACAGAGACTTTAATGTACGCCTTTCTGTTTGTAATTCTGGTTGTTTTGTTTTTCCTTGGAAGATGGCGAGCAACTTTTATAATAATTTTAACAATACCTATTTCCTTGATTGTGGCGTTCATATTCCTTGGAATATCAGGAGGCTCAATAAACATTATTTCTTTGACTTCACTCTCTATTGCAATTGGTATGGTGGTTGACGACGCAATAGTCGTTTTGGAAAATATCACCAAGCACATAGAAAGAGGTGCAACACCGCGTGAAGCAGCTATTTATGCTACAAATGAGGTTTGGTTGGCTGTAATTGTAACTACTCTGGTTGTTGTTGCCGTATTTTTCCCTCTTACTTTAGTTTCCGGTTTAACGGGAGTATTGTTTAAACAATTGGGATGGATTGTAACTATAACCGTTACTACATCTACTTTGGCTGCTATATCTTTAACTCCAATGTTGAGCTCAAAAATGTTAAAATTGTTACCGCCACGTAAGAGTAAATTAAGCTGGGATAATACCATTCAAAAATTCTTAGAAAAATTAGATAATTTTTACGAAAGGTCAATACGTTATGTTTTGAGGCATAAAGTTTCTGCATTATTAGTTTCGTTCTTGATATTTGGATCGAGTATGCTACTGATAACTCAAGTAGGAACAGAATTTATGCCTGATTCCGATCAAAGTAGAGTTAGTGCAACGATAGAGTTGCAAACTGGTATTCGAGTTGAAGAAACTAAAAAAGTAGCGAGACTTTTGGAAAAAATTATAAAAGAAAAATATCCAGAAGTAACTTTATTGTCGGTATCTTCCGGTTCTGATGATACGGGAAGTATTTCCTCAATTTTCGGAACATCCGGATCGAATATTATCAATATTATTATGCGTCTTGAACCCAAATCCGCTCGTAATAGAACTTGCTGGGATATTGGTGATGAATTCAGGAAAGATCTTGCCCAAATTCCGGAAATAAAAAATTATAAAATAACATATTCTCAAGGATTTCAGATGGGAGGAGGGGATAATTCAGTGGTAATCGAAATTTACGGATATGATTTTGATACTACTAACATTTATGCAGCTCAATTAGCAGATGCAATAAAGAAAATCCCTTCTGCCAGAGATGTGCAAATATCAAGAGCCGAGATGAAGCCTGAACTCGAATTTGTCCCCGACAGAGAAAAAATGGCTATTTACGGGCTAAATGTAGCAAGTGTTTCTTTAGCTCTTAGAAATAGAGTTACAGGTTTAACAGCAACAAAATTCCGTGAATCAGGTGAAGAATATAATATTGTAGTTAGACTTGACGAAAAATACAGAAGCTCAATTTCTGATATAGAGAATATTGTTGTTCAAAATTCTCAAGGACTCAAAGTTTGTTTGGGAGATATTGGTGTAGTACAGGAAACCTGGCTTCCTCCTACAATAGAACACAAGCGTCGTGAACGTATTGTTAAAGTTTCTGCCGTACCGCAAGGGGTTTCTTTGGGAACTTTAGCCGGTGAAATAGAAAAAGTAATGAATGATATTCCAAAGCCTCAAGGTGTGTTGGTTGAAATTGGCGGAGCATATAAGGATATGCAGGATTCATTTATGGATTTGGGATTATTGCTCTTATTGTCAATTCTGTTGGTTTATATTGTAATGGCTTCTCAGTTCGAATCATTCAAGATACCTTTGATTATTATGTTCTCAATACCGTTTTCATTTTCGGGTGTTGTAATTGCTCTTTGGTTAACAGGAACAAATTTGAACATAATTTCGGCTTTGGGAGCAGTGTTATTGATTGGTATTGTAGTAAAAAATGCCATTGTGTTGGTGGATTATATCAACCTTATGCGAGATAGAGGATATAATTTATGCGAAGCAATTGCAATAAGCGGAAAATCAAGATTGCGCCCTGTGCTTATGACAGCTCTTACAACCGGACTTGGCATGTTGCCTCTGGCTTTAAGTAGCGGTGAAGGTTCGGAAATTTGGTCTCCTATGGGAATTTCTGTTATTGGTGGTTTGATATTTTCTACATTCCTTACTTTAATTGTTGTTCCTGTGGCTTACGCAGTGTTTGAACGAAGTGGAACACGCCGCAAAAGACGTTTAGCTCACAGAAAAGATTTTAGTTTCATGGATTAAATAGTAAAATTATGAAAGCAGTACTTATTATTTTTAATACAGCCTTAACCGATAAAGTTGAGTATATGATTGATAAATTGAATATTCGCGGTTTTACTCAATGGGATGGATTGCAGGGAAGAGGATCTGTGGATGGAGACCCTCACTATGGAACTCACACCTGGCCCGAAATTAATACCGCCACTTTATGTATTGTCGAAGATGAGAAGGTGGATATTCTCCTCGAAAAAATACAAAAAATTGATGAAATTGATAAAAGAGTAGGAATACGTGCTTTTGTCTGGAATATAGAACGCATGTATTAATTTTTCTGTGCAGGTTCAACGAATGACTTCCGCCTTGTGTGGAAGTCATTTTCTATTTTTTTACATTAGCTACTAAACTATATGAAAGATCAATCAATTCATAAACTAATTCTTTAGGGATATAGCTTGTTAAATCTAAACTGATCCAGTGAGTTTTATTCATGTGGTAGGCCTTAGTTATACCTGAAAATTGTTCTCTGAGCTCAATGGATTTTTCGGGAAGGCATTTCAATGTGATATTTACAGGTTTTTCAAGTGCAATTAAAGCAAACATTTTTCCATTCACTTTGAAAACAAGCGTTTCTTCGTCAAACGGGAAACATTCCGTTGAATTCTGTTTCGAAAGGCAATATTCTCTTAAATCTTCTACATTCATGAAAAACTTTTTATCCAAAATTCGGATAAATTTAGCATTTTTGCAAAAAAAATTATGCATAAATCAGGTTTTGTAAATATTATTGGGAATCCAAATGTAGGAAAATCTACATTGATGAACGAACTTGTTGGGGAACGTATATCAATTATTACTTCCAAATCACAAACTACTCGGCACAGAATTTTAGGTATCGTGAGCGGTGAAAATTTTCAGATTATTTACAGTGATACTCCCGGAATAATAAAACCTAAATATAAATTGCAAGAAAGAATGATGAATTATGTCAGCGAATCTTTTCAAGATGCTGATGTATTTCTCTACATGACCGATGTTGTTGAGTCTCCTGATAAAAATCCCGAGTATATCGAAAAATTAAACAAAGTAACAGTACCCGTTATTTGTTTAATTAACAAAATTGATCTTGCAGAACCGGCAAAAGTTAAAGAATTGGAAAGTTTCTGGAGAGAAAAACTTCCTAAGGCAGAGATATATGCAATTTCAGCTTTGTTGAAATATAACATTTCGCACTTGTTCGACAGAATTATCGAGTTATTACCCGAAGGACCGGCCTGGTTTCCAAAGGATCAACTAACAGATAAAACAGAAAGATTTATTGTTTCAGAAATTGTAAGGGAAAAGATTTTACAAAATTATCATAAAGAAATTCCATATTCCTCCGAAGTTTATGTTGAAGAATTTAAAGAGGATGAAAATATTATTCGCATTCGCGTGGTAATTGTTGTAGAAAGACAAACTCAAAAAGGCATAATTATCGGAAATAAAGGTGCTGCCTTGAAAAAAACTGCTACCGAAGCCAGAATTGACACTGAAAAATTTTTCGGCAAAAAAGTATTTATGGAGTTTTTTGTTAAAGTTCGAAAAGACTGGCGAAATAGTGATACTGCATTGAATAATTTTGGGTATTATTAAATTTTACTGCCTATTTCCTGATAATAAATAATTGATTCTGATCTCCGGTTCGCCAATGGTAACCTATTGAAAATGGTAAAGGCTTGAGATTTTCGGATTCCTGGTAATATTTATCTAAATCTTTTTGGAAAAGTCCTGGATTTGGGAAATCTGCTATAGGTTTAACATATTTTCCATAGATACTTACTTCCCATTTGTCGGCAGTAAAGTATTTGTATGGTATTCCTGTATCGTCCTGTAAAATTGATTTTGAGTATTTTAAAATTATATTGCGAATAGTAGAAAATGTTTCGTAATGAAGCAGATAGGATGCCGATTTTACATAAGTATTACGATCTCCTATATTTTCGAGATACTTTTTGAATCCCGGAGCAGCATTTAAGCCGTCATTAGATAGATCACATCTGAAATATCTCAGTGTTTTTGTAATATCGCTGTTGTATTCTTTTAATTTGATTGTTACACATTCCGAAGCCGAAAACCTTCCGCTAATTCTTGCAAGAGGTTTTATTTCTGCCTTACTGTCAACGTATTCATATTTTACATCAATTATTTCATGGTTAGTCATTGACATAAAAAACAGAATCACGGGTAAAACTCCTGAAATCTTTTCATTATGAAGATCAGTATTCATTCTTGCTGTGATAAAATAACTTCTCATATAAATGTCTCGGATCGAGTAATAAAACTTATCAAGATATTCTGATATTGATTTTTGATTCATTTTTGAGAAATCAGGGATTTTTCCGAGCATTTCCTGAGCAAGGAAAATATAGTTGTCGGAATTTGGGAAAAAACTCCAGCAGTGCAAAAAGTCCGGACCAGAAAAAGGGTAAAATACCGTTAAGTTTTCTGTAATATAAGGAGCTATCTCAGTTTCTCTCCATTTTGCTATTACTTTTAGACGTGTGGAGTCCAGATTAGGCCAGTCTTCGTTAATTTTTTTCTGATAATTTACCCAAAATGTTGTGTCGGTTAGCTTTTCTCGCACGGTGACCGGAATTTCTTTTCCGCTGACAAACAGTGCAAATTCCTGATAAATCGAAGGGGAATTTGTTTCCTGGGAATAACTAATGGCAACTAGTCCAAAAAATATTATAAGTGATAATAAAAGATTTTTCATATTTTTTTTCACAAAGATAATATTTGCTGCTAAAGATAAAAAGCTAATGGCATTAAATAGAAAAAACTATTGATTTTTAATTTGCATTTTTAAATTTGTAAAAACTAATTTTTAAATCAATTATATGGGTTTTCAAAAAGAATTTTTCATCAACAACAGAAAACGACTGGCTTCGGTTATCGAACCTAATTCTATGGTAATGTTCTTTTCAGCGGAAGCTTATCCCAGAACCGGTGATCAGAGTTATAAATACAGACAAAATTCCGATACCTTTTATTTCAGCGGTCTTACTCAAACTGAAACCTGCTTTTTTATTCAAACTGATAATAATAAGCAAATCGTTTACGAACATGCATTTATTATTGAACCAACAGATTACATTATCATCTGGACAGGATCAAAATATTCAAAATCCGATGTCTCGGAATTATCAGGTATCGAAAGAGTATCGTTTCTGTATGAGTTTGATTCTGTGCTTGAAGAACGAATTAAAAGTTCCGAAAATATTTATTTCAGTTTCAAAAGCAATGTGCGAGGGATAAAATATTCTCATCCAAAAGTCAATCAATACATTGAAAAAATAAAATCCTTATATTCCGAAAAGGCTATTCTTGATGCAGATCCTCAATTCATGGAATTAAGGCTTTGCAAAACCGATGAGGAATTAAATAAAATTAAAAAGGCAATAGAAATTACAGGAAATTGTTTTAATGAAATTAGAGATATTCTGAAACCCGGAATTTTTGAATACGAGATTGAAGCTTTGATTTATAAAGAATTTATTTGTAACGGAGCTAATGATGCGGCATATTTGCCTATTGTTGCTTCAGGAAAAAATAATTGTATTTTGCACTATATTGACAATCGAAGTATTTGTAATAACGGAGATTTGTTATTGCTGGATTTTGGAGCTGAATATGATTATTATGCAGCAGATTTAACTCGAACAATACCTGTCTCGGGAATATTTTCCAAACGTCAGGCTGATGTTTACTCTTCTGTATTAAAGGTTCAAAGAATGATGATTCCGATGATCAAACCCGGAATTACAATTAATGAATTGAACTCGAAATGTGAGGAACTTATTCAGGAAGAATTGCTAAAACTCGGATTACTATCTTTAGAGGATATTAAAAATCAAAACGAAAGTGCTCCGGCTTTTAAGAAGTATTTTATGCACGGACTGTCTCATTTTCTTGGTCTCGATGTTCATGATGTTGGAAAGAAGGATGTTGTTCTAAAACCCGGTATGGTATTAACTTGCGAACCTGCTATCTACATTCGTGAAGAGGGATTCGGGATTCGCCTCGAAAATGATATTCTTATCACCGATAATGAACCTGTGGACCTTTGTAAAAATATTCCAATTGAAATTGATGATATAGAGAAGTAATTTTGGCTTTTATCTTTATAAAGCAGAAACGTATTATTTCATCAAATATCTGCAGAATTTTTTTCTGATTTAAGTTTTAATTGGGAAATTATTACCCCTGCAACAACAATCAACACTGCAATTAGTTTTTTTGCAGTTAAAGGTTCGCCATATAAAAGCCACGAAATAAAAATCGTAAATATCGGTATTGTGTTGGTGAAAACATTTACTTTACTGATGGACATAAACTTTAAACCATACATGTAAAACAGAAAAGCTAAAGTTGAAGCAAAAATCCCAAGATTTACTATTGCAATCAAAGGCTCTCTTAACAGTCCGGTTTCAAAAATATCTTTAGCTCCCGTTATTAAAAACAGCGGTAAAAAGAAAATCAATCCTAAAATATTTTGCCAAAAAATTACAGTGAAAATAGAATATTCGTCGGGAATTTTTTTTATCATTACACTGTATCCGTTTGCTGCCAATATTGCAACCATTGTTAATAATATTCCTTTCGGACTTACTTCCAGATTGAGATTTTTCCCTAAAACAAGCACGCAAATTCCTAATATAGAAATTATAATTCCGGTAAGTGTTACCATGGAAATCTTCTCTTTAAGAAAATACCAGGCAATAAATGGTGTAAATAATGGAATTACTGCAATAAAAACAGCAGAAATGGAGGGGCTTAAATATCTCAATCCGTTTGTTTCTCCCAGAAAATATAGAAATGGTTCAAAGAAGGCAAGCAGTAAGAATAATGGTAAATCTTTGAGTTTTGGAATTCTCAACTTTTTTAAGATTATCAATATCGGCAATAAAACAATAGTTGAAACCATTAACCTTAAAAAAACTATGGTATTAGTCCCGTAAAAATCCAGTGCTATTTTTCCCCATACAAAAGAGCTGCCCCACAGTATCATGGAGCAGATTAATAATATATAAACTTTAATCAGTTTTTTATCAAAATTCATTGAAAAATTGTCTTGGAATTATAGTTTTTTTAAAAGAGTATTCATGTCGGTTTTAGATTTTACTATGTCGAAGAGTTTGTCAATGCTTATTCTTTCTTGTTGCATTGTGTCTCTGTAGCGTAAAGTAACCGTACTGTCTTCGAGAGATTGATGGTCAACTGTGATACAGTATGGTGTTCCTATGGCATCTTGTCTGCGATATCTTTTGCCGATGGAGTCTTTTTCTTCGTACATGCAATTCATTTCATATTTAAGGATGTCCATAATTTCTCTTGCCAATTCGGGGAGTCCGTCTTTCTTTACCAATGGCAAAACTGCTGCTTTAATAGGAGCTAATGCCGGTGGAATGCTCAAAACTACTCGGCTTTCTTCGCCAAGGTTTTCTTCTTTGTACGAAGCTGATAAAACAGCTAAAAATGTACGATCCAATCCGATAGATGTTTCTACTACGTAAGGAACATAACTTTCTTCGGTTTCATTATCGAAATATCGGATTTTTTTACCGGAGAATTTTTCGTGTTGCGACAGGTCGAAATCTGTACGTGAATGTATTCCTTCGAGTTCTTTGAAACCAAACGGAAATTCAAACTCAATGTCATAAGCGGCATTTGCGTAGTGAGCTAATTTTTCGTGCTTATGCCAGCGATATTTTGTTTCAGGAAATCCTAAAGCAAGATGCCATTTCAGACGTTTTTCTTTCCAATATTCGAACCACTGTAACTCTTCGCCCGGACGAACAAAATATTGCATTTCCATTTGTTCAAATTCACGCATTCTGAAAATGAACTGACGAGCAACTATTTCGTTTCGAAAAGCTTTCCCGATTTGAGCAATTCCAAAAGGAATCTTCATGCGGCCGGTTTTTTGAACATTAAGATAATTTACAAAAATACCCTGAGCTGTCTCGGGACGAAGATAAATTGTATTTGCTCCTTCAGCTACAGAACCAAGTTTTGTGTCGAACATCAGATTAAATTGTCTGACTTCTGTCCAGTTTTTACTGCCTGAAATCGGACATATTATCCCTTCTTCTATAATTATATTTCTTAAATCTTCTAGATCGTTGGTTTCAAGAGCTTTTGTGAATCGCTGTGTAATTTTGTCTATTTTCTCCTTATACTCCAAAACACGCGGATTGGTGGAAACAAACATTTCTTCGTTAAAACTGTCTCCAAAGCGTTTTTTTGCTTTTTCAACCTCTTTGGCAATTTTTTCCCGTATCTTTTCAATATGTTCTTCTATTAAAACATCGGCACGATATCTTTTTTTGGAATCTTTATTATCAATTAAAGGATCGTTAAATTCATCCACGTGTCCGGATGCTTTCCAAACTGTTGGGTGCATAAAAATGGCAGAATCAATTCCTACAACTTCCTCGTTTAGCTGTGTCATTGCTTTCCACCAGTATTCTTTAATATTGTTTTTTAATTGCACTCCATTCTGACCATAATCATAAACAGCACTTAATCCGTCGTAAATTTCTGAGGATGGAAAAATAAAACCGTATTCTTTACAGTGGGCTACAATTTTTTTGAAAAGATCTTCTTGATTCATAATATTATCTATTAAACAAAATTCCTACTTGAAAAACCGGACAAAAATACAAATCATTTTGATTATATTTTGCTGTTAGAAAAATAAACTGAGATGTCAGTACAATTTTTTTTGTCATTAAATAGTCTAAGCTGAGCATCGGAAATATAACGTTAGCTTTATAATTATATAAGTATGCTTCGTTCAAAATTTCATCCTGCTGCGATTCTATATGCAAATTTTTTATTCTGCCTTTTGCAAATCCTATTGAAGCACAAAATCTGAAAGCCTTTCCTTTTGTGGTGTATCCTACGAAAGGTCCGCCGTATCCAAGACTGATAAAAGAATTTTGTGAAGCTGTTGAAAGGTATCTGGTTTTTTGATTTCCTCCTGTAATGCCAACAGTTAGATTTTCGTAAACATAAAACCGCAATATGCCGCCAACACCTAATCCTGTTGTTCGTATTTCTTGATGATTATTCTGTGCAATTGTATATCCGGGCTGTAAAATCAGCATGCCGCCGCTATAAAGATTTGCATTTTCCTGAGCATTTAGAAAAGTTGTAATTGATAAAATAAAGAAAAAGAAGCTTTTAATTCTCATTTTCTTACAGGATTATTATCACGTTGCTTTACACTGCTGTCGAACAAAATGTCGGTTTGTCTTCCTGCTCTGTAAATCGCCTGAAAGGTCATATTACCTCTGTGATCGTAATATGTTGCTTTGCCTTCTTTAACTCCATTTTTATAGCTAACCTCAGATTCCAACCTTCCGAAATCGTAGTAGGTCTTCCAAACTCCATCAGGTTTATCCATCTTGTATGTTTCTTCTCTTATAATTCCTCCGTTTTCATTTCTGTAAACGAATTTACCATTTCGAAGACCTTGATAGTATTCACCGGAAATCATTTCAATGCCTTTAATGTTAAATACTTGATATTTTCCGTGAAGAACAGATGTTTCAACAAGTCTTTTCTCAGGAGTATCTTTAGATTCTCGTACAATAATTTTATAATTTTCGAAAGTTTGTGGTTTCCCATTTGGAAACCAGAAATAACTTTTGCCGTTAATCAGTCCGTTTTTATATTCTACAATAGATTTTTTCTCTCCGTTTTCGTGATAACCTGTCCATTTTCCGGTCATGACTCCATTTTCGAAGCTCCCTTCTAGTTTAAGTTGACCGTCATCGTACCATTCTTTCCACAGCCCTGTTTCTTTATCATTTTGAAATTGTCCTTGCCTGAAAAGATTTCCATTTTCATAATATATAATCCACTTACCGTGTTTTTCTCCCATTTTATATTCAACTTCTTTCCAAATTTGCCCGTTTCCGTACCAGTATGCCCAAACTCCATTCATTTTGCCGTCAACAAAATATCCTTCGTTTCCTTTTTGTCCATCAGTTCTCCAGTATGTCCATAATCCGTTTTGAAGGTCGTTTTTAAAATTCCCTTCAATGTCTTTTTTGCCATCTTCAAACCAAAAATAAGCAGAACCTTCTCTTTTCCCGTTTTCAAAATAAATTTCGGATTGTTTGTTCCCGTTTTCGTAATATTTTATTTGTACTCCGTGTCTTAAGTCTTCTTTATAGTTATTGATACTTCTAATTTGCCCTGATGGATACCAATATGTCCATGTCCCTTCTCTTTTGCCGTCAATCATTTTTCCTTCCATTTCTTTTTTTCCATCGTAGGTATAATAAATGTTCATGCCGGATTCAGTGTTAATTTCGCTTTTCAAATTGCCGTTTTCATACCATTCATACCAGGTTCCGGTACGTTCTCCATTTAGGTAGTGTCCCTCAGAAGATTTTTTACCGTTTGGAAAATAATAAGTCCATAGACCTTGTTCCAAACCGTTTTCAACCTTACCTTCAGATTTCTTTACATTGTTATCGTGATAATTGACAATATCCCCAAATCCATTTTTTACCGTTTGTTCTCCTTTGGGAGTGTAAAAACTAATTATTCCTTCAAGAATGCCTTTTTTATATTTTACCTCAGATTTTAATTTCCCGTCTTCATAAAAATATTGCCAGATGCTGTCTTTTTGATTCGAATGGTAAAATCCTTTTAATCTTGGTAAAGAATTTTCATAATATTCTGCAAACCAACCATGACGTTGATTTGCCCAATAATTATATTCTTCCATTACAGTTTTGCCATCATCGTAATAAACTTTGTTCAAGCCATGTAGCATGTCTTTGTAATAATCAATTTCGGCACTTTTTTTACCTTCAGGTGTGTAAAATGTCCATGTACCGGTTCTTTGGCCCATTTGAAGCAGACCTTCTTCTTTAATTTTTCCGTTCTTGTAATATAACTTTTCTTCCTTAAATTCCTGTGTATACGAAATTACAGCAAGTGCCGTTAGAAATATAAAAATCGGTAAACTTTTCATGTCTTTATTTTTATGGTTACAAATTTAGTATTTGTATAACTCAATACAATAGACTAAAATTATAATTACAAACAATTTTTTGTCATAAACTTTTTAATAAAAACTAAAAATAATTATAATTCGTAATTGCTTATAAATCAGGCACATAAGTTTTAATAACAGAAAAATTTTTAATTTTTTGAAAAAAAAATGTTAAAAAAATTTGGAAAAAGTGAAATTATGTGTTATTTTTGTTGATAAATTGTTAATAAAATTTGTAAAACAATGAAAAACAACAAGTTAATTTTTGGAATAGTTCTGCTTTTAATAGTGTCTTTTCAGACTACAAAAGCAGATGAACTTGTTTTTAAAGGTGTTTACCAAGGGAAGGATTTATTTATTATCAACCCAATGATAGATATAGGTGAAGAATACTGTGCTTACGAAATTTTGGTTAACAATATCAAATATGATGACGAAATTCGTTCGAGTGCATTCAAAATTTCGCTGGATTTTTTGAATTTAAAATATGGAGAAGAATTCGAAGTCGTTATTAAACATAGAAGCGATTGTACTCCGAAATTGGTAAATCCTGAAGTATTGAAACCTTTAGCTACCTATGAAATTATTAATTACGAACTTGGCTATAATGATCTTTTAAGATTTACAACTACAAATGAGTCGGGAAAACTCACTTTTTATGTAGAAGAATACAGATGGAATCGTTGGATTGAAAGAGCTAAAATTATGGGAGAAGGCGGTCCTGGAAATAGAAATTATTCAGTAAAAATTTATCCTTTTGCAGGAGAAAATAAGTTCAGAGTTTATCAAGTTGACCATCTTGGCCGCAGACATTATTCTGAAGAATTTGTTTTTAATATAGATAAAGAACCGGTGAAAGTGATGACAAAACTATCTAAAGTAGGTAAAGAAATTGTTTTTAGCGGATTAACAGCCTATGCCGTGGTAAATCAGTTTGGCGAAGAACTTATTACTGGTGTTGGTACCTCCATAGATGTTTCAAATCTGAAAAAAGGAGAGTATTTCCTGAATTTTGAAAATGAATACGTTGTTTTTAAGAAAAGATAATAAGACAAAGGGATGTTTATGCTAAGAGGTGCATTTTTGTACCTCTTTTTTTTGTAATCTTGCAAAATGGAATCTTTAGTTAAATTTAAACGGGAAATTTTTGAAATTAAAAATTATCGGCATTTTACCGATTTAGCAATCTATGCTTTTAATTATCAATATAAGCAAAATGAAGTCTATAGAGAATTTTGTGATTTGTTAAAAATAAATCCTAAAGCAATAAATCAATTAACTGATATTCCTTTTTTACCTGTAAATATTTTCAAAAATCGAAAAGTAGTTTCCGGTAGCAAAAATGTTGAACGAATTTTTACGTCCAGTTCTACAACCGGCCAGCACCCATCTCATCATTTTGTAAAGGATATTGAATTGTATGAAAGATCCTTAATCTTCAATTTTGAATATTTTTACGGAAATCCTTCAGAATACACAATCCTTGCATTATTACCTTCGTACCTTGAGAGACAAGGATCAAGTCTGGTTTATATGGTTGAAAAATTGATGGATAATTCCCCATCTAATCACAATGGATTTTATTTGTATGATTTTGAAGGATTATTTAAAAAAATTGAATTTCTTGAACAGGAGAAGAAAAAATATATTCTACTTGGAGTGAGTTTTGCCTTGCTGGATTTTGCTGCCAGATATAAAATCCCAATAAAGAATGGAATCGTAATGGAAACCGGAGGAATGAAAGGGCGTAGAAAAGAAATTACAAGAGAACAATTACACAATATTATTTGTGAAGCGTTTAGCCTTAAGTCTGTTCACTCTGAATATGGAATGACGGAATTGCTTTCTCAAGCGTATTCATTTGAAAACGGAATTTATCGTTGTTCTCCACAGATGAAAGTTTTGGTGAGAGACACAAGAGACCCTTTACATACCAGAATTTTCGGCAAAGGAGCCTTTAATATCATTGATCTTGCCAATATTGATTCCTGTTGTTTTATTTCGACTTCGGATCTTGGAGAAGTTTACCCCGACGGTAGTTTTAAGGTTTTAGGTCGTTTTGATGAGGCTGAAGTCAGAGGTTGCAATCTTATGGTCTCCTAACGGGAATTTTATTGATTCTATTAATATGTCGTCCGCCTTCAAATTCTGTACTTAAGAAAATATCAACAATTTCTTTTGCCTCTTCGAATGAAATAAATCTTGCCGGCAAGGCACAAATATTTGCATCATTATGGAGACGTGCTAATTTTGAAATTTCAGCATTCCAGCATAAAGCACTTCTTATTAGTTGATGTTTATTAACTGTCATGTTAATTCCGTTTCCGCTGCCACAAATTGCAATTCCAATTTCACAATCTTTATTTTCTACAGCTTCGGCAAGTTTATGTGCAAAATCCGGATAATCGCAGCTTTCTTGGGAATATGTCCCAAAATCCATAATATCAAAAGATTTTGATTTAAGATATTCCATTAACTTGTTTTTTAAATCATAACCTGCATGATCGCATGCAAAACCAATAATTTTTGTCATATTCTATTTTTTTATGTTTTTTCTTAACTTTTTATTTATCCATGAGGGAGCTATAATTGAACCTATTAATAAATATGGGTAATATGTTAATAATCTCCAGATTAGAGCGGCAACAATAGAAAATCCTGCAATAGGAACAAAATCTGCCATGTATCCAGCAAATATTGTTTCGACAAATCCACTGCCTCCCGGTGATGGTAATACTATCATCATTATCCACATTATTAATTGTCGAGCAAAAATCATCAAATGTTCTTTAACTCCAAGAAAATCCTCTGAAACAGAATTGGTGGATAAAATTATTGCAACAAAAATAAAGTTCAAAACAAAATATCGTCCTGTCCATGAAATAAAAGTAGCAGAAAATGATTTTATCCAGAAAAGAAAACTTTTAGATTTCAATTCTCGATTTGCAACTTCAAAGTCTATTGCCATTTTATCAGCTTGATTTTTCCATTTCTTTAAAAATCTCAGTTTGAATAAATTTTTTATAAACACAGCAAAAAACTTTGGATTTATAAATAATGAATATCCAACAAGTAGAGTCCACAGCAATTTTAAAGAATATCCCGAGATTGCAAATAAAAATAAATTGTTATAAAGACTACCTTTTTCGAAAGTGTTGAACAGCTCGGTTTTTGAAAAAATAATAAACATAAAAGGGAACATCAAGCTGAAGTATAATTCATCCAAAAAAGAGGTTGACAGAACTATTGAAGTACTTTTTCCGATGCTTAGTCCCTCTTTCCATAAAAAAATTGTTGCAAGAGCCGTACCTCCAATTGCAGAAGGAGTTATTGCCGAGCCAAACTCCCATAGAAAAACAATTTTAATGCACTGAATCCATGTTAATTCACCTGATGAAAGTATTCTTATCCTGAGAATGTATCCTAAATCTCTAAATACAACCATCAATACGGCAAAAAACAAAAACAATCCTGATAAAAGAGTGAAATTTAATAGGTTAAAGTCAATTTTGTTATAATCACGGTAAAAAAGAATAGCTACTATTCCCAGCCCCAGAACAGCCGGTAATATGATTCTTACAGGTTTGAGTTTTTTGAGTTCCTTGCTATTTAAAGATTCATCCACCAACGTGAATTTTATAATTACTCACAAAGAAAATAAAATTAGCCAAATATTTAATTTTTTAGATTAAAATTAAGGTTAATTTAATGGATTGGATATTAACAAAACAAAAAATTGTATTTTTACAAAAATTTTGTAAATGAATTTTATTGCAATTATACCGGCACGATATGCTTCTACAAGGTTTCCCGGTAAACCTTTGATTCAGATTAACGGGAAATCCATGATTCATAATGTTTATATACAGGCGAAAAAAGTTTTTGAATATGTGTACGTTGCAACCGACGATGAAAGAATAGCTCAAGAGATTGAACGTTTTGGCGGAAAATATGTAATGACCAAAAAGAAACATAAAAGCGGTACCGATCGGTGTGCCGAAGCCATCGAGAAAATTGAAGTGCTCGAAAATATGAACTTTGATGTAATTGTTAATGTTCAGGGAGATGAGCCGTTTATTAAAATCGAACAATTACTAGAAATAAAGAAGTGTTTTAGTCGTAAGCGTACACAAATTGCTACACTAGCTAAACCAATAAATAATATTGAAGATATTTTTAATCCAAATAAACCGAAACTTGTTGTAAACTCTAAAAAAGAGGCCTTATATTTCAGCCGCTCACCAATTCCTTATATACGAGGTGTGGTGAGAGAAAAATGGATTGCTAAACATCTATTTTATAAACATATAGGTTTGTACGCATACAGAAAAGATGTTTTGTTAAAAATAACTAAACTGAGTCAAACTCCTCTCGAAATTGCCGAATCACTTGAACAACTTAGATGGTTAGAAAACGGTTTTACTATTAATGTTGCTTTTACCGAACACGAAAGCATTTCTATAGATACACCAAAAGATCTTGAAAAAGTTAAACAATTGGGATTACTTTAATGAATATTGCTGTAAATACAAGGTTGCTTCTTCCAAATCGTCTCGAAGGCATAGGCTGGTTTACGTACCAAACCTTGAAAAGAATTTGCAATAATCATCCCGAACATAATTTCTTTTTCATTTTCGACAGGTCTTATTCAGATGAATTTATTTTCAGTAAAAATATTACTCCAATTGTTTTGCCTCCTCCTACAAGGCATCCGATTTTATGGTATATTTGGTTTAATTTTATGATACCCGTAGCTTTAAAGAAAATTAAAGCTGATGTTTTTCTCTCGCCTGACGGGATGCTCTCGCTTTATACAAAAGTGCCTCAAGTTCCTGTGATTCATGATATTAACTTTATGTATAATCCTCAACAATTACCTTTTTTTGTGAGGAACTTTTATTGTCGGTATTTTCCGAAGTTTGCAAAAATTGCTGATAATATCGCCACAGTATCAGAATATTCACGCAAAGATATTTCTAAGATTTTTAATATAAAGCCGGAAAAGATTACTGTTTGTTACAATAGCACAAATGAACTTTACACTCCAATAAAAGATGAAATAAAACTTCAGACTAAACAAAGAATAACCGGCGGAAAAGAGTATTTTATTTTTATCGGAGCATTAAATCCCCGAAAAAATATTCCCGGATTATTGAAATCTTATGAGATATTCAGACAAAATACCAAATTTGATCAAAAGCTTGTAATTGTAGGAGCAGCGATGCACCTAACCGATGAGATAAACAAAACTTTGTCGGAGATGAGGTTTAAAGATGACGTGATTTTTTTAGGTAGATTACCCGTTAATGAGCTTCATCTTGTTTTGGCTTCGGCAATTGCTTTGGTATATATTCCGTTTTTTGAGGGATTTGGTATTCCATTGGTCGAAGCAATGTCGTGTGATGTGCCTATAATATCAGGAAATACTACATCTCTTCCTGAAGTGGTTGGAGATGCTGCTTTGATATGTAGCCCCACCGATCACAAACTCGTTGCTGAATATATGACAAAAATTTCTGAAGATGATAAATTAAGAAATAGTCTAATAAATAAAGGTAGAATTCAGAGAGAAAAGTTTTCATGGGATATTTCTGCCGATAATTTGTGGAAATGCGTTGAAACGGCTGCCAATAAAAATTAAATTTAATGTTAAAACCATTTTTTAAAAGCAATCAAATTGAAGCCGGCTGTGATGAGGCCGGAAGGGGTTGTTTGGCAGGGCCTGTTTTTGCTGCAGCAGTTATTTTACCACAAGATTTTGAAAACTTATTATTAAATGATTCAAAAAAACTTTCGGAGAAAAACAGGTATTTTTTGCGTGAAGAAATTGAAAGATCTGCCCTAGCCTTTGCTGTAGTAATGATTGATAATATTGAAATTGATAAAATCAATATTTTAAATGCATCAATTAAAGCCATGCAAGAAGCTGTGAAGAAACTTAGCGTCAAACCTGAATTTTTATTGATAGACGGAAATAGGTTTAAATCTTTTGGAGACTTCAAATATCAGTGTGTTGTTAAAGGAGATGCTACATATATGTCAATAGCGGCGGCATCAATACTAGCCAAAACATACAGAGATGATTACATGAATAAACTGCATGAAGAGTTTTCTCAATATCATTGGCAAAAAAATAAGGGGTACCCAACAGCTGATCATCGAAAGGCAATTTTAGAGCATGGTATTTGTAAATATCATCGAAAATCATTTAAACTTTTTGATCCACAGCTAAAGCTGTTTTAGTTCTAAAAATGCAACTGAGTTTTAATGTTTTAAAATAGAGTAAAAAAAAGACCATCATTTCGATGGCCTTTTTCTTTTAATGTTGGACTTTTTCTATCTGCCTTCTTTTTCAAGTTTTTCCATTTCTTGATTGAAGATTTGTTCGAATTTCATTTTGTCGTAATCAACTCTTAACTTTTGGTCTTTAGTAATTTTGTTGTTGATTCCGTTTAACATTGCATCTTTGCTTACTTCGATGGCAATATAAGTAGTATATTTACCATTTTGTTCCTGGAAGTTCTTTTCACAAACTATGGCAATGTCAACAAGAGTTTGGTTAATAACTTCGCGAGTTAAGTTTTCGAATTTTTGTTCGAATTCAGAATTTTTACCAACTTCAGTTTCGTTAACATAACGATCGGTAACAGATTTAATTTTGGTTTCAATCAAACCTGCTAGTCTTTGTTTTGCTGCAGTCAAAGCTTTTTCTCTTGAGAGGCTCATGTCTTGAGAAGTAGCTTGTGCGTCTGCTCTGAAGAAGTTTTTGTCGGAACGACCTTCATTCTTACAAGGGATGATAATTTCTTTTGCGTTTTTGTCTGGTTTAATTACATCTTTTTTCTTTTTGCAAGAACTGAAAGAAAGTACTGTTGCGAAAGCAATCATAACCAAAACGCTAGATCTTAATAAAGTCTTTGTTTTCATGGCAATAAAATTTAGTTAATTAATATTAAATTTTCTGTAAAATTAAAAAATTTTTGTAAATTCAAAACTTTTTAGAACGTTATTGCCTATTAATTTTCAAACATAGTGCCAAAAATGAAAAACAAGAAAAATTTACCAAAAAAAACTGATTTGAATAAGTCGAGTTTAACATCTGAGATCTTAACTATTTTTTCTGTATCACCAAAGAAGCAGTTTAATTATAAACAGATTTCAGCAAGATTAGGAGGAGATGTTGATAAAGATGTCGTAAAATCAATATTGAAGGATTTGGTTCATGCCGGTATTATTGCTGAGGTTGACAAAGGAAAGTATCAGTTAATATCAAAGACCGGTTTTGTTGTTGGTACAATAGACTTAAGCAAAAAAGGAACAGCGTCATTAATAAGTGCAGATTTGCATGATGAGGTATTTATCCCATTTGCAAATCTAAATACTGCTTTGCATGGCGATAAGGTTCGTGTAAGGCTCTATGCAATGAGAAAAGGCGGAAAGATGGAAGGGGAGGTTGTCGAAATTATTGAAAGAGCTACACTCAGGTTTGTTGGAACATTGGAAATGTCTGGAAGTTATGCCTTTTTAATACCAGATAATCCTAAAATGCTTTATGATATTTTTATTCCTTACGATAAACTTAATGGAGCTCTTGATGGAGAAAAAGTTGTTGTTGAAATAACAGAGTGGAAAAAGAAATCTAAAAATCCTACAGGCGAGGTTGTCAAAATTTTAGGAAAACCCGGAGAAAATGAAGTAGAAATTCATGCTATACTCGAAGAGTTCGGCTTACCATATTCATTTAATGATGAAGTTATTGCGGAATCTGAAAGAATTTCCGAAACAATTCCTCAAAAAGAGTACGAAACTCGCGAAGACTTTCGGAACGTAACAACATTTACAATTGATCCGGCCGATGCAAAAGATTTTGACGATGCTCTTTCAATAAAAAAACTAAAGGAGGATTTGTTCGAAATTGGTGTTCATATAGCTGATGTTTCATTTTATGTGAGGGAAGGATCTTTACTTGATAAAGAAGCATATTCAAGAGCAACCTCAGTATATCTTGTTGACAGGGTAGTGCCAATGTTGTCGGAGAAATTATCGAATTTTGTATGTTCGCTTCGTCCAAATGAAGATAAATTATGTTATTCCGTGATTTTCAGCATTGATATTGATGCAAAAATTCATGATTACAGAATTGTTAAAACAATAATTAATTCAGACAGAAGATTTAACTACGATGAAGCACAGGAAATAATAGATAACAAACAAGGAGATTTTGCCTATGAATTAAATATTTTAAATGAAATTGCTAAAAAGTTACGCTCACAAAGGTTGAAAAACGGAGCTTTTGCATTTGATCATTCTGAAATAAAGTTCATTTTGAACGAAAAAGCTGAACCAACAGGAGTTTATTTTAAGGAAACAAAAGAATCAAATAATCTTATAGAAGAGTTTATGCTTTTGGCAAATAGAAAAGTTGCCGAAGCTATAGGTAAGAATTATCAAGGCAATGATTTTGTTTATCGCGTGCATGCACAACCTGACCATGACAAACTTGAGCAGTTTTCAAATTTTATAACCAGATTCGGATTGAAAATAGATACTAGTAATAAAATTACAATTTCACGCTCTATGAATGAGATGATAGACAAAGTTAAAGGGCAGGCTCATCAAAATATTATTGAAAATCTTGCAATCAGAACCATGGCTAAAGCTATTTATTCAACAAAAAATATTGGGCATTACGGATTAGCTTTTGATTACTATACTCATTTTACTTCACCTATACGACGTTATCCCGATTTAATTGTACACAGGTTGTGTTTTGATTATATTCAAAAGAAAAATAACAAGCAACAGGGTCTTGAGGAAAAAGCCAAGCATTGTTCATTTATGGAACAACAAGCGACACTTGCTGAAAGAGCTTCGATAAAATATAAGCAGGTGGAATTTATGGCTGATAAAATTGGAAAAGAGTTTGATGGAGTGATATCGGGAGTTACAGAATGGGGGCTTTTTGTACAGATGAAAGAGAACGCTTGCGAAGGCTTGGTACATATTCGTTCAATGAACGATGATTTCTATTTTTATAGTGGTGAAGAGTACAGCATAATCGGAACCTATACAAAAAAAATCTATTCTTTGGGCGACGAAGTAAGAGTAAAAATCGTGAAAGTTAATATGCAACGTAAACACATAGATTTAGAACTAGCTGAAGGAGAATAAATGATAACTAATTAAAGAGTTGAAAAACAAGATAAATGTAAATTTGTTAATTTTACAAAATAAAAACTATCATTATGACATCTTCAACAACATCGGTAAAGCAAGTAATGCTGAATAAAGTCTCTTTAATGCCTCAGGAAGAAATGTTGGATATTAAGAAAGACAGTAAAATAATAAAAATAGGTATTCCGGCAGATAATTCGGGTATTGAACATAGAGTTCCGTTAGCACCCTTAGCTGTAGAGATGTTATTAAAAAAAGGAGGAGATTTTGAAATTATAATTGAAAGAGGAGCTGGAAAGGGAGCAAACTTCTCCGATCATCAATATTCAGAATATGGAGCAAGAATAACCGAAGATAAAGCTGAAATTTATTCGGCCGATATAATCCTGAAGATATTTCCTCTAACTAAAGAGGAAATCGCACTAATTTCCGGAAATCAGATAATAATTACTTCATTGCATACAAATACTCAAGATAAAAACTATTTCATCGAACTGATGAGTAAAAAAGTTACAGCCATAGCTTTTGAGTCCATGCAGGATAATCAAGGATCAAATCCTATTGTAAAATCAATGAGCGAAATAGCAGGAAGAAGTTCGATTCTGATAGCCTCGGAGTATTTAAGTAATGTTCATAAAGGCAAAGGTGAAATGTTAGGAGGTATAACAGGAGTTTCTCCTAGTGAAGTTGTTATTATCGGGGCAGGAGTTGCAGGAACTTTTGCTGCACAAACTGCATATAGTCTTGGTGCTTTAGTTAAAGTTTTTGACTATTCAGTAACTAATTTGTCCAAACTGCAGCAAACTGTTGGGGCAAATGTTTTTACAAGTACCATACATTCTAAAGTTTTGTTAAACGCAATAAAAACAGCCGATGTTGTTATCGGTGCCGTTAGAAATCCCGATAGAATGCCGAATATTATTGTTACAGAAGAAATGGTTAAAATGATGAAGACAAATTCTGTAATTATAGATATTGGGATAGACCAGGGAGGAATTTTTGAAACCGGAAGACCGACTACTCATAAAAATCCGGTGTATATAAAGCATGGAGTTGTTCATTATTGTGTTCCGAATATTGCTTCTCGTGTAGCGAGGACAGCCTCTTATGCAATCAGCAATGTTTTGGCCGAAGAATTATTAAGATTTCACAAGAGCGGTAGTTTAATACAATATCTTAAACAAAATCCCGGAATAAGATCGGGTGTATATATTTTTAATGGAGTACTAACCGACGAACACATTGGATTATATCACGGATTGTTTTCAAAAGATATAGATTTGCTGCTTGCTGCTTTGTAATTTTTTTTAAACACAAATTCTTATTTTATAGTCCTTACCAAAAATCTGTATATTTCTGAGGCTGTTCGAATGTACTGTTAATGGATTATTTTCTAATTTTGCAACAATTTTAAAATATATGCTAAGAAAAACTATAGATTTGATGGCTCCAGTTGGTTCTTATGAATCTCTAATGGCAGCAATACAAGCCGGAGCTAATTCTGTTTATTTCGGGATTGAGAAATTAAATATGAGGGCAAGGTCTTCAAATAATTTTACAATTGAAGATTTAAGAAATATTGTTTCGATTTGTAAACAAAATAATGTTAGGACATATCTCACCGTAAATACAATAATATACGATAATGAATTGTCCAAAATGCGTGAGATTATTGCTGCTGCTGCTGCTGCAGGTGTTAGTGCCATAATAGCAACTGATATTGCCGTTTTAAATTATGCTTACAAAAAAAATATCGAAATTCATGCTTCGACACAGCTTAATATTTCGAACATAGAAGCAGTTGAATATTTTTCAAAGTATTGCGATGTAATGGTACTTGCCAGAGAATTGAGTCTTGATCAGGTATCAGATATTTGCAAACAAATAAAGGAACGAAATATTACAGGTCCATCAGGGAATTTAGTTCAAATTGAAATATTCGCTCATGGGGCACTATGTATGGCTATTTCCGGAAAGTGTTATCTGAGTTTGCATGAGTATTATTATTCAGCTAACAGGGGTTCCTGCCTTCAGAACTGTCGTCGTCCATACATTCTCACTGACAAAGAAACCGGAGCGGAAATTGAAGTTGATAATGAATATTTGATGTCTCCGAAAGATCTCTGCACTATAGGCTTTATTGATAAAATTATTGAAGCCGGCGTTAGTGTACTGAAAATTGAAGGTAGGGCAAGGAGTGCGGAATATGTAAAGACAGTAGTAGAATGTTATAATGAGGCTATTGAAGCTGTTTTGGAAGGAAGTTATACACAAGAGAAAATTAAAGAATGGACTGATCGTTTGAGCACAGTATTTAACAGAGGTTTCTGGGATGGTTATTATCTGGGACAAAAACTTGGAGAATGGTCAAAGAGTTATGGGTCGAAAGCAACCAAGACAAAGGTTTATCTTGGCTTAGTAAGAAATTTTTTTTCAAAAATTGGTGTTGCCGAAATAAAAATTGATACTGCCGAGGAACTTTCAGTAGGAGATGAGATAATATTTATCGGCCCCACTACAGGAGTTGTACAGCAATTTGTTGAAGAAATTCGAAAAGATTTTGTTGCAGTTGATAAGGTTCTACAGTCGGATATTTTTTCGATAAAAACAGTGGGATTAGTACGGCGAGGCGATAAATTGTTTAAATTAGTTGATACAGAAGAACTTAAAAAGAAAAAACATAAATGACAGCTCCGCATAAAAGAATAATCGAATTTATTAAAAAACATCATGTTCTTACGATGGCTACCTGTGTAGAGAATGAGTCTTGGTGTTGTAATTGCTTTTACGTATATATAGAAGACGAAAATTCTTTTTTGTTTACTTCTGATTCAGATACCAAGCATATCCGTATGGCTACATTAAATGCTAAAGTTTCCGGAAGTGTAGTTCTTGAAACTTCAGTAATTGGAAAAATCAGGGGAATACAGTTTACCGGTGAATTAAAAAAAGTTGAAAACTCAGAAAATTCAAAATACACAAAAAAATATCTTTCTCGCTTTCCTTTTGCAATCTTACATAAAACAGATTTATGGAAAATAGATCTTAAGATGATAAAAATGACCGATAACAGATTGGGATTTGGGAAAAAGTTATATTGGTACCGAGAAACAAATTCAAATTCTGAAAATGAAAATTGAAATAAATTCATTATTTCCACAGTATAAACTAATAGATTGTGGTTCAGGTAAAAAATTGGAACAATTTGGCAATTATGTTCTTATACGTCCAGAAATAACTGCAAAAGATCATGCAAAATTAAGTTATGACGAATGGAAAAATATTGCACATGCAGAATTTTTAGAAACCGGCAAAACACTCGGATATTGGCAAAAGATAAAAGAAATGCCAGATACCTGGCAGATTTCATTTTATAATTCTGTGGAAATTATTTTAAGTCTGGCCCTAACCGGGTCAAAACATACAGGGTTATTCCCTGAGCAAGTATTAAATTGGAATTTTATTTTAGAAAATTCAAAATATCTTAATGATTGTGAGGTACTAAATTTATTTGGCTATACGGGTTCAACAAGTGTATTTGCGGCAAATTTTGCGGGTAGAGTTACGCATGTGGATTCGGTAAAAAAAGTTGTTGATCGGACCAGATTAAATGCTCAAAATTCTGGAGTTTCAAACATTCGATTTATTGTTGATGATGCTGTGAGGTTTGTAAAAAAAGAGATTAAAAGGCAAAAAAAATATAGGATGATAATTTTAGATCCACCGGCAATTGGACTAGGCGTGAAAAATGAAAAATGGATATTAAATGATATGCTCGAGGATTTACTGTTGGATATAAGAGAGTTGTTAGATGAAGAATCTTTCCTTGTGATGAATATTTATTCGCATGAAATAAGCGAAAAAACTCTAATTAAAATTTTTGATAATATTTTTTCAGATTTAAATAAGTTGTTTTTTGATAAAATTTATGGTCAATCATCAACCGGGAATTTAATTGATCATGGGTATTTTATTAGGTGTAAAAGAGGGATAAATTAATTTTTAGTATCTAATCCTTCATAAATCGAATTTTTACTTATAAATTCAGGAACAATTTCCTTCATTTTTCTGACAATTTTGAATTTATCATAAGTTTTAGCAATTTCGATCAGCTCGTGAATTTGTTTGCAAACTTCGTCATTATCATAATCACGAACTGTAGCAATCATAATTTGAGAATGGTATGTCGGGATAGTGTTTTCTTTATTTGCTAATAATTCTTCATAGAGTTTTTCGCCGGGACGTAATCCTGTGAATGAGATTTTAATATCTTTATTGGGTTTCAATCCTGCAAGATATATCATTTTTTCGGCCAGATTAACAATTTTAACAGATTCTCCCATATCAAAAATGAAAATTTCGCCTCCTTTTCCCATACCGGCCGCTTCAAGTACTAACTGACAAGCTTCGGGAATTGTCATAAAATATCTTGTAACGTCTGGATGAGTCACGGTTACAGGACCACCGGCTTCAATTTGTTTGCGAAAACGAGGAATAACAGAGCCATTTGATCCAAGAACATTGCCAAATCTTGTAGTAATAAAATTAACATTTGAGATTTTCGATAAAGATTGAATATATATTTCAGCAATACGTTTGCTAGCCCCCATGACATTAGTGGGATTTACCGCTTTATCGGTGCTAATCATTACAAATTTTTCTACATTATATTTAATTGCGGCATCGGCAACTATTTTTGTTCCTAATACATTAGTTATAATTGCTTGATGAGGATGGTTTTCCATCATTGGCACATGCTTATAAGCCGCAGCGTGAAATACTATTTCAGGTTTTTGTTCTTCAAAAACTTTTTCTATGAATTCCTTATTACGAATATCACCAATTACTATTTCAAAAGATCCGAAATTTAAACAATCTTTTAATTCAAGTTCAATATCATAAAGCGGGGATTCAGCAATATCGAGAAGAATAATTTTCTTTGGTAATAAGCTTGTAAGTTGTCTTACAATTTCACTTCCAATTGATCCGGCAGCTCCAGTTACGAGTATATTTTTATATTTTATTTGTGCTGAAATTTTGTCTTTATCCATCACAATTTCCGGACGTTCAAGCAAATCTTCGATTTTTATATTTTTTAATTGGTTAATTGTAAGTTCTCCGTTTATCCATGAATTTATATTTGGAATTGTTTTAACAACAACATCTTTTTCAATGCAAATATCTACAAGAAATCTTTTTCTAGAAGTAGGAATACCCTTTTCTGAAATAATTAGTGCAGAAACATTCTTATCCTTAATAACTTTTTCTATATTATTTATATGATAAACTTTTACGCCATCAATTTTATTTCCAATTAGTTTTTTATGATGATCAATAAATCCGACCACTCTGGTATTGTTTTTCTGAGTTCTATCAAGAGCCTTTTTTGTAATAAGAGCTAAGTCGCCCGTTCCATAAATGAGAATATTCTCCAATTGCTTTTTTTGAGTATTGAATTCCAGAAACAATGTCTTTACAAAAAGGCGAGAAAATGCCAGAACAAAAGTGCTAACAAAGAAATCAATAATAATTATGGATATAGGTATTAAATAGCGATCTTTATAAGCCAGGTAGGAAATACTTATAATTAGAATTAGAACACTTCCCAAAAACATTGTAACAAAAATTCTGAGTATGTCCTTAGTTCCGGTATATCTAACCATCCCGGTATATGTCTTTCCAAGTAAGAAGGAAATAATCCTGATAATTAAAACCGTAAGAATAGCAAGCGGAATAGCGTCAATTTCTTTTTCGGGGATAACGAAATTGAATCTTAAATAGTAAGATAAAAAAATAGACAAAAAACAAATTGAGAGATCAATAAGAAAAACCAGCCATCTTGGAGTTATTCTTCGTAATATGTTTATGTTTAGTTTCATTTAGCAAAATTAAATATTTTAATAAATAATATTAAAAAAAAAAGTATATTTGTATAAAACCGAAAACTATGAAAAAGATTAAATCAAAGAATTTAATGTTTTTTGTAACATTCTTTTTTTTATTTTCTACACTTTATTCTCAAGATTTTCAAGTTAAGATACAAAAAGTTTTTCCAGGAGGAAAACATTGGATTTTTAATACTTCCGACGGTAGATTATGGGGTGTTGGATACAATGGTTATGGTCAATTAGGAACTGGTAATTATTGGGGTGGATACATTACTACTATAATTACTGAAGATATTGAATGGGAAACAGTTAGTTGTGGTTATATGCATACACTTGCAAAAAAATCTGATGGCACAATCTGGGGTTGGGGAATGAATTCAGTTGGGCAGGTAGGTGTAATGGCAGGAGATGATGTTCTTTTGCCTGTGCAAATTGGGAATGATAATGATTGGAAAATTATTGCTGCAGGTATTTATTCAGGTTTTGCTATTAAAAATGATGGTAGCTTATGGTCGTGGGGTTTAAATACCTATGGATGCTTGGGAGTTGGCTCGAACGATATAAATTTAGTTGTGGATCATCCACAAATGGTTGGTTCTGATTACGATTGGGATACAATTATTGTTTCAGGATCAACTGTGATTGCTAAAAAGATTGACGGTTCTCTCTGGGGATGGGGATTTAATTATTATTGTACTCTTGGATTACCCTCTAGTGAAGTTATTAGTTATCCAACTTTTATTTCTGATAATTGTGTATGGTCTGAAATTTCGTTAGGGAACTATCATGTATTGGCACTAAAATCAGATGGTACTTTATGGACTTGGGGAGGAAATTTATTTGGTGTTTTAGGAATAGATGCACCAGATGGTTTTATACAACAAACACCGGTTCAAATTGGTACAGATGCAGATTGGTCAAAAATATATGCAGGTAGCTGTCATAACATTGCTTTAAAAACTGACGGTACCATCTGGACATGGGGACGTAATCATCGTGGTAGTCTTGGATTAAATGATACTCAAAATCGCTATTCTCCTGTTAAAGTTAATGATAATCATTATGAGAAAATTTTTGCTGGGTTGGATTATACGATTGTTTTAGATTCTGTTGGCGAAAATTACTGTATCACTGGAGTTGATGAGGCACATCAATTTGGAAGATGTTATTATACAGAGTTTGATTCTGTTTTTAGTTGTTATCCCATCATTTATCCTGTTGAGATTGTTTTTCAACCAGAAATAATCAACACTTGTCTTAATTCAACAGAAACAATCTCAATTGAGGTAACAAGTGCTTCTATTTTTATGTGGCAATTTAGCTACGATAATATTATCTGGCAGGATATAGAAGAAAATGAAAATTTTAATAATGTTTATTCATCGGATATTACTATCAACATTATTACAAGTGATTTTGAAGATCTTCTTCTGAGATGTATAGCATGGGGTCCTTGTTTATCAAAAGATACAACTGAAATTATTAGTTTTAATATTACTATTCCAAATACTGAAATAGAAACCTATGATGATTATTTATTTACTTTGAACAATAATTGTTCATATCAATGGTTTAGCTGCGATTTAAATCAAGAGATTTATGGAGAGACTAATCAATTTTTTTATCCTTATTATAGTGGTAATTATGCAGTTATTGTTACAGAAAATAATTGTTCTGACACCTCTGAATGTATTTATTTTTTGATTAGTGATATCAATAAAACATTTAGTGAGCGTAATTTTTATTTATTTTATGATATCAATAGTGAAGAAATTTATTTTAATAATCAACTATGTGGAAGAATTATTATTTATGATTCTTTAGCTAGGCTAATTTTTGATTCTAATGTTGAAAATATTAGTAGTTTTTCATTAAGAGAATTTGAAAAAGGAATTTATTTTATAAAAATAAAAACTGATGATAATCTTATCATCAGTTATAAAATTCTGAAAATATAAAATTTCTATTTAGATTTTAAAGCTTCTGCACCACTAACAATTTCCAAAATTTCTTTTGTAATGGAAGCCTGACGAGCTTTATTGTATTCAAGTGTTAGCTCATGAATCATATTTGTGGCATTATCAGTAGCTTGATGCATAGCAGTCATTCTAGCTCCGTGTTCGGCAGCGCTTGTATCGAGAATAGCTTTAAAGAATTGAATTTTTAATGCTTTGGGTATTACTTCTTCGAGAATTTCATTAAGATTTGGTTCAAAAATGTATTCAGAAGGATTACTTCTTTCGTTTCTGTTGACAGTCATAGGTAAAAATTGTTCAACTGTTTGAATTTGCATTGCAGCATTTTTGAAACTGTTATACACAAGATCAATTCTGTCAAACACTTTATCAGCAAAAAGTTTCATTAAATATTCAGAAATTTTTGCAACTGATTCAAAATTAGAATTGTCATAAATGTAATCAGCAGATTTTATTATTTCGAAATTTTGCTTTTTAATAAATTCTCCTGCCTTTTTTCCAATAGTAAAAAATTTTACTTTATTGTTTTTTGCTTGTTCAGGATATTTATTTTGAATATGAGATATAGCTGCCTTGCAAATGTTTGAATTGAAAGCTCCGCAAAGTCCTCTATTTGATGCCATAAGAACTATAAGAACATTTTCAGGATTTCTTTCTTCGTTGAAAATTCCTTTGTGTTCTTGATCGAGTGAAGAGCTTACCTCGAGCAAAACGTCTACAAGTTTGGCAGCGTAGGGTTTAATTTGAGTAATCCTATCTTGAGATTTCTTTAATTTTGCTGCCGAAACCATTTTCATCGCCGAGGTAATTTGTCGGGTAGATTTAACAGAAGCAATTCTATTTCGTATTTCCTTAAGACCTGCCATATTTCACTAATTGTTGTATTTTTTTGTTAGTTCATTAGCAACATTTGTTAGAACAGTAATTATTTCGTCGTCATAATCACCTTTTGCAAGGCGTTGCATAATGTCCTTATGATTTAGATTTAAGTAGCTGATGTATTCTTCTTCGAAATCTCGTATCTTATCGATAGGGACATTTTTAAGCAAGTAATTTGTTCCGCAGAAAATTATCGCAGCTTGATTTTCAACAGCTACAGGAGCTCTTTCTTCTTGCTTAAGAATTTCAACATTTTTTCTTCCTTTATCAATAATAGCAAGAGTAGCAGCATCGAGGTCGGAACCAAATTTTGCAAAAGCTTCCAATTCTCTGAATTGAGCTTGGTCAATCTTCAACGTTCCTGCAATTTTTTTCATACACTTGATTTGAGCATTTCCACCAACTCGAGAGACAGAAATTCCGACATTTATTGCAGGTCGAATACCGGAATTAAATAAAGAAGATTCCAGGAAAATCTGCCCATCTGTAATTGAGATTACATTGGTAGGAATATAAGCTGAAACGTCTCCGGCTTGAGTTTCAATTATTGGAAGAGCAGTAAGAGAACCACCTCCTTTAACTTTACCTTTTAAACATTCGGGTAAATTGTTCATTTTTGCTGCGATTTCATCTGATTGAATTATTTTAGCAGCACGTTCCAGCAATCTTGAATGTAAATAGAAAACATCGCCCGGATATGCTTCGCGTCCTGGGGGTCTTCTAAGCAATAAAGAAACTTCACGATAGGCTACAGCTTGTTTTGATAGATCATCATAGATAATAAGAGCGGGACGTCCGGTATCGCGGAAGTATTCTCCAATAGCACAACCTGCATAAGGGGCATAGAATTGCATCGCTGCAGGATCAGATGCAGATGCTGTAACGATAATTGTGTATGGCATTGCCCCATTGTCTTCTAGTGTTTTTGCAATAGTAGCAACAGTGGAACCTTTTTGACCAATAGCAACGTAAATACAATAAACAGGTTGCCCTTTTTCGTAATTTTGTCTTTGATTGATTATTGTATCAATAGCTATTGAAGTTTTTCCGGTTTGACGGTCTCCGATAATAAGCTCTCTTTGTCCTCTGCCGATAGGAATCATAGAATCAATAGCTTTGATCCCGGTTTGTAAAGGCTCGTTTACAGGTTGTCTGAAAATAACTCCTGGAGCTATTCTTTCGAGAGGCATTTCAAATAGTTCTCCTTCAATAGGACCTTTGCCGTCAACAGGTTCACCAATTGTATTTACAACTCTACCAAGCATTGATTCACCAACCATAATCGAAGCAATGCGGCGAAGCCTTTTTACAATATTGCCTTCTTTTAGACCTTCACTTGAACCAAGCAATACAGCACCAACATTATCTTCTTCAAGATTGAGAACTATACCTTTTGTACCATTTTCAAATTCGATAAGTTCGTTTGCTTGAACATTTTCCAGACCATGAATACGAGCAATTCCATCTCCAACCTGTAAAACAATACCCACTTCTTCGAGATTGGTTTTTGCAGTAAGTCCTTCTAGTTGCTGCTTAATTATTTTCGAAACTTCCGATGGTTTGAGATCTTTTATCATAATTATAAAATTTTATAAATCTTTGGTATATACTTTTGATTTTAGAACTTTCTTTAATTCGTTTAATTGAGTGCTTACACTTAAATCCAGTTGCTTGTTATCTATCCGTACAATAGCACCTCCCAATAAATTGCAGTTTACTTCAGTTTTTAATTCAATGTTTGAGCTTAATTTTTTGGCGAAAATTTCTGTAATTTCATTTTTCAAATTTTCACTTAGAGGATACGCTGTAGTGATAACTACCAGTTTTATGTTTTTGTGCTTTCTGTATAGTGTTTTAAAACTTATGAAAATTTCATAAAGTTGGTTGTCTCTTTGTTGTTCGATAAGAAACCACAAAAACTTCCATGTAATTTCATGAATTTTTTCTTCAAAAGCTCTGCTTAAAATTTTTAATTTCTCTTCTTTTGTTATTATAACGTTGTTGAATAGAGCCATAAAATTAGAATAAGATCCGATACTGTCGGTAATATACATAAGATCGTTGTAAACTTCATCAACAACATTTTTTTCCAAAGCAAGTTCAAACAAAGCTTTAGAATATCTAACAGCAATTTTGCCTTTATTCATTTTAGTTAAATTTAATGTCTTTTAACATGCTTTCAACCAATTGTTGATGTTCGTTGTCGGACTTAAGCTCTTTTCTGATAACTTTTTTTGCAACTTCTATTGATAAATCAACAATTGTATTTTTCATTTCTTCGATAGCTGCGGCTTTTTGAGCTTCGATTTCCATGCCGACATTTTTGCGAATTCTTTCCATTTCTTTTACTGCTTCTTCCTTAGCCTGAGCAACAATTTGCTCTTTCATGTCTCTGGCTTCTTTTAGCATTTTATCTCTTTCAGCACGAGCTTCGGCGAGAATCTTTTCATTGTCGGCCTGTAATTGTTTCATTTCTTCTCTGGCTTTTTCTGCCATTTTTAAAGCATCTTCAATGCTTTGGTTGCGGTTTTCAATCATTTTATTGATTGGTTTCCATGCAACTTTGGCCAAGATAAGCAATAAGGTCAGAAATATAATTCCTGTCCAGAAAATTAATCCTATACCCGGGGTTACAAGATCCATATTTTTAAATTTTTAAGTTTACCATAAAAGGTTTCTGTTGCCAATCGCAACAGAAACCTAAAAATTTTACTGTAACAAAGCAACAACAACGCCAAAAAGAGCAACACCTTCCACTAAAGCAGCAGCAATAATCATAGCTGTTTGAACATTTTTTGCTGCTTCGGGTTGTCTTGCGATTGCGTCCATTGCAGAGCTACCAATTTTGCCAATGCCGTAGCTGGCTCCAATAACTGCTAATGCAGCACCAATTGCCGGAATTCCTACCATAATACTAATTTATTAAAGTTAAACATAAAAAATATTTTAATACTAATGTGATACATGTTCGTGAGCTTCGTGATGTTCGTGATCTTCAACTGCAATGCCTATAAATAATGCCGATAAAATTGTGAATATATATGCTTGCAGAAATGCAACTAATAATTCCATACAATTCATAAATAATACAAATATTACCGATACCGGCGACATCGTTAATGATTTGAAAATAAATATCAAGGAAACTAAGCTTAAAATGATAATATGACCTGCGGTAATATTTGCAAAAAGACGGATTGTAAGAGCTATAGGTTTTACAAACATCCCCATTAACTCCACAACAGCCAGAATAGGTCTTACAAATACCGGTACTCCGGGCATCCAAAAATTGTGTTGCCAATAATGTTTGTTTCCGTTAAGGTTTATTGCTAAAAATGTAAATGTTGCAAGCGTCATTGTAACTGCAATATTCCCTGTTACATTTGCTCCTCCCGGAAAGAAAGGAACAATTCCTAAAAGATTGTTAAATAAGATGAAAAAGAAAACGGTTAATAAATACGGTAAGAATTTATTGGCTTTACTCCCTAAATTCGGGTAGGCTATGTCATCACGTACAAAAACAATTAAAGGCTCCAGAAATGCTTGTAAACCGCGAGGACGACCCGGATTTTTCTGATATGAGCGAGCAACTTTTGTGAAAATAAAAATCATTAAAATTGCCACTATAAACATCGCAAAAACATTCTTGGTAATGGAAAAGTCTAAAGGTTTTTCGTTTAAAATTACATGTTCACCGTCTTTTTCTTCGATTTTTAATCCGGTTTCTGATTCAGGATCGGCAATGTATATTTTTTCGTGATGTAGTATGTAGCTGTTATTGCCTTTTGTTACAATTTTGTGACCATGTTCAAATTCCGAGGATAGAAAAATATCTATTTTTCCTTTGTAATAGACAATAATTGGTAAAGGAATGGAAACCGATTTTATTGTTCCGTCAGATTTTTTATAATCAAGAATATGCCATTCATGAGCATCTTTGATGTGATGCATTATTAATTCGTTGACATCGAAATCTTTTTCTTCTTCATCATGGGAAGCATTTGTATGAACTCCTGCATAAAGGTTTATTGTTAAAAATACTCCCGCTGCTATCAAAGCCAAAAATCGAATCATATCTAATGTTTTATTCAGCTACAAATTTAATTTTATAAAATAAAAAACAATAAAAATTTTTACTAATCTTTCATTTTATTTTCGGAAGCAAAATAAAAAATTTCTAAAAACAGATAAATGAAATATATCACAAAAAATTGTATTATATACACTTTCCTATAATCAAAGGACGAAAGTATTATAGGGAACAAGTAAAACACACAAATAAACATTTTTAATAATCCAGCAGCAAGAAAAACATATCCAACAAGTTCTTTTTTTACTTTCTTGGTAATAATTTTTGAACTTATCAGGAAAATTAGTGTGATTAAATATATGAATAAATGAGATTCTAAAATTTTAACAGGATAAAAAATTTGTGGTAAAAATCTAATTAAAAAATAATGAACAACAAATAGAAATAATCCTATAATCGTGTAATAAATGAAATATCGAAAATTCCTTTTACTTATTATCATCAAGCAAACGTTTTATAATAAGATATACCGACCCAATAACTGCAAAAAGAGATAATCCTATAGTGAAAAAAGGTTTTGAAGTTTCTACTTGCTTATCAAGATATTTTCCCAAGAAGGCACATCCTGTAATTAGAATTGCCATTTCAATGGCTAAAGAAGAATATTTTATAAATTTATTAAAATTGTTATCAGGTTTTTTCAATGATTATTCTGTTTTAATATTTCCCCCCATGTTACAGTTACCTGAAAAAACAGCTCCAACTTCAATTGAAAGTTTTCCTGTGAAAATATCTCCGTAAACCTGAGCAGTGCTTTTTAATACTAACAACTCTTCAACATTTAAAACTCCTTCTATAACTCCGGAAATTTCTGCATTTTTACATTTAATTTCTCCTTTTATTTTTCCTGTTTGTCCTAATACAAACTTTGCTTGAGTAACCAAATTGCCTTTTAAGCTTCCGTCAATTCTTATATCTCCGTTTGAAATAAGGTCTCCTGTTATGTCTGTGCCATTACCAATAATGTTCAGGCTATTTACTGATTCTTCGTAATTCTTTGCCATATTGATTAAAAATTTGTTTCTACAAATATAATTTTCATTTATTATATTTAAAACATTTTGAATTGTTATTCTATATAAAATAAGATTGTCTCGACAATTAGCTTATTTAGTAATATTTTGTTTAACTAAGTTGTCAAAATTTCAGGTCGTATTCCATAAATATTTTGTTCACGTTTTCAATATAATGATTCAAATTTCGTGATTTCTTGATAGTTTTATAAATCTTAGCGGAATTATTAAACATCAGAGAAAAATATTCCCAATGTTGAAGCATCTTTAATATTATGTTTTTATCTCCACAAAGCCTTTGACAATATTGTTCAAGAAGTTCGGAATGAAAATTTTGAATTTTTAAAACAATTTCAAAATTATTTGATTCTTGAAAATTACCTTTTATAATCGCAGGCAAAAACAAATTTTTTAATATACCTCTTCCAATCATTATTTTTCTTTCGTAATTATCCGGTAATAAATTGATTATTTGATTATAGTCGTCTTTTGTTAAGATATCTCCGTTGTAAATTAATGGCTTCTTTGAAATATTTATACATTCATAAAAAATTTCTTTATGGGGGATTCCGGAATACTGCTGCATTACTGTTCGCGGATGAATGATTATGTATTTTAAGGGAAATTGGTTAAATATTTCAATGAGTCTAAAAATTTCGTCCGGACTTTCTATTCCAATTCGGGTTTTTACGGAAAGCTCTACTACCGAAACTGCTTGAGAGAAAAATTGATCTAATAATCTGGTAATCAAATTTATATCTCCTAATAATCCTCCGCCTAATTTTCTTTTCACAAGCATAGGAAAAGGACAACCGAGATTCCAATTTATTTCATTAAATCCTTCTGCTGAAAGTTGAGATGCAAAATTTGCTAAATCGTTATAATTATTTGCGACAAATTGTGGTATAACTTTTTGCTTTATATTAATAATATTAATGGTATGAATTTTTTTCAAGTCTTTTTTTCGGATCTTATTTTCATCAGATTCCATTCTCATGAAAGGAGTAAAATATTTAAAAATATCCTCTCCAAAAAATTTATCATAAGTATTTATAAATTCAGCCTCAGTTATTCCCTGTATCGGTGCGAAAAAAATATCCGGACACATAGTTTTAAAAAAATTTTAGACTGTGAAGATAAAGTTTTAATTTTACAAAAAAGTAATTATTCATAAATGGGAAGTACAACTTGCGATTGTCAGAATTGCAAATACCGCGAATTAGTTCTTACTAATATGAAAGATGAAGAAATAAACTCCTTGTGCGATTTCAAAAAAGAGAAGTTTTATAAAAAAGGAGAAATTATTGTTAAAGAGGGAGATCCGGTAGTTGATTTTTTCTACTTAAAATCAGGTTTAGTAAAAAACTATTTTTATAATCAAATCGGTAAAGAACAAATAATCAGTATTGGTACTCCAATGAATTTTGTAAGTTTGCTTACGGTTTTTTCTGAGCCTTATCATAAGTATAGAGTTTCTGCTCTTACAGATTCAGTTATTTGTTGCATTAGAATGGATAAAATAAAATCCATTGCTTTAAATAACGGGCAATTTGCAGTTGCACTAATTGAGAAAATGAGCAAAAATACCGATGAAATAATGTTACAGAAACTTATGCTCAGTATGAAAAATATGCGAGGAAGAATAGCATATGTTTTGTTGTTTTTTGCCGAAAAAATCAAATATTCATACAGTTATGAAATTCCATTGAGACGTAAGGAAATAGCTCAGCTCATAGATTTAACTCCGGAAAATGTTATCAGGATACTGTCGGAATTCAGCAAGGAGAATATAATTAAACTCGAAGGAAAAAAAATTACATTGAAAGACATTAAGAAACTAAAAAAAATTTGTGAACTTGGATGAAATTTTGTTCCTTTATTGATAAAGATTAAGAAAAATTGTTGATATTTTTTTAACAGGAAATTTTTATATCATCGCAGAAGCCTTGGAAATAAGGAAAAAATCATAAAATAAAAATATAAAAAATAATTGTTGAAAAAATGTTGCATAAAATAAAAAAGTATTATTTTTGCAGTCCGTTTGGTCATCCGCCCGTATGGGTAAAAAGTTTTATTAATTAAAAAATTAGAGAAGTGAAAACATTGAGTTATAGAACATTAACAGCCAATAAAGAAACCATTGAAAAACAATGGTTTGTGGTAGATGCTGAAGGAGAAATTCTTGGGCGTTTAGCATCTAAAGTTGCTTATGTCCTGAGAGGAAAGCATAAACCATCTTACACACCTCATGTTGACTGTGGTGACAATGTGATAGTTATTAATGCTGAAAAAGTAAGACTTACCGGTAATAAGGAAAATGCAAAAGTTTATATCAGGCATTCCGGTTATCCGGGTGGTCAGAAAAGGATACCTTATCTAGCAATGAAAGCAAAGGATCCACGTCGCATAATCGAAAAAGCTGTTAAAGGGATGTTACCAAAAAACAGTTTGGGCGATAAGATTTTCGGTAATTTATATGTGTATGTTGGAAATGAGCATAAACACGAAGCTCAAAAACCAACAGTGTTAAATTTAAATACAATTAAATAAAGAGCATGGAAGTATATAATGCAGTAGGCCGTAGAAAAGCCGCAGTAGCCAGAGTATTTCTGAGCGAAGGAAAAGGAAACATTGTTGTTAATGGTCGCAAATTGGAAGAATATTTTACTGTTCTCCATCATCAATATGTAGTAAAACAGCCACTCGAAGCAATTGACAAGGTAGAAAGCTTTGACATTAAAGCTAACCTTGACGGAGGAGGTATTAAAGGACAAGCTGAAGCATTGCGACTTGGAATAGCAAGAGCTTTATTGAAAGTTAATCCTGATTATCGTTCCACACTCAAACCTTTAGGATTCTTAACTCGAGATCCAAGAGTTGTTGAACGTAAAAAACCGGGACAAAAGAAAGCTCGTAAAAGGTTCCAGTTCTCTAAACGTTAAAATTTATTTAGTGAGTATAAAAAGTTTAGTATCTAAATTGTCAGGACAGGTCTCTCGGGAGCTCTACCTGATGATTGTTACTACAGAATGTAAACTTAAAAATTAAAAAAATGCCAAGATTAACATTTGAACAATTACTTGAAGCCGGAGTACACTTCGGACATTTGAGACGGAAATGGAATCCTGCAATGGCTCCTTACATTTTTATGGAGCGTAATGGAATTCATATTATTGACTTGCACAAAACAGCAGTTAAAATTGACGAGGCCGCCAATGCAATGAAAAATATTGCAAAATCCGGTCGCAAAATCCTTTTCGTAGCAACTAAAAAACAAGCAAAAGAAATTGTTGCCGAAGAAGTTAAAAAAGTAAATATGCCTTATGTTACTGAAAGATGGCCGGGCGGAATGTTAACAAACTTCCCGACAATTCGTAAGGCTGTTAAAAAAATGTCTTTAATTGATAAAATGCAGACCGACGGAACTTTCGACACTTTATCAAAACGCGAAAAACTCCAAATTCTTCGTCAACGTGCAAAACTTGAAAAAAACTTAGGTTCAATAGCTGATTTGACCAGATTGCCGGCAGCTCTTTTTGTCGTTGATGTGCTCAAAGAAAAAATTGCAGTCAGCGAAGCTAAAAGATTAGGAATCCCTGTATTCGCAATGGTTGATACAAATTCCGATCCTCGTCCTATTGACTATCCTATTCCTGCAAATGACGATGCTTCAAAATCTATTCAACTCATTGTTAGAGCTATGTGCGAAGCTATTCAGGAAGGATTAAACGAACGTGCTCTCGATAAAGAAGCCGAAGCTGTTCCTGCTCAGGATGAAGACGAAGAAACTGAAAGAAAGGGAAGAAGAACCAGAGCTAAAAAATTCAACAGCGAAAACGAAATTCCTGAAAAATTCAGAGATGAAGATAACGAATAATTAGAATAATTATTAATCAATTTAAAAAAAATAAAAATGGCAAATATAACTGCTGCTGATGTTAGCAAATTAAGACAACTTACCGGTGCAGGCATGATGGACTGCAAAAAAGCTCTCGTGGATGCTGACGGAGATTTTGAAAGAGCTAAAGAAATTATCCGCGAACGTGGACTTGCTATCGCAAATAAAAGATCTGACCGCGAAGCATCTGAAGGTGCTGTTTTAGCAAGAACTACCAATAATAATACTGTTGGAGTTATTATCGCTCTAAACTGTGAAACTGACTTCGTAGCAAAAAATCAAGACTTTGTTGATTTAGCAAAGAAAATTCTTGATATTGCAGCTGAAAATTTACCGGAAAATCTCGACGCTTTGAAAAATATTTCTGTAGATGGCAAAACCGTTCAAGAATTAGTTATGGAAAGAAGTGGGGTTACAGGTGAAAAAATGGAACTCGCTTTCTACGGAAAACTTGAAGCTGCTCAAGTTAGCTCATATATACACATGGGGAATAAACTTGCTACTATTGTTGGATTAAATAAAGTGGTAGATCCTTCAGTTAGCTTTAACCTAGCAATGCAAGTTGCTGCAATGAATCCGATTGCTGTTGATGAACAAAGCGTTCCTGCTAATGTAATTCAAAAAGAACTTGAAATCGGAAGAGAACAAGCTCGCAACGAAGGAAAACCTGAAAATCTTCTTGATAAAATTGCTCAAGGTAAATTGCAAAAATTTATAAAAGAATCTACTCTTGTTAATCAAGAATATATAATGGAAGAAAAAATGACTGTAGCTGATTATCTTAAACGTACAGATAAAGATTTAGCTGTTACAGGTTTTATTCGTTATGCTTTAGCTAACTAATTAAAAAAAACATATTGAAAATAAAGCTGCCCTCCAAGCAGCTTTATTTTTTATATCTTTATTAGTAGTTTGCTACTAAATTCTTATTCCAAGTTTTTTAAAAGTTGATTTATGTAATTTGCAATTGCATCTGAATTTTGATCATTCATGCACTTAAAATGTTTTTTAGGACATTTTTTCTTACCTAATTTTGAACAAGGTCTGCATTTTAAATCATTTATCTCAAAAATCTTTGAACTCTCTCCTGCAAGGTATGGTGACATCCCAAATTCCGGAATTGTGGTTCCCCATACAGAAAGAATATTCTTTTTAAATGCTGCAGCTATATGCATAAGCCCTGTATCATGTGTAATTACGGCAAATGACTCTTTAACAATATAGGCAGAGGCCTGTAAACTTATTTTTCCGCATAAATCCATTGTATTGTTACAGGATTCTTTTATAAGTAATGAATTCGCGGAATCTTCTTTACCTCCCAATAATATTATTTTACAGTTTATTTTGTTGCAAATTTCAATGATTTTTGCTGTGGGTAATTTTTTTGTATTATGTTGAGCCCCAATAGCAAAAGCTATATATTTTTCAGGTATGATTATTGATTTTGAAAGTAATTCCTGTTTAATATTAACATCAAGAAAAAAGTCAAGTCCTTTGTTGTCATTTTTAACATCGAATAATTTAACAGCTTCAAAATATCTGTCAACTATGTGTATATCAGGTAATTTGTTTATTTTAAAGTTTACGATTAAGAATTTTTCAAAGTTTAATTTTGGAAATGAAAAATCGAGTATTTTTAATTTATTTATAAGTCGTTTAGCCCTTAAATTTTTATGTAAATCTATAATATAATCAAAGCCTTCTGCTTTTATTTCTTGAATTGTTTTTTGAAAATTTTCGTAAACATGAATTTTATCAATGTATGGATTAAATTTTAATATTTCAACATATTGAGGTTTTGTAATAAAATGTACTATTGAGTTTGGCACCTGTTCTTTTAGACATCTAATAACCGGTGTGGTTAAAACGATATCACCAATACTGCTAAGTCTGATTATAAGAAATTTAACATCATTTTCATTCATGTTATCAAGATTATTCAAACATTTCCTTAAGTTGCTTTAAAACAACTTGTTTCTCGGGATCACGCTCTTTTCGGGCAGTTGCAGTAAAATATTTATGTTTTTCAATGAACTTGTATTGAAGTTTATTCCATTGATCGATGGTGCTTATTTTGCCTCTTTCGAATAGCTCCCGGAAAAGGTTTTGAGATATTGGGATAAAATCCGGTCTTCCGAGATAATCAAGGTCGGCATCACACATTATTTTTTCTAATAAATCTTTGGGTTTGTGAGGCATTTTTGTAGCCAAAATCAGTCGTTTTACAGTTTCGATTTGCTCTTCTGTAAATCCGTGATTTTTTAGCTCTGCCTCTGCCATGCTAGCTCCTATTTCTTCATTGTTGTCGTATTGTGATATAAAGCCTGCATCATGGAATAAAGCAGCACACTTCAACAATAACATTTCTTCTTCATCAACACCCTCTTCTCGACCAATTTTTTCAACGATGTAAAGCATGTCAATAGTATGTTTTACATTGTGGTAATATAAGTTTGACGGAAGGCTTTTTTGCAATTTTTCAAGAGTTTTTTCCTGAATATCTTTAAACTGAACATGTTGAAGTTTTATAAAGAAGTTCTTATTGGGGGTTTGTCTATCTCCGTCCACAGAAAGATTTTTCTTTATTTCATGTACAAAGTACATTTCCATTTCACCTTTGTATTTTATTTCGATTTTGCCTCTGTATTGGCAAACAAAAAAGTCTTTAACGTGATTATAAGTTTGTTCGGAGATATTTACTTTGTTTATCATTCCGTAAGACTCCATTCTACTTGCAATATTTACCGTATCTCCCCAAATATCATATTCTAACTTTTTAATTCCGATAACACCCGCTACAACCGGTCCTGTATGTATTCCGATTCTAATTTCAAGTTTTATGTTTCCGGCTTCATTAAGACGTTGAATTTCTCTTTGCATTTCTAAAGCTGCAAGCACAACCTGAATAGGATTTATATTGTCTTCTTTGGGCATGCCTCCTGCACACATGTAGGCATCTCCAATAGTCTTTATTTTTTCGATATTGTATTTTGCTATGATGTTGTCGAAAGAATTAAAAATTACATTCAAATGTTTTATTACTTCTTCAGGTTTTGTAGATTCTGCAAATTTTGTAAAACCCTGTATATCAGCAAATAACACGGTTACCATTTCGTATCGGTGAGTTTTTGCTTTACCCTGATCCCTTATTTCATTAACTGCTGCTTGCGGAATTAATTTAGCTACTAATTGTTCTATTTGTTCTTTTTGCCTTGCAAGTTCATTGGTTTTTTCTTCGATTCTCTTTTTTAATTTGTTTTCTTCGCGTTTATAGTTGTATTTAACTAAAATAATTATTACAAAAATTATTGCTGAAAGAATAATGGTATAAATTACAAAAGCAATCCATGTCCTATAAAACGGAGGTGTGATTTCAAAAGTGAGATATGCTTCGTTGCTGATATTGCCATAAGAGTCCATTGCACGAACTCTAAAAGTATAGGAGCCTTCGTAAAGTGAAGTGTATTCTTTAAAATTTTTATCTGTCCATTCAGACCAATTCTTATCGAATCCTTCAAGTTTTACCTGGTATTTTGTGTTATTAAGCATATCGAATTTGGGAGCCGAGAAGTTAAATCGAATACGTTTTTTGTTGAAATGAAATGAAATATTTCGATCAGATAAGTTTTCGCCTGGTGCAAAATATATGGTTGTATCAGTCCCAATTTGAATATTTCTTATAAAACAATCAAACTTTAACGTGTCGAAGCCTTTGTTTAGAGGTTTATACAAAATTAGACCATCAGAAGCTCCTAACCATACTTTTTCGGGACTTTCTGGATATATGCATTCAATTACATATTCTTTTAATAAAGCAAACTTTTTGTAATTTGGGGTGTATTTTTTATTTGCCCCGTTAAAAATAAAATATCCTGTTTCTCTTTCAAATTCTTCTTTGGTAATACAACTGTACCATATATTTTTTTTAATGTCTTCAATTATTGGATATAAATATCTTTTATTGTCAGAAAAGTCATAGCCCAGAAGAGTATCTTTATCAAATTTGTTTTTTGAATAATTATATCTATAAACTCCTTTGTCTGTTGAAAATAAAATTCCTTGAAAGCTGGGATAAACATCTATCCATTCAAAATCAGTAGGTAAACCTTGTTCTGAAGTAAAATGATAAATTTTTGTGTCTTTCTTTAATCCGGTATGAAAAGCTGTTTGAAATAGTCCGTCTTCATTTGTCCCTAACCAAAAATTTCCAAAATAATCTTCAGCGATTGTTCTAATGCTATATTTAAAATCTTTAACATATCCTACAGTGTCAATAGAATTTTTAGTAATATTAGCCATTAAAATGCCTTCAGAAGTTCCGAAAAGATATTTTGACGGATGATAGCTCATTGAAGAATAGCAATTAAAAGACCCTTTAATTTTTAAAGTAGCCTTTTCCCCGGTAATTTCATATAGTCCATCAGTTGTTAAGGCAAAAAGATGGTTATTGATTTCTGTAAGTTTCCAGCATATTGAACGGATGTCTTCAATCTTTTCAAATCTTTTTCTAATGTCAAATATTTTCCTTCCTGCATCATAAATATTATTTGAATTGTAAATAAACACCCCATTAACTGTTGCAATATAAAGTTGTCCATTAAATCTGATAACAGATAAGACTGTTCCGGTAAAGCCAAAAGATGAACTAAAAAAACTTAATTCAGAATTAATTTCTAAAACGGAAATACCATTGTAGGTTGAAACCCACAATCTACCATAATTATCAATAATCATGTCGGTTATGTAATTGTCTCTTAACCCGGATTCTCTATTAACCGAAAATAACAATTCTCCGTTCTCATCAATACACACTATACCGCCATGCATCGTGCCTATAATAAGTCTTCCGTCGTTAAGGAGAATACTGCAGGTATAAATGTTTGATTTTATAAAATCTTGTATATTATTCTTTATCGGAATTAAATTTTTATTTTTATATTTATAAAGGATTTGACCATCGTCAACTAAAACTATGAAATCATTTTTTGTATTTGTAATATCAATAATATCAAGAATTGGAAGGTCCTCGAACAAACTGCTGTTTTCAAACTCTTTTATTTTATTTTTATCCCAATAATATAAGCCTCTTTGCGGAATGTAAATTAAAAGTTTTTTGTGAATCTTAAAGATTTTAATCCCGGGAGCATTTGATATCTCAATGTCTAACGAATCTTTCTTTAAAGCAAATAATTGATGTGCGGAGGTTAAAAACAATTCATCATTCAAGTAAATAATATTTGTAAAATGACCGGGTTTAAATTCCTCGAAAATCTTAAAAGGTTTTATATTCATCTTGCCGTCTTCGTAAACAATTTTTCCGGCTTGATTGTAGCCTGCATAAAATTTTTCGTTTTTTTCATTTATTCTTATGATAGGGCGTCCCGAAACTTTGATAATATCCCAGGTGCTGTTATCAAATGCCATTATGCCATTTGCATTACCAACATAAATAATCGAATTTTTATCTTGTGCAATACTGAAATTCTGATTTTCATGCCTATAGTCTTTGGGGGCAAAGTTGTGAATCATCGGTAACCCGTATTCTTGTGCTCGAATTAAGGTTATCAATTGTAAAAATACAAGTAAAACACAAATCTTTTTGAACATCATTTTTCGGTTTTTACAATCGCCATAAAAATAACATTATTTTAGTTGTGTTTTTCAAAATAGCATTAATTTTACATTTAAAATTTGAATCTAAACAAAATTTGCATAAAACAATTAATTGAAAAACTTTTTTAGAATGAAGAAAGGCAAAGAAAATAAACCACATATCGGAATTTACGGACGTCGCAATGTTGGGAAAAGTTCTTTAATAAACAATATTTCAGGGCAGGAAATAGCTATTGTTGCCGATTTTAAAGGGACTACCACAGATCCGGTGAAAAGGTCTTTTGAAATTACAGGATTCGGCCCTGTAATTTTGATTGATACTGCAGGAATTGATGACGAAGGTGAAGTGGGGAAACTCAGAGTTCAAAAATCACTTAAAACTCTAAAGGAAATTGATCTTGCAATCCTAGTTATAAGCGAAAATAGTTTTGATGTTGAAGAAGAAAATTTGATCGAACAATTTAAAAAAGAAGGAATCCCGTTCTTTATCATTCATAACAAATCAGACCTTGTAAAACTTAATAAAGAATTACAAAAGAAAATTCAAGAAAAATTTAATTGTCCGGTAATTGATTATTCTGTTGAATCTAATGGCAATACAGAAATTTTGTTAAAGGCCATAAAAGATTTGCTTCCCGAGTCATCGTGGAAAATTACTTCTCTGCTTGGTGATTTAGTAAGTTACGGGGATATAGTTTTACTGATCACTCCGATAGATATTGAGGCCCCTCAAGGCAGGTTAATATTGCCACAGGTTCAAACAATAAGGGATATTCTGGATAACGATTGTGTGGCAATTGTTTTAAAAGAACGTGAGGTTGATACATTTTTAAAAAAAACAGGGATAAAACCCAAATTGGCAATCACCGACTCTCAAATATTTCTAAAAGCTGCGGCTTCTATCCCACGAGATATTCCGCTAACGGGTTTTTCTGTTTTATTGGCAAGATATAAAGGAGATTTTGATAATTATCTTTTAGGAACACCAAAAATCAACGAACTCAAGGATGGTGATCAAGTCTTGATTCTCGAAAGTTGTAGTCATCATGTGTCCTGTGATGATATTGGCAGAGTAAAAATTCCCAGATGGTTAAGCAATTATACAGGCAAATCTCTTGAATATACTGTTGTTGCCGGACTTGATGAAATTCCCGGTAAAATAACAGATTATGCTCTTGTTGTTCAGTGTGGTGGATGTGTTCTTACTCGCAAACAAGTAATTTCGCGGTTAAAACCTGCTGTTGATGCAGGAGTGCCTGTTACTAATTATGGAATGCTCATAGCTTTTGTGCAGGGAATATATGATAGAGCAATTGAACCTTTTGTGAAAGCTAATGATGCAGATCTTAATTATTTGTGATTTCTCCAATCTGCAAGGTATCGTTTTATTCGTTCTATCAAAGCCAGAGCTTTTTGATTGTAATCTTCTGAAATCCTTAAATATATTATTAAAGCAAAAAAGATAGATGTAATTACACTTGTTCTGATTAAAACATCAAAAATGAATGGAGTTTTTGGAATAAGTGCGTTAATAATCAGAGATAAAATTCCAATCAAATTCAATTTTAGGAAATTGTTTTTATATGGAAACAGTTTGTACTTTGAGTAAACGAACCAAACTCGAATTATCCAATAAATAAGAAAAGAGACAGCAAAAGCAATTCCGGCCCCCGTGATTCCGAAAACAGGAAGTAATATAATATTAAAAACCACAATGCAAATTATCAGAAAAATCATGATTAAACTGTGCTCCTTATAATATTTTCCAAATTGAATTATCTCCCCACTGATCCCGGCATACATTTGCAGTAAATGACCAAGAGCAATGTAAAAGATTACCATTTTGCCGGAACTGAATTCATCTGGCAAAAGCATTAAAATATTGTCGGTGTTAATCCATACCAAAAGAAACAGCAACAATCCAATAATACTAAGATTTATTGTACTACCGGAATAAATTTTATTTACTTCATCAATGTTTTCTTTCTTAAAAGCTTCTGCTATGGAAGTGCTTGCTATACGGATAAGAGATCTGCCCGGCATAAGTATAACCGAACCAAAGAAAAATACAGTTGAATAAATTCCTGTATCACTTAAACTGCAGTAATGGTTTACTAAGTATCTGTCAACTTGCATTACAACCAAGCCGCTAAATCCGGAAACAATTCCAAAAAGTGCTACAGAAATTATTTCACGTAAAATTTTAGAGTTAATGAATTTAAAATCCGGTTTTAGAGAAAATTCTCCTCTAATTATTAAAAGCAAACAAAGTAAAATTGTTGGCACCCCGTAAGCTATTGTGTAAAAAATGATAAATTCATGAAAATCAAATACTTTTAAGTAAAATAGAATTATGCCAAGAAGGTTTAAAATTCTCAGCAGAAATTCTTTAACAAAAATTCCAAAAGATGCATTAAAGAACATCCGGTTGTAAGTGTCGAGGAGGAAGAAAAATATTGTGGCAAAAATTAGCGGGAGCAAAAGATAAACATATTCTGCAAATAATGGTGATTTTTCTATGTTAGTTTCTATAAGCCAGTCTTTAGAAGCATAATAGCCGAGTGCCGATAATAAAAAACCAAATAGCCCAACCGACATTAATAAAAACAAAAATCCGTTGTGCTTTTTTTCTTTATCTCTGAAAAACGGGAACTGCCGGATTGTAACGTTCATCATTCCAAGAGTTCCAAATTGGCCGATAATTGCCGAAAGAGCAACTAAAAGATTTACCAATCCGATTTCCTCCGTTGAGAATATATGTGGCATTAATAACCCTACATTGATAAACCCCAAAATCACACCAATATAAGAATATATTGTGCCCTTTATTGATTGTCGAGTTATTATTCCCATGTTTAAAAAATAAATTTTTCTTTTGACTTTATGTTTTCAATATCAAAGATAAAAACTGCGCTAATATTTTTTGATTTTTTTAGTTCTTTCTTCAATTCATTTATTTCCGGAAATTTATTATTATCGAAAATTAATAAAAAGAAATCAATGTTTTTTAGCTCATCGCAAAGATAACCAATGTTATTTGCTTTATTGGAAATTAGTTTTGCTAAACATTCATCTTCTTCATTTTTTACTTCAAACACATTGAACACTTGATATTCGCTGTATTTTTCATCTATAATGGTTATATCAGAAGATTTTTCAAATTCAAATTCAAATAATTGTGTTAACTCCCATGCAATTTGATAGTCATAAGCTGAACTTGAAATTCCAATTATTTCAAAATCGAAATCCGGAGAGAGTTTTATTTTTTTTGCCTTCATCAAAATCTTAAAAATTTAGTACAAACATAGTTAAATTCTTAAAAATTATGAATTATTTATTCGATATGACAGGTTAAACACGATGTTGAAAAATATCAAAAAACATTATAATATGTAATGAAAAACGTTGTTATATCTAAAAAATTGAATTTTAACATTGTTGTATTTTTAAAATTTTGTATATTGCCAAAAAATCAAAAAAATACATTATGAGAAGAGTCATTTACACATTGATTTTTATTAATCTGTTCTTTTACGTTTATTCACAAGAAGTTTTAAAAGAGTTTTATTCAGTACGAACAGGAGATGATTTGCTGGTTTGTTATAAAATTGAGAGCGAGATTTATTCCGAAGCTAATGGAGCTTATGGGCTAAAGTTAAAAACCCCGGTTGCATATACTTCGCTTGCTTTGGGCTGGAAATCTGGAGTAGGCTCTTGGGATGCAGGAAATTACGAAATTGCATATCGAGTATATCAGAATAAAACAGGTTGGAGCGATTGGAAATATTCTGACGGACATTATAATCCAAAAGACACAAAAGATAATTTTTATAAATCCGACCTAATGTTCGGATTTAATGAATTTGAGCACGATTCGGTCGAGTTTTATATTTTTCCTCCGGAATCAGATTATATTACCGAGGTTTATCTTATTTTATTAAATGTAAAACCGACTTCTGAACTTAATTTTAAGTCAGGGGAAGAAGAACTTAATGGAGCGAAATCCTGCCCGGAGTTTCCGGTTATAATTCCAAGATCATCATGGTGCGGTTCTTATCAAAATTGTCATAATCCTAATTATACTCCTACCTATCTTACAAGTTGTACTCATACAGTTATACATCATGGGGCAAGCCCGGATTCTTACACTGATGGAGCTGCAGTAGTGAGATCATATTGGAATTATCATGTAAACAGCAATGGTTGGAGTGATATTGGATATAATTATTTATTTGATAAATACGGGAACTTTTATCAGGGACGTCATAATCCTAATCTTCCAAATCAAGATGTAAAAGGAGCACATGCCGGGTATTCTAATTCATATTCCATTGGGTTGAATTTTTTGGGAAATAGTGATGCTCCTGGAACTGCACCAACTACACCTCAATTGCAAAAATGCGCAGAGTTTTTAGCGTGGTGGTATGACCATAAAAGTTACGATCCTTTAAGTTCTGTATCTATTTTAAATCAAGCCGGAACTCAATGGATAACTCTACCGCGAATTTGCGGGCACAAAGATGTAAATCCCGGAGGAACTACCTGTCCAGGTAATGCTTTGTACGCTCTTTTACCAAATATTAGAACCCAAACAAAACAAATAATAGATGATTGTACTACACCTACAGATAATATTCCTCCAACAACAGAAATAAATAAATCTCGAAAATGGTATAATTCAGATTTTTTTGTAAACTTTTCTGATGCTGATAATGTTGGCGGAACAGGTGTAAAACATAGCTTTTATCAAGTAATGGATTATAATGGCACTGAATGGCGTGCAAATTCTTCACGTGGGTTTTTCAACGACAATTTTACTTCTGCAATTCATACGGAATGGACAACTGTCAGCGGAACATGGAGTATTTCGGGAGGAAGATTATTGCAATCTAATCAAAGCTTAGTAAACACAAACATTTATGCCAATGTAACACAACAAAGTGGAAATATCTATCTTTACCACTGGCAAATGAAAATTTCCGGAACAGGAACAAATCGAAGAGCAGGTATGCATTTTTTCTGTTCCGACCCGGCTGCTGACGGAAGAGGTAACTCTTATATGGTATATCTCAGGGCAGATAATAATACCGTTCAGATTTATAAATATGTAAATAATTCATATTCTTCAGGTGGAGGATATTATGTAACACAAAATTTCACAATTAATGTTAATCAATGGTATGATGTTAAGGTGGTACTAAATACCAATACAGGAAAAATAGACGTTTACGTTGATAATATTCTTGCGGCCACAACTACTGATTCATCTCCATTTACCTCAGGAACTGCTATTTCGCTTAGAGCAGGAGAATGTCAGGCTGAATACGATGACGTGAAAGTTTATGTGAACCGTACTACAAGTGTTAATGTAACTGCAGGACTTAATACCTCAAAAGAAATCAGATATCAAAGTGCCTCTTCTTCACAGGAAGCCGGTAGAATCAGAACTTTATTAATAGACAACAATAATAATTGGTCAACAAGTTATGCCGAAAACATATTTACTGATTTTACAAATCCGCAAACAAGTTTTAATGTCAGCGGAGAATGGCAGACTTCAAATTTCCAGATTAATTTCAATGACAGTGATGAATTAAGCGGAATAGAAAAAAGATTTTATTCGGTATCGGATTTTAATGGTACAAAATGGACAGCTAATGCCGAACGCGGTTTTGCTTACAATAATTTTGATTCAGAAATCGGAGCTGAATGGACTCAGCAGGTTGGAACATGGACTATTTCAAACGGAGCTCTTGTACAAACTAACGAATCTGAGGGAAATACCAATATTTGGGCATACCTCAAACAAAATTTATCCAACAGATACTTATATGAATTTGATTTAAAAATTGAAGGTTCTGGAACTAATAGAAGAGGAGGATTTCATTATTTTGCATCTGATCCCACTCAAACAAACAGAGGAAACGGATATTTTATCTGGTTCAGACACACTTCACAACAATTAGAATTCTATAAAGTAACCGATAATGTCTTCTCACTCGAAAAATATTATAATATTTCGTTGAACCTTGGACAATGGTACAATATAAAACTTGTTTGCGACAGAATTACCGGCGAGCATTATGTCTATATGAATAATGTCCTTGTGGGAGAATATAAGGATGAAAATCCCTATCAAACAGGAGATTATGTTTCGTTCCGTTCGGGAAATTCCTTAATGTCGGTTGATAATTTCAGAGTTTTCAGAACAAGATATCCTGATGTAACTATTTCTATGGGGGATGCTAACTCCGACATAAGATATCAGAGTCCAAATTCAACTTCATATTCTGCAAAAATATATTCCATTGTTTCAGATTCTGCAAAAAATATTAGTGCTATTGCTCAGCAATCAATAAAAACTGATTGGACAGCACCAGTGATGGTTGCTACTGTAAACGATGGATTAGGAGCTGATATTGATACAACTTATGTTTCCAACAGCATTTCAGCTAACTGGACAGCAAGTTCCGACCCACAAAGCGGAATTCAGGCTTATTATTATGCTGTTGGAACTACTCCCGGTGGTACAGAACTGATTAACTGGACAAATAATGGATTAAATCTTTCTTTCACAAATAATTCTGTTACTCTCATTCCGGGAACAATGTATTATGTTAGTGTGAAAGCACATAATAATGCAGGATTATATAGTAATGTTCGGACATCGGATGGTGTTAGAGCCTTAAATCCACCGGTAGTGCCTGATTGTCCTTCTAATTATTCAGTTTGTATTTCTGAGCCCGCATTTGCTTTAACAGGTGCTAGTCCTGTAGGAGGAATATACACAGGAACTGGAGTGGCTGGAGGTGTTTTTAATCCCGCATTTGCAGGAGTTGGGGTACATACTATCTCTTACACTCTCGAAACAGAAAGCTGTCAGTTCAGTATTACGGTAAATCCACTGCCAACCGTAAGTTGTCCAGCAAATATTTACAAGCAAATTACCGATCCGGAATTTACTTTAACCGGAGCAAGTCCAGTTGGTGGTCAATACAGATTAAATTCTAATGTGATTAGCACATTTAACCCATCAACCTATGGAGTAGGAGATTATATTGTTCAATATTCATATACAAATCCAACTACATTATGTTCAAATACTTGCAGTTTTATTGTAAGCGTATATCAACCCGATGTAGTTGAATGCCCCTCAAACTTTTCGGTTTGTTCGAATGTTAACAGTGTGATTCTGCAAGGAGGAACACCTCCGGGCGGAGTTTATTCGGGAACTGGAGTAGTTGATGGAGTTTTCTATCCTTCAATTGCCGGTGTAGGACAAAAACTTATAAGCTATACTTACAACTCACAGTCATGTCAGTTTTACATAAATGTAGTAAATCCTCCTGTTGTAACATGTCCGGGGAATTTACTTATGAATGTAAATGATAACCCATTGAATTTATCAGGATTAGCGGTTTCTCCGGGTGGAGGAGTTTTTACTATCAATGGTGTTACAGTAAGTAATTTCGATCCAGACATTTATGGTGTTGGTAATTATACAGTAACCTATACTTATACTGATCCAAATTCTTGCAGTGCGTCCTGTAATTTTACAATTCAGGTTGAACCTGCAGTTCAGTGTCCTTTGAATGTTTATGTGTGTGAAAATGGCAATTCTTTTACTTTAAGCGGAGCAACACCTGTTGGCGGAACTTATTTTATAAATGGCAGTCCGGTTACAAGTTTTAATCCTTCACAATACGGTGCAGGTTCGCATACGGTAATTTATCAAACACAAACCGGTACATGCAGTTATGAAATAATTGTAAATACTATTCCTGAAGTAAGCTGTCCCGGGAATATCAGCATTGCGGTAAATTCTGCTTCCTTTACCTTGTCGGGAGCTTATCCACAAGGCGGAACTTACTTTTATAACGGGATCCAGACCACAATGTTTGATCCTGCTCAAACCGGAATCGGACAGCACGAAATTACTTATGTTTATGGTGAATTGTGTGAAAATTCTTGCTCGTTTATTATAAATGTGTATGAACCTGTAACAGTAACATGTCCTGAAGGATTTTCCGTATGTAAGAATTCTGAACCTGTAGTGTTAACCGGAGCAAGTCCTGAAGGAGGGGTATATTCCGGAAATGGTGTCGTTTCCGGAGTTTTCAATCCCAATGCAGTAAATCCCGGTTATCATCAAATAACTTATACTTATGGAAATTTTTCATGCAGTTTCAATGTTTTAGTTTATCCGATTCCTGTTGTGGAATGCCCCGAAAATCAATTAGTTTCATACTATGGCGGAGTTTTTGAATTAACCGGAGCAAGTCCTCAAGGTGGATGGTATGTGTTTAATAATGAAACTGTTACGGAATTTGATCCTCTTGCTGCCGGAATTGGCGTTCATGAAATCTATTATTACTATCAAAACCCAAATACTGGTTGTATCGGAAATTGTATTTTTACCATTGAAGTATATCCGGCAGTAAATATTACCGAAAATGGAGCTGCTATTTTGATTTATCCAAATCCTTTTGATACTAACATAAAAATTGAAAATGCTTATTCGGGCGGTTACGAAAAACTCAGTATTACTGATATTACAGGCAGAATAGTTTTTGAAACAGAAATTCAATCCGATAATCTGACAATTGATTTGCCTGATTTAAGTTCCGGAACTTATATTTTAAAAGTTTTTGGTAAAAACAACCACATTCTGCATAAGATTGTTAAGAAGTAGTTTTAAATTCAATCAAGAAAAATAACCTCCAGAATTTATTTGGGGGTTATTTTTTTAGCCTTAAAAATTTGTATATTTGCTTGAATAAAAAAAAAATAAGAAAATAAATTTCATGAATAAAATTTCAGCAAAACCTTTTTTGAAGTGGGCAGGAGGGAAAACTCAGTTAATTGATGTAATTGAAAAGGCTTTACAAAATTTGTTTATGACAGTAATTTTACTTTTATTGAACCATTTGTGGGAAGTGGGGCAGTTTTGTTCTGGATGATGAATAGATTTAATAATGTTAAAAAAGCTGTAAAAGAACTTTACAAAGAAAATCCCCGATGCTTCGAGATATTGGATATTTTAATTGCCGTTCGAAAAAATAAAAAAGCAAAAACTTTTAATAATAAGGGTGAAATTGTGTTTCTTGATACTTACTTCTCGTCACCTGAAAGTATATGTGAATATGTGGAAGAAACAGGTTTAGGTGAAATTTTTAGGAATAAAGAAATAAAGAATTTAGTAGATTATGTTTTTGGTGTTGAAGTTGGTTTAGACACTAATGCCAGAAAAAACCGAGGTGGTGAAAATATGTCAAAAGCAATATCTTTGTTTTTTGATAAAGCAAAAATCTTTTATAAAAAGGAGGTGAGCAGCACTGAATTCCCAGAAATATCAAGTTTAGGAGCTGATATTAAATGTTTTGATTTTGTGATTAAAACCAAAAAGAAAACGTATTTAATTGAAACAAATTTCTATAATGGTGGAGGTTCCAAACTGAATGAAACAGCGAGGTCCTATTCCGATCTTGCACCTAAAATTAATCAATATGAAAATTTTGAATTTGTATGGATTACCGATGGTAAGGGATGGTTATCTGCTAAAAATAAATTGGAAGAGGCATTTAACATTATTCCGAGTATGTATAATCTAAAAACACTTGAAAACTTTATTAAAAAAATCAGAGATGAAATTGTAATAGAGTTTTAAAAAGAAAAATTACTATAAACATTCTATAGACTTAAAAAGATTAGAAATCAGGAACGATACACGAGAAAATTTCGTTCAGAAGCTTGAAGCAATAGAATACAGAGTCTATGAGGTAGAGCAATTAGCTGACGGAAGAAAAATTGTCATAACTAAACCAGGGGGAAAGTCTGTATGTGGTTGTCCAAAGAAGGAGGATTTTCTCGTTTTTATTTTTCAACCAAGTGAAAATGGATTATGGCAAAATACTCACAAGCAAATTTTAGAAGATTTAGATTATAAATCAGAGTAAGACAAAGATGAAACGTTAAAATTAATTGCTATTCTAGAGAGAACTTTGAATGGAGAAGAACCAAACGATTTATAGATGAAATCTATGCTCTCAAATTTCGAAATGGAGAAAGTCAAGAATGCTTAATAAAAGCATACAAATGGGTTTGGGGACAAGAAGATGTAAACTATCCAACTGGAGAAGGTAGAAATATGTCTTGGGCAGGAATTGAAGAATAAAAAAATGAAATTTCGTAAATGCTAGAACCATATTTTAAATCTAACGACAAAAAATTCTATCTCCTCAAAGAAGATACAATGGAACTTTTACCTCAATTCCACCACAAGTTCGATATGGTTTTTGCTGATCCTCCCTATTTTTTATCAAATGATGGATTAACAATTCAAAACGGAAAAATTGCAAGTGTAAACAAAGGTGCCTGGGACAAATCTCATGGATTAGAATATATAAATCAATTTAATCGCCAATGACTTTCATTGGTTCGTGATAAAATGAAAGACGATGCCACTATTTGGATAAGTGGTACAGTGCACAATATTTTTTCTATTGGACAAATTTTAATGGAATTAGGTTTTAAGATTTTAAATATTATTACATGGGAAAAGACAAATCCACCTCCAAATTTTTCTTGTCGTTACTTTACTCATTCAACCGAACAAATAATTTGGGCACGTAAAACTGAAAAAATACCTCATTATTTTAATTATGAATTAATGAAAAAACTCAACGGGAATAAACAAATGAAAGATGTATGGAGATTGCCCGCAATTGCACTATGGGAAAAATCGTGTGGCAAACACCCCACCCAAAAACCACTTTCAGTTTTGACAAGACTTATTTTGGCTTCAACAAAGCCAAACTTCTGGATTTTAGACCCATTTACAGGTAGTTCTACAACAGGTATTGCAGCCAATTTGGCAAATAGAAAGTTTTTAGTAATTGATTTGCAGGAAGAATATTTGATTTTGAGTAAAAAAAGAAAAATGGAAATTGAAGATCCAAAAATTGCAACAAAGTTTAGAAAAAAAATTGAAGGTTTTATTGATAACAGCCAACTTAAATTATTTTTGATTGAAGAATCAAAAACTGATTACGGTTGTGAATTAGAATTTTAAAAAATTATATGCTGACGTTTGAGCCTAAAAGTTTGCGGGTAATTCGAAGCATGCTTTAATGTCAAACAAGCACAAATGATTATAATGTCTCGTCCTAAAAAAGTTTACAGTTTAACATTTAAATTCTACCACAAATTTATACATAATTTCTTTTTTTATCTCAAAATTTTACTTTTTGTGTAATCTTATTTTAGGTCGAGACATTCACGTCGTGCTCCTGACTTATTTATAAAACTTTATCCTCCAAAGTCTTTTTAATCACTTTATCAAGTTTTTGAGCTAAATGTCTTGAAATGTTTTTATAATATCTTATATCTTCTATCCCGTTAACGTATTGAATTCCATTAATCAAATCTGCTGTAAAAATTTCATCGAATTTATTCAGGTCGGAAATATTGATTTGTAACTTTTCTGTTTTTATTCCCGAAATTTCGGCAATGGCAATTATGATGTATGTAAAAATCTTTAAACTGTCATTCGGAAGATTTTCGGGGATAAATATTTTGTCTTTTTTTACAAAAAATACTGCTGAATTTCTTGTTCTGATGATGTTTTTATTTTCATCAAAAAGAAAAATATCAATTCCGGAAGCAGCGGGATAGATTTTTTTACTTATAAGATAATTTTCAATAAGATGAGAATATTTTTGCTCAAATAAAAATTGCGGAATACATTGAGAAATAGAAATATCTATAGTTTTTCCGGGTTCTTTAATCTCATAAAACTCTGGAGTGATTTTCTCAGGAGAAATTAAAATAGATGTGCTTTGCTGTTCGCGATTATTTTCATCTAAATCTCTGATAAAACTAATGTAAGCTTTGAATCCTTTATAAATGCGATTTTTTTGCAGAATCAGGTATAAGTCATTGTAAAATATGGACTTTACAAAAGTTTCGGGAATTGTATAATTAAGTTCTTGCAAACACAGAAGCATGTATTCGAAATACTCATCCGGGAAAAATATTTTTGATGAATTACCTCGTAACACAACAGTAAAACAATCTCCAAAACGAATGGCTCTGCTGTTATGATGCAAAACAGGACTTCCTGCCGGCATGATTTCTCCGTTAAGCATTATGTGTTTTGTCATCTTAAATATTTTTACTCGCTATTATTCCGGTTGCAAATGTTTTTACAGATATTATATATATTTTCATTAGGAGTTATTTTAATTCCTTTAATGCCAACTTTTTTAGCAGCTTCAATGTCTCTTTCGGAATCTCCAATGAAATATGAATTTTCGATTGAAATATTATATCTTGCTATAGCTTTTTCGATTAACAAGCTGTCGGGTTTTCTGCATAAGCATAGACCGGTGTCGGGGTGATGAGGACAGTAATAAAAGTCGTCTATGGCAGTATTATAATTATAAAGGTATTCACATAGTTTTAAGTGCATTTCCAGTACATCTTCATGGGAATACAGTGATTTTGCAATTCCTCCCTGATTTGAAATTACGATAACTAAAAATCCGGAATCTTTTAAAAGTTTTATGCTTTCGCCAGTACCTTCATTTATTATGAAATCTTCAACACGGGTTGTATATTGTCCTGTTTCTTTATTTATAACTCCATCTCTATCGAGAAAAACTGCTTTATTCATTTTTTAAAAGTTAAAACTTAATAAGCTTTGGATAAAATGTTGAATCAGCTGTGGTTTGAAAATAATCGGGAAACAAAAACCATAAACTGCTCCCCAAAAATGTGCGTCATGACCAATATTGTCAATTTGTTTTTGAGCCATTTTATAGGAATAAATTAAGTAAAACAATCCGAAAATTATTCCCGGAACGGGCAATACTCCGAAAAAATAAACCAAATTCCATGGCTCAAAGAAAATAAATGCAAATACTATTGCCGAGGTTGCGCCGCTTGCTCCAACTGCACTGTATTCATAATTATCTTTGTGTTTAACAACCGAATATAACGAAGATAGCACTATTGCACTCATATAGAATAAAAGAAAAACCAAATTACCATTACTCCAGATGATATTAAAATAAATCAATAAAACTCTTCCGAACGACCAAAAAACCAGCATGTTTACGATAAGATGTAGCCAATTCCCGTGAAGAAATCCATGAGTAAGCAATCTGTGATATTCTTTATTCCTCACTAAAATATACGGAGACAATAAAAACTTTTGAAACAAATTTTTGTCCTGCCATGCATAGACTGAAATTATTAGAGTTACTACTATTATTATTGTTACCATAAAAAAAGATTAATGTATCATTTTAAAAATTAGTTCAATGGCGAGCTCTTTTTCGGATTTAACATTATTATTCACGCCAAGAGCTTTCATGTGTGTCTCGCGTAAATATGAAACAATCATAAAACATTTTGCAAGTGAATAATTTCTGCAAGCAGTTATATATTCATCGGCAAAGAATGACGGAACTCCAATCTCTGCGGCAATAGAATTTTTATCTTTCTGTTTAAGTGTGTGAACTTTGATTATTTTGGAAAAATAGTCAAAAAGTCTGATGGTAACAGCTATTAATGAATTTTCCTTATTGTTGCTTGTCATCAGATAATCCATAATTTTGTAAATTTTTGGAATATCCCGATATCCGAGGGCTTTTTGCAGTTCGAATACATTAAAATCCCTGCTTACGCCAATTAAGGAAGCAATGGTTTCAACATTAATATTGGACCCTTTAGGTAAAAAAATCTTTATTTTTTCGAGTTCATTATTAATTGCATTAAGATTATTGCCGATACTTTCGTAAAATAGTCTCAAGGCATCGGGATAAATTGTAAGTCCTTCGTTTTTAAGAAAATTATTAATCCATGCGTATATTTGTTTTTCGGTTAATTTTTTTGATTCAAAAAATTCAACGAATTTGTTTGCAGGTTTAAAAATTTTAGCTCCTTTGTCAAGTGTTTTTGTGTTTTTTAAATTTAACACCAGCAAAGTAGAAATCATCGGGTTAGTAAGATAAACATCTAACTTTTGCAAATCACTTACGTCCTGGGCTTCTTTTACAATTACAACCTGATGATTAGCAGCCATCGGAAAACGTCGGGCAACTTCAATTATATCCTTTGCTGTTACATCTTTTCCATACAAAATAGTTTGATTAAAAGCTTTTTCCGACGGTAGAAGAACATCCTCCTCAATGAAGTCTGTCAGTTTATCAATAAAGTAAGATTCTTCACCGTAAAACACATATATCGGTTTAAAAATCTTATTTTTAAGATTATTTAATATCTTTTCGTATTCCATCATTTTTTATTTCTCACAAAATTAAAAAAATGTGGCTATTTACTAATAATTATCATTTCAATTTGTGGATATAAAAATAACTTTGCAAAAAAAGTTTATTATGATTCAGAGTTTTTACAAAGAGTTAAAAAAATCTTTCAAGGGTGAAATAAAGAATGATGAAATCTATAAAAAACTTTATGCTACCGATGCCTCGGCATATCGCGAAATTCCTGCAATGATTTTGATTCCGAAGGATAAGGATGATTTGATTACCATAGTAAAAGCAGCTGATAAACATAAAGTTAATTTGATTCCTCGTGCTGCAGGTACATCTCTGGCGGGACAGGTTGTGGGTGGTGGTGTAGTCGTTTATATAGGTCATAATTTTTCGAAAATCATCGAAATTAATACCGGAGAAAAATGGGTAAGACTTCAGCCCGGAGTAGTTTTAGATGAATTGAACAAAGAACTTGCAAAACACAATTTATTTTTCGGGCCTGAAACTTCTACCTCCAACAGATGTATGATTGGAGGAATGCTGGGAAACAATTCCTGCGGGGCTCATTCATTAATTTACGGCTCTGTCAGGGATCATATTCTCGAAATTGAAGCTATTCTGGCTGATGGTTCTGTGGTTGTTTTTAAAGATCTTGATAAAGATGAATTTCTGGAAAAACTCAAATTAGCAAGTCTCGAAGGAAAAATCTACAGAAAGATAAATGAAATTCTCAGTAATAAGGAAATTGTTGATGAAATAAAACAGCAATATCCGCATCCTGATATTAAAAGGCGAAATACAGGCTATGCTCTGGATATACTACTTGATACTTGTATTTTTTCCGAAAGCAGTAATAAGTTTAATCTGTCAAAGTTGATTGCCGGTTCCGAAGGAACATTGGCCGTAGTAACTGAATTGAAACTCAATCTTGTGGATATGCCTCCAAAACACAAAGCTCTGATGTGTGTTCACGTTAATGAACTTAAAGAGGTGTTTTATGCAAATTTAATTGCCCTGAAGCACAAGCCGGTTTCAATTGAATTGATGGACAAAAAAATCATGGATCTTACAAAAGAGAATATTAATCAAAACCGAAACCGCTTTTTTGTTGATGGAGATCCTGCTGCGATTTTAATAGTAGAGTGGTTTGCCAATGATCCTGCCGAAATAGACATTTTAGCCGAAAATCTAAAGAATGAACTAATCGCCAACGGAATAGGGTATGCTTATCCCGTGATCAAAGGAAAAGATATTTCGCGAGTATGGGAATTACGAAAAGCAGGTTTGGGCGTTTTAACAAATATGCCGGGTGATGCAAAACCTGTTCCTGTGGTTGAAGATACTGCAGTTAGGACTGAAGACTTGCCCAATTATATGGAAGAATTTTCGGCACTTCTGGGGAAATTAGGTCTTGAGTGTGTTTACTATGCACACATTGGAACAGGGGAGTTGCACCTGAGACCAGTATTAAATCTCAAAGATCCCGAACACGTAAAACTTTTTCACACTGTGGCCTACGAAACGGCTTTGCTGGTAAAAAAACATCGAGGTTCTCTCAGTGGTGAGCACGGAGACGGACGTCTGCGGGGAGAATTTATTCCGTTAATGTATGGTCAAAAGCTTTACGACCTATTCAAACAAATTAAAACAGTTTGGGATCCGAAAGGAATCTTAAATCCGAATAAAATTGTGGATACTCCACCAATGAATACTTCTTTGCGTTTTCAGCCCGGAATGATAACTCCTGAATTTGAAACTTATTTTGACTTCAGCCGAACAGGTGGTTTTTTGCGAACTGCCGAAAAATGTAACGGAAGCGGTGATTGTCGAAAAACTGCAGTTATCGGTGGAACTCTTTGTCCAAGTTTTCAGGCGACTCTGGATGAAAAGCATTCAACTCGTGCAAGAGCTAATATTATACGCGAAATTTTTACAAATTATAGTCTTAATTATGCATTTAACTCTAAGGAAATTAAAGATGTGCTGGATTTGTGTCTTTTATGCAAAGCCTGTAAATCTGAATGTCCTTCTGGAGTTGATGTCGCAAAACTGAAAATGGAATTCTTACAACATTATTATGATTATAATGCAATTCCGCTCAGATCGCTTGCTGTTGGGTATCTGCCGATTTTTCATAAACTAATGACTCCATTTTCAGGAATTTCTAATTTCTTTATGAAAAATAAATTTCCTGCCAGAATTCTTAAAAGAATAATTGGTTTCAGCCCCTACAGACATTTCCCTTTATTGAATTATACAAATTTTTCAAAAACTCTTAAAACTCAAATTCCATCTGAAAAAGCTGAATATAAAAAGAAAATTTATCTATTTGCTGATGAGTTTACCAGATATTTAGACTCACACATAGGAATTGCAGCCATAAAATTATTCAGCAGTCTTGGTTATGATGTAAAAATTGCTCCAATTGAAATCAGCGGCCGCACATTTTTAAGCAAAGGATTATTGAAGAAAGCTAAAAAAGTAGCAAATAAGAATATTGAAATTCTAAAGGATTTGATTGACGAAAATACTCCGCTCGTTGGAATAGAACCATCGGCAATACTTGCCTTTAGGGATGAATATCCTGATCTCGCATATAAAGAAAATCGAGATATTGCTGAGAAACTTGCTAAAAATGCTATGGTATTTGACGAGTTTATCTGTTCCGAGATAGAAAAAGGGAATATTCAATCAGAATATTTTACAGATGAAATTCGCAGAATAAAGTTTCATGGTCATTGCCAGCAAAAAGCAATTACCGGAACAAATTATACTTTAAAGATGTTAAGTTTGCCAAAGAATTATAATGTTGAAGAAATTCCTTCTGGTTGTTGTGGGATGGCCGGTAGTTTCGGATATGAAAAAGAACATTATGATGTTTCAATGAAAATAGGTGAGCTTGTTTTGTTTCCAGCAGTTAGAAAAGCTGTTGCTAATGATGAAATTATTGTGGCTGCCGGTACAAGTTGCAGGTGTCAGATTCAAGACGGTACGGGAGCAAATGCTTTACATCCAATCGAAGTATTGTTTAATGCTTTAAAACAATAATTAAGTATAATTTTATATTCTATTAAGATAAAACCTTATTTTATTTGTAAAAGCAATTGTATTTTTGCAAAGAATTTTTAATTGAAATGACTGACATTGAAGCCATTAAAATACGCAAATCTGTTCGCAAGTACGAAAAACGAGAACTTAGCCCCGAAATTATAAAGGAAATTATTCATTTAATTCAAAATCCTTGTAAGGGTCCTTTTGGAAATGAACCAAGATTTATTTTTATTGAAAAACCTGTTGCTAAAGCTAAGGAAAAAGTTAGGCTTGGTACTTATGGTTTTATCTCTAATGCTTCGTATTTTATTGGCGGATGTGTTGAAAAATTTGAATTTTCAGAAGTAGATTACGGGTACTGCCTCGAAAAAATTATAATTCGTCTTACTTCAATGGGTATTGGAACCTGCTGGATTGGCGGGACTTTCAATCGTAAAGACTATGCTAAATTATTAGATTTAAAACCTAACGAAACAATACCGGCAATAACTCCGGTGGGATATAAAGCTGCAGATAAAACCTTAAGAGAAAAATTAGGACTTACATTTACCGACGGAAGCAAAAGATATAACTTCGAAACATTATTTTTTGAAGAAAGTTTAAATAATCCTTTGATTTTCGATCCTGACGATCCATATCATCAAGCACTTGAGTGTGTTCGCCTTGCTCCCTCAGCAGTAAATAAACAGCCATGGCGAGTTATTAAGGTGGGAAGTAAATATCACTTTTACCTCAAAAGAGAAAAAATTACCGGAGCTCCCAAATCTACAGATCTGCAAAAAATTGATATGGGAATAGCTCTATCTCATTTTAAAATGGCTCTAAATGAGCTAAACATACGCGGGAAGTGGCACATTCATAATCCCAATCTTTGCGATCTTGAATACATCATAAGCTGGATTGACGAAATTCATTTCATGCAATAATCTATTCTTCTTCTGATTTATTTAGTATTTCGGGGTAGTTTTGATCACATTTCTTTTGTTCTTCATCGAAAGCCGTTTTTCGAATTGAAAGAAAATTGCCTTTATTAATTTTTATCACAAGACAACCTTTGGAGTCTATCATCCCAAGTATAACAGCAAATAAAATCATTAATGGAACAATGCAATATATTAATGCCGGTATCCAAAATTCTGCAAAATTATAAACAATGCCATCCTCAGGATGTTTGGGATTGTAAATGATTTTTACAGAGCTGTATTTTTCTGCGTCAAGATTTGAATTAGCTTTAATTTTGTATGCCTTACCATCAATTTCATACTTTATTAAGGGAATAATTTGCAAAACTTCTTTTGTTTCCTTATCCGAAATAATTTCTAATTCAATGATTTTTCCTGTTGTAAATTCGCTTTTACGAATCTTCTCAAAACGATTTATAAAATAAAATGTAATAACCAATAGCAGGCTTAATAAAAGCAGATTACCGCGACTGATTCTTATTTTCATCTTTAACTTTTTTGTAATACTATTATGTTGTAAATATATTTTTTTAATTGATTGAATTGAATATATTTGCCGAAATTTAATTAAAAAACTAAATAATTTGAGATATGACAATAGTAAAACCATTTAAAGGGCTTCGTCCGCCGAAAGAAATTGTTGAAAGAGTTTCGTGTTTACCTTATGATGTAATGAATAGCGAAGAAGCTGCTCAGATGGCAGACGGAAAACCAGAATCTTTATTGCACGTTACAAGAGCAGAAATTGATTTACCTGCAGGTACAGACATTCATAGCGAAGTTGTTTATGAAAAAGCTGTTGAAAATTTCAAAAAAATGCAGGAAAACGGATGGCTTAAGGAAGATCCAGAAAGAAGATTTTATATTTATGCTCAAACTATGGAAGTCCGTACTCAATATGGTATTGTAGGTTGTGCTCATTTTGAAGATTACTTCAACGGCATAATCAAAAAACACGAATTAACTCGTCCTGATAAAGAAGAAGACAGAATGATTCTTACAAACTATACCAATGCCAATATTGAGCCTGTATTTTTCTCTTATAAAGCTATTGAAGAACTCGATCAGATCGTTGAAAATATAGTTAAAAATCAGGACCCGGAATATGATTTTGTTGCCGAAGATGGTTTTGGACATCATTTCTGGGTAATCTATGATCAGGAAATAAATAAAAGAATCGAAGAATTATTTGCAACTAAAGTTCCTTATGTATATGTTGCCGACGGGCACCATCGTACAGCAGCTGCATCAAGAATCGGTAAAGAAAGAGCTGAAAAAAATCCTAATCATACAGGAGAAGAAGAATATTGCTATTTTATGGCAGTATATTTCCCTGACAATCAATTGAAAATTATTGACTACAATCGCGTTGTTAAAGACCTCAACGGACTCAGCTCGGAAGACTTTATGAACCGTTTGGTACAGGATTTCTTTGTTCAGGATATGGGAACGGAAATTTACAAACCATCTGCTCATCACGAATTTAGTATGTACCTCGATGGTCGCTGGTATAAATTAAATGCAAAACCACATACATACAATGATGACGATCCTCTCGAAACTCTTGATGTGAATGTGCTTTCAAAATATGTTCTTGATAATATTCTCGGCATTTCGGATTTGAGAACAAGCAAACGAATTGACTTTGTCGGAGGTATCAGAGGCTTAGGTGAATTAAAGAAAAGAGTTGACAGCGGAGAAATGAAAGTTGCTTTTGCACTGTATCCGGTTTCTATGGATCAGCTTATTAAAATAGCCGATACAGGTAATATCATGCCGCCTAAAACAACCTGGTTTGAGCCGAAATTACGCTCAGGTTTGGTAATTCATAAATTATAATATTTAAAAACTCTTTAAAAAGTTCGTTTCCGGAAATTTCCTGAACGAACTTTTTTGTTTTTATGGAAAATTTTATTCTATATTTTTTTATTATATCCACAGTAAACTATGTGTTACTGTTCTTAATTTTTGCTGTTTTTTTTGCTACACGTAAAATTAAATATACTGAAAAACAAAAGAGTATTTTATCCCAGTATTTTGTAAGTGTAATTGTTGCTGTAAGAAACGAAGAAAAAAACATTGAGGCTCTTATACGGAGTCTTAAACACCAGAAAGGAATTAGTAACTACGAAGTACTACTTATTGACGACCATTCCGAAGATAAAACTATTGACATAGCTTTGCAGACAATTGACGATAAATTTAGAGTTTTGCAATTGCCTGATGGAAAGATAGGGAAAAAAGAGTCCTTAAAATTCGGATTTTTTAATTCAAAAGGAAATATACTTGCTTTTACCGATGCGGATTGTGTTGTCCCCGAAAATTGGTTATACACATTGTTGAGTCAGTTTCAAAGTAATAATTCTCAAATGGTTTGCGGACCTGTTGAGTTTTATGGAAAAGAAAATTTGTTCACCGAGATTATTAAACTCGAATTTTTAAGTTTGACAGGAATTGGAGCAGCATCTTTTTTCGTTCATAAACCTTTTATGTGTAACGGTGCAAATTATGCAGTTTATAAAAATATTTATCATGATTCCATGCCATTTATAAAGGATGAATTTTCATCCGGAGATGATGTTTTTTTGCTGCATAAAGTAAAACAAAAGCATAAGGTTACATTTTGCAACTCGTATGAGGCTATTGTCAGAACAAAAGCACCTGAATCTTTAAAAGAATTTTTCAGTCAACGTTTACGATGGGCATCAAAAATTAAAGGATACCGGGATTTTTTTGCAATTTATGTCTCCATTACTGGATTCATAATGTCATTTGCACTTTTATTCTCTATAGTAATTATTTTTTTTACACAAAATACTGAATTTTACCCATGGCTTATTTTTATGAAGTTATCAATAGACTTCTTATTTTTAATAACAGTAACTGATTTTTATAAACAGAAAAAACTTTTACAGGTTTTTATTTTGCTTGAATTATTTCATCCGATATACATTATCAGCACTGCATTAATTTCTATATTCTATAAGCCTTTGTGGAAGGGCAGAAAAATTAAGTAATTGGAAAAATATAACTCTTCCAGCTATAATTTTATTCTTTTTTGTAAAAACCTACTTTAGGACGAGAAACTAAACATCTGAGTAATTTTCCTTACATAAAAAACAATGCTACTCCAATTATAGAAATGATAGTTCCGATTACTTCAAAAGGTTTTATTTTTTCTTTGTTTATTAACATGGATGGATAAATAATGATAACCGGAGCAAGAGAAGTTAAAGTTGCTGCGATTCCTGCCGAAGTGTGTTTTAGTGCAATTAACGAGAAACTAACTCCTATGAAAGGACCAATGAACGAACCAAGAGATACGGCTCCAATTGCCGCTTTGTTTTTTAATCCCTCAAATGTTTTTCGCCAAAGTTTGAATGATGAAATTATAATTATATAGCCAATTACACCTGCAATTATTCTTATTTGAGTTGATTCAAAAGCGTCATATCCTGACATTCCTTTTTTACTCAAAACTAATCCGCCGGCTTGTCCGGCTGCCCCGCCAAATGCAAGCAAGAATCCTTTTAATCGCGTGAAAAGATTTTTTGCTTCGGGTTCTGTATTTTTGCGATTTCTTCGACCAAAATACACAACTATTGCAATACCTGAAATTGTAACTAACATTGCAAAAACCTGAAAATAACTCATTTTTTCGTTGAGTATCAAAATCCCGAAAATTGCAGCCAGAGGAGGTACTAAAGACATTACCAACATCGAAAGGCGAGCACCTATTACAACAAATGATTGAAACAACATTATATCTCCAACAACAAAACCTACAAGTCCTGAAATAAGCAACCAAATCCAATTATTTATCGGAATATGTGCAGGAACAACAAATCCTCGTGTTATAAACAGGAATAGACTCATGTAACCAAGAGCAATAAACATTCTTATCATGTTCATCGGTACGCTGCCTATTCTTTTGCCAGCATATTCGTAACTCAAAGCACTTACTGTCCAACAAAATGAAGTAAGAATCGCAAAAATTTCACCGTAATAATTATTAAACATAAAAAATTTTCGGCAAAATTAAAATTATTTGATTACAGTTAAGGCCGAGACTGTGTAATATTTATGCACTTGTTTACATATCTCGTTGTAGAGTAAAAGCTATTGTTGTCCCAACACCAAGAGTACTTCTTGCATTGACTTTTTGTCCGTGTGCTTCGATAATATGTTTTACAATAGCGAGTCCTAATCCGGATCCTCCGCTGTTTAATGACCTGCTTTTGTCAACTCTGTAAAATCTTTCAAAAATTCGAGGCAAATCTTCTGCAGGAATACCAATACCATTATCTGTAATTTCTACAAGGATGTTCTCATCCATATCAAAAAATTCGGCTTTTACGAAACCTCCTTCGTTGTTGTAGTTTATAGCATTGATAATTAAATTTGAAAAAACTTGACGAATGTACTCTTTGTCACCAATGCAATAATAATTTTTGTCGTAATGTTTAATTATTTCGATTTTTATTTTTTTCTCTTTGCTGATTTCTTCTACGGCTTCGATGCAATCCTTGCAAATCTCCACCGGATTGAATGATTGCATCCTGAGTTTAAGTTGTCCCGATTCTAACTTTGTAATTGAATCAAGGTCGGTTACAATATTAATCATTCGATTAATGTTTTTTTCAATTTTTCGCAGATATTTTTCGTTTATGCTATCGTCTTTTAATCCTCCTTCGAGCAAGGTAATAGTGTAACCTTGAATGTTAAAGATTGGAGTTTTTAACTCGTGCGATACATTTCCCACAAATTCTTTACGATAATTACTCAAGTTTATGAGTTCGTTCATTTTTTGTTCTTGTTCTTCCATCCAGCGATTAACATCTGAATTAACTTGTCGGATAAGGTCTGTGCTGTAATTGAATTTTTCGGGATTCCCGGGTTTTCCTGTCTTGTGCTGATTAATTGTTTTATAGATTAGTCTTATCCTCTTGTAAAGAAATGATAAAATCATTGTTCGCAACAAAAGAAAAGAAAAAATAAAAGCTATCAGGAAGTAGATTAAAGCAACATTCCAATTAACTTCGAAACTAAAAATCAAATCTCCAATGAATAGTAAAATTCCGATGAATATACTTAGAAAGAATGAAAAATAAAACGAAATGTTATTTGCACTATATTCTTTTAACATATTATTCTGCATTAAGTTTATAACCTACTGCTTTTATAGTGGTAATGTAATCGTTACCGATTTTTTCTCTTAACTTTTTAATGTGAACATCAATAGTTCGGTCTCCTACAATTACATCATTGCCCCAAACTTTGGAATAAATTTCGTCACGGGTAAAAACTTTTCCGGGTTGTGATACAAGGAGTTTTAGTAATTTAAATTCTTTCTTTGGCAATAAAATTTCTTTTTTTCCGACAAAAACAACTCTTGCTTCGAAATCAATTTTTAAATCTCCTGAGATAAAAACTTTATTTTCGGGCTCTTGTTTTCTTGTTTTTCGTTTCAACAAGGCTTCAATTCTTTTTATTAACACTGAAGGTTTAATAGGTTTGGCTACATAATCATCTGCACCGGCTTCAAATCCGACAATTTGACTGTAATCTTCGTTCCGAGCTGTTAGAAAACAAATAATTATATCATCAAGTTTAGGATTTGCTCTTAATTCTTTGCAAACATCCATACCATCTTTTTTTGGCATCATTACATCCAGCAGGATTAAGTCCGGATTGTGTTTCAAAGATTTTTCAATAGCTTCTTCGCCATTTTCGGCTGTGTAAACTTTATAATTTTCTTTTTTCAAATTGTACGATAAAAATTCCAAAATATCGGTATCGTCATCCACTAGGAGTATTTTTGCTTTATAATTTTTACTCATTTTGGCAGCATTTTTATTCTATAGTTATTTCTAAAATCTCTCCTACATAGTCTTTTGCTGGGAATGGGATGTTTTCTTGTAAATATGGTGAACCAGGCCACCAGTTGGTGTTGTGAAATTCCTGAGTAACGATTAAAAGCATCTGGTTATCCGGAATCATTGATACAGTATAATCAATATATCCCACTTCATAAAGTTTGTCTTTTTCGGGACCTATTCTCCAAATTATTTTGTCCGGTTGCCAGTCAATCTGAAAATAATAGTAATCTCTGCCGAATAATTCTTTGTCCGGAGCCATATATTTGGTTGTTACAGCTCTGTAAACATCTTCCCAACGATGAGCTAAATATGTTTTATTGCCATGTTTAACAGGATGGCAACCTGTTCCAAAATTTTCAGGCTCCCAGCAGGCCATATCCCAGTTAGTACAACACACGGCAATGTTTTTGTCATCTTTTAAAACATCGTCCGGAAGTTTAATATTCCATGCGTTGATTTTCGTAGGGATGCCTTCGAAATTTTCATAAATTGGAGGATAGCAACCATCAGGACAATAAGGTACAGTTTTTAAAATTTCAAAATCTATTTCGCTGTAAGCAACACGTTCAACTCTATCGTCGAGGCGTCCTCCCCAGTATGTTTTCATATAGCCTTTCTTACGGCACGGACGACGAAGATTCCACCCTGTTTCGGCTTCTCCTCTTCCTCCTTGATATATTAACCAGATAGCATTCGTTATGCCATTCCAGACTCCGTCATCATTAAGCAGCCGTGTAAGTTTTGCTTTAACCGTAAATTTTCCGTAAGTAAACCCATGCCTTGTAATCATTCCCGCATTTTGTTTTTGCCAGTTGCCAAATTCAGATTTCGGATTTCGAATGATAATTTTTCTGTTTATAGTATCGCAATGTATAATTTCACAAGGTTGAGGAGCGGTTTTTGGCAAAACTCTTATTCTGTCTTTTGTTTTGTAAAAAGCTCTTACCCAGTTATATTCTTCTTTTGTAAAGCTGCCGTCAAAAATATCTGCAATAACCGGAATATTGTCAAATTTTGAGCTTTCATCAATATAGTGAATAAACTGTAAAACCGGAGCATTTCTGTATAATTCATCATCAGTGCCGCAAGTACAAGAATAAAACTTCCTGAAATCTTTGGAATTTTTGTTTTCAAATTCCCATTCTCGAGCATAAATACCTTTCCCCAGATCAGGAGAGGCTTTTATATTTATAAATTTTGGAATATATTCCACTTTAATGTTTTCAAATTTCTTCCCATCTCCAAATCTGAAGTAGTAAAACGGATTTATAAAAGTATTGTTTTTTGTGAGATTGATGTTTTTGATGTATTCGGGAATTTTACCTAAGTCATTTTTATTAACTGCAACAATCATAAAACTATAATCTCCGACTCTCGGATTTCTTTTCCACCTGTCGTTTTCTCCTTCCCAGAAATATTTCTCTTCATTACGCGGATTACCAACTATCCTGAAGCTATCAGTGATATTAGCAGTTTCTCCAGGTTTTATTTTTCCTGCAAATTTGAATTCTATGTTAGTATCTTCCCAGCTTCCGTAAAAGTTTTCGTGGGCAAATTCATGTTGCAAAATTGGATTTGTTTTTGAAACTTCAGGCCATTTGTAGGATTCGTTTTGATAATAAATCTTGTAATAATACTCATCTTCTTTATCCGAATTGTTTTTTATTGTAAATTCAAAATTAAAATATCCGTTTGTAGTTTGTTTTTTTGATGGAATAATAAAACCGGTAATAATAGCATTTTCATAATCCATCCAGATTGTTGCAGACGAATAATTTGCAGGTACTTTAATGTCTTTAATAATTATTTTATCCGAAATTTTCGATTTGTCATTTTTACAGGAAAATGTGAAAACTATGGAAACAAATAAAATGTAAATTAGTTTATATCCTTTCATAATCAATCTTTAAAATAATACAACTCAGTTTTTTGAACCAACCAGTCTGTTTTTGTTTTATTATCTTGAAAAATAAAAATCTGAGATTCCCCTTCTCCCAAAAAGTCTCCAGTTAAGTATTTTATTATTTCGTAATATTTAGGATTTTGTCGGTGTGGAAAATCTTTAAATTCAATAAGTTTCAAAATTTCGTAAGTTTCTCTTGAGAATTCAATCATTTTTAATTCAAATCGTTTATCTCTGTTTAACTGCAATAAGAGATCTTTTTCTTTTCTCATTCCCGACAATACCTGGAAATCGCTGTTAAAATCCAGATTGTCTTTAAAAATGCTCTTGTTATTTGAGTGATGAGGAGATAATTGCCAATTGTTATTAAGATAATCAAGCAATAAATAAAAAGTGAGGTTATTCTCCTGATATATCAATAATAATTGTCTTTTGCCATTACCAAGAAAACCGGCTTTTAAAACTTTTACTCTAGTTGTATTTGAGGGAAGTATTCTGGAGTTTGACTTATATTTTAGCTCTGCATTTTGATTTTGAAGATAGTTTTGAATAACGCCATTTTCAAAAACAATACTGTAAGAATCCGTAGAATTTTTACTTATATAAGCGATGTTTGAATTTTCTGTTTTTTCAATTTTTAATTGATTGATTAATTCAAATTCTTTTTTTGAGGGATTATAGGTATAAATATTTACTAGATAAGCTGGAGATAGCGACTGAACAAAAACAACATCCTCATCGCTGAATATTTTTGAGTCGAGTTTGATTTCCGGGAAAAACTTAATTTTTTCGGAGTAACAATTCCCCTGATTAAAATAAAACAATTCGAAACCATTTTTAGAATTATATAAAATCTGATCGAAATTTTTTGTTTTGTCGAATCGGCCGCGATGAAAGTTTTTGCCATTAAATATCTTTGTTAGAATTCCTTTATATTTTGGATTAATATCATAATTGAAAACAAAATCAAAGTCATAGGGAGGAGAATTTTTTTCTTTGCTGAATTCTTTTTTCTTCATTAAATCCAATGCGGGTTCTTCTTCGATTCCATACACATTTCTTTCCTTAAAAATAATATATACATCATCGAGGAAAACTTCTGCTTTTTTTCTGTTCCATAGATAAAACGTAATATTATTTTTTGCAGAACACATTTCCTCCGGAATGCTTATAACTGCATTATACATTTTCCAATCTCCGGGAGAAAAATTAGTATTATTGATTTGAATACCCTGCCATAATAATTGATTTCCAATTGAGTCTTTTATTGTAATAACAAAAACAGCATCTATATTCTTTTCTTCAGAATATATGTTGAAACTTAATAAGATAGATCCCAAATTATTATATTTAAGATTGTTCATGGGGTAAATCATGGAGGCGGAAAAGTCGTTGGCATTTTTTACAACTGTCGAATAGAAGCCGGTTTTTGCTTTTTTAGAACTGATTTTCTCTCCAGAATATTCTTCGAAACTTTCGAAGAATGTCCATGGTTTTTTTAATTCATTTAATTCAAAATTTATTGATATATCATCAATAAATATTTTTTCATTATTTTTATTTTTTTGCCACAAATATATTTTTAGATTATTTTCTTTAGACAAGCATTCTTTCGGGATAATAAAATTCTTCTCAAAATATTGCCAATTGTTTGCTACAAAAATATTATCGTTGATTTGAAATCCTTCCCAATAAATTTGATTATTATTTTTATCAAAAATAGAAAGTACAAATACTGCATTAATTGATGAACTTTCGGGAAGTAGCCAAAATCCGATATTTACATTTGATGCTGAGCTTGTGTCTAATTCCGGCATTGGCATAAAAATAGATGTGCTGAAGTCATTATAATCTTTAACATAACTGCTGTATTTGCCTGAAAAAGCTTTTTCGGTGCTAAGTTTTCCTGTATTTTGAAGATACATTGTGGTTTCAAAATCAAAAATATAAACGCCCGAATCTTGTTCGGAAAATTTTAATTCATTAAAATTCAGGTTTTTTGTTGACAATTTATCTAGTTTACGACCCACAAAATAAATTACAAATACTCCTAATAACACAATAAGAGAAAAAACTGAAATTATAATTTTATTTCTTGCCGTCATCCTTATTCTCCTCACAGTTTGTTTCATTAACAATGTATAATGGCCTTTTTCGTATGTTTCCGGCAATTCTGCCAATATATTCTCCTATAATACCAATGCTAATTAGCTGTATGCCTCCGATAAAAAGAACACTCAGAATCAAAGATGTCCACCCTTGAACATATTCTTTAGCTATTAATCTTTGATAAATAGCCCAAAGCATTAGAATAAAAGCAATAATGCTTACAAAAAATCCCAGAAATGTTGCAAATTTCAACGGAAAATCAGAAAAAGAGGTTATCCCGTCAATAGCAAATCTTATCATTTTTCCGTAAGAATAATTGCTTCTGCCTTTTGTTCTTACCGGGCGATCGTATTCTATCATTTTTTGTCTGAATCCAATCCACGCAATCTGACCTCGTAAAAACTTTTGTTGTTCGGGCATTTGTTTAAGAATATCGGCAACTTTTCTGGAAATTATCCTGAAATCACCTGTATCAAGTGGAATTTTACAATTTGTAATCAGATTTAAAAATCTATAAAAAATTTTAGCCGTCAGTTTTTTTAGAAACGATTCGCCCTTACGGCTTTTTCTTTTAGCATAAACAACATCATTTCCAGCTTCGGACAGAGCGACAAGTTCGGGAATTAATTCAGGAGGGTCCTGAAAATCAGCATCCATTAAAATTATATAATCTCCTTTTGCATAATCAATTCCTGCCGAAAGAGCTACTTGCTGTCCGAAATTACGACTGAAATCAATATATTTTACCTTAGAATCATCTTGAGTAATTATTTTTATCTCTTCTAATGAGTTGTCGGTGCTGCCATCGTTAACAAATACTATTTCATAATCAAAATTTTCAAGTTTAGAAATCTCTGATATTAAAGATTTATGTAATGCAGAAATATTCTTTTCTTCGTTAAATACCGGAATAACAATAGATAAAGTTTTTTTTCGAGTCTCCTGCATAAACGATGATAATAAATTTTTAAATTTTAGTTTCTGTTTTTGCTCTTTCTTTTAAAATATCAAAAATAGCATTAATTTTGAATAATCCGGTAACAAATGCAAGAATTAAACATAATATTCCTGTTAAAAATGCCTCTTTAATCCAATGCTGGACGTATAGGCTGAGTATTTTTGAGATAATAAAACTTACGCCAACAAAAATGATTAAGGAAACTAAAAGTTTATAGTCAATTTTCATATCAAAAACTTTTTTAGCAATAAAAACTTGTGACAAAGCGGTGAAAATTTGAGTTGTCATACTCGAAACAGCAGCTCCTAAAACATTGTATTTAGGAATTAGAATAAAATTCAGTACCACGTTTAATAGCATACCAAAGCTTGCCATGATGTTTAAATACTTCAGGTTGCCGTTCGCAGTCAATAAGGTGCCGAAAATATATGTTGTCGAAATTCCCGAAAATCCAATTATCAATAAATATAAAATTGTGGAACTGGAATCAACATGTTCTACATACATAAGATCCATAATATCTTCGCCATGAGTAATGCATATATTCAATAAAATTATTGCAGGAATTATAACAAGTAAAAACGACAATTTTATAAGTGGAAAAATATTTTCTTTTTTCTTAATCATTCTGGCAAACATTGGCAAAAGTAAAATGGAAAAAAGATACGGATACATGGAGGCTGCTTCCAGAATACGATAAGCCTGTGCATATATTCCGGCTTGTTCTTTTCCGTCGGGAAGAAGTCTTTCGAGCATCACGGAATCAATTCTGTTGTAAAAACCCATTAACAAGATTAATAATGCATAAGGATAGCTCTTGTATAGAAATACTCTAAAGAATCTGAAATCAAAATTTAATTTGAAGAATTTTGTTTTACGCAAAACCAGAATAAATGCAACAAGTGCTGTTAGTAGATATGAAAATGTTTGAATCAGCACAAACCATTCGATTTTAAAAGGCGTAGAAGTTACATTTCCCCAAATCAGGATGCTGCACAAAATAATCATCAAAAATCTGTCGAGTACAGAAACAACACTGTCGGTTTTGAAAAGATGCAAACCGCTTAAATTTGATCTTAAATATAAAATTAAACTTAGAAAAAATTGATTTACAATCAGCAACGATAATATCCGGAACTGCCGCTCGTCGTATCCTACAATTAAAGCAATGCTAAGAGTGAGAATTGCATAAAATATTGCCAGAAGAAGTTTTAGTGAAACAATGTTAGAAACATGCTTGGTTAGCAAGGAAGGGTTTTGAGATATATTGCGATTGTTGAAATTGGTAATCCCTAAATCCAGCAATATATTTAAAAGCAAAGAAAAATTAAATAACGAGAAATATAGCCCAAACTCTTCAGCCCCGACAATATTCTGAACAGACCTTTCCACTCCGAAAATCCAGAATGGCTTAATCAGAACATTTAGAAATAATAAGAAAATTAAATTTATTATAAAATTTTTTCTCAAAACCTTATTTTTTTGCAAAGATATTTATTATTCAAAAATTTAATCAAAAAATTCTCGAATAATAATATATCTGTAAAACATGTGTGAATATTATTGATAAAACAAAAATGCCAATAAAAATTTTTGCCGGCTTTTCTTTTAGATTTACAAACATGTACGACAACAAAATTGAAACGAATGGATAAATTATTATTACTGCTTCTAATTCTGCTAAATGACTTACAAAATATGTCAAAATAAAAATGCTTATCAGTGTGATAACATTTAAAAATCTTCTTGAACTTACTTTGGATGATTTTTTTATTGTAAATCTGGAAATTACGGCAATCAATATTATTATTAATTGAGGAACAAAAATCAAATATTGAAAAGTTAAATATGTTTTTGCAACCGGAATGACAGCATTATAAAATAAATCTCTAACCTCAAAAACTGCACGTGTGTAATCGAATTTAAAAAAATAAAATGCAAAATAATATAAAATGGGCGTCAGAAATCCTGTTAAGAAAAAAAGTGGTTCTCTCCATAAAACAGACCGAATCATAAACATTGAAATTGCAATTATGGGAAACATTACAATAAGCTTTGGGTAAAACAATATGCCCACTCCCCAAAATAACCCTGCATTAAAAAAGTTACCATAAGCTTTGTAATCGTTAATAGACTTGAAAATTCTCGAAAAGGTTAAAAATAAAAACATGCTGCCCAACAAAACTCCTGTTATTCTTTGATTATTTATGTAATAACCGCTTAATAATGCGAAAATTACTCCGGGAGATTGATACCCGTTTTCTACAATAAATAAATCCGAGTTTGTTTTAATTATTAAAAAGGCGATTATGAAATATAAAATTAATCCCAAAAAAGTTTGAAGTCTATTAAAAAAAAACGATTCTGGGAAATTAGGTAATAATGGGCTAATTATTGGATATGACTCAATATCTGTTGGAACATATATAATTTTATATACCCAAAAAATCAAAAATATTATGAGTATTAAAATATAATTAAACGGACTGTTTGTCTTAAATGTATTTAACATAAAATCATCATAAATCAAAACCAATATCTCTTCTGTAGTATTTATTGTCAAAATTTATTTTTTCTACAGAAGTATAGGATTTTTTTAAGGCTTCTTGCATAGTTTTTCCCAGAGAGCTTATTGCAAGCACTCTTCCTCCGGATGTAAAAATTTTACCTTGAACCAACTTTGTCCCGGCATGATAAACTATGCTCTCGCTAATGTTTTCCAATCCAGAAATCTCCTTGTTAGTTTCATAACTGCCGGGATAGCCTTTAGATGCTAAAATAATAGTAGTACAAACTTTTGAATCTATTTCTATGTTTTTATCCTTCAAATTTCCTTTAGCTGCGGCAATTAGAATTTCGACTAAATCGGATTTTATCCTTGGCATTACAACTTCAGTTTCGGGGTCGCCCATTCGAACATTATACTCAATAACGTAAGGTTCTCCTTTAACATTGATAAGCCCGAAAAAGATGAAGCCTTTGTAATTCATTTTTTCTTTTTTTATTCCATCTACTGTTGGAATAATAACTTTTTGTAATACTTTGTTTCTGAAATCTCCATTAAAGAAAGGTACAGGGGATACAGCTCCCATTCCTCCGGTATTAGGTCCGGTATTGTCTTCTCCAATTCTTTTGTAGTCTTTGGCTTCGGGTAAAAGAACAAAATCTTTTCCGTCGGTGATAACAAAAGCAGAACATTCAATTCCGTCTAAAAATTCTTCTATTAAAACTTTTTCAGAGGCCCTGCCAAATTTTCCGTTTAGCATTTCCCACAATTCATTGCAGGCAGTTTCGTAATTATGTTCAATAATAACTCCCTTTCCGGCAGCAAGCCCATCAGCTTTAAGAACATAAGGAGGATTTAGATTTTTCATGAATTTGGTGGCTTCTTTATAATTGCTTTTTTCGGCCTTGAAATATGCTGCTGTCGGAATATTGTATTTGAGCATGAATTCTTTGGCAAAATCCTTACTGCCTTCGAGCTGTGCGGCATAAGCATCCGGCCCGATTATGAGTAAATCATTATACCTGTCGTCATTTTCCAGAAAATTACGTATGCCTTGAACAAGAGGATCCTCCGGACCAATAACAAGAAGATTAATCCCTTCATTTAAAATGAATTCTCCTATCTTTTCAAAATCATTTACTGAAATAGGGATGTTTTCAAAATCAATTGATGTTCCTGCATTACCGGGTGCAACAAATAATTTATCAACTAGTTTACTTTCTGCAATTTTTTTTGAAATTGCATGTTCTCTTCCGCCTGAGCCCAAAACAAGTACCTTCATGAAAATATAGTTTTATTACGCTTCAAAAATATAAAAAGACAGCGGCTTTAAAAAATTTTTTACAAACAAATGCCTGGTGGAATTTTTACAGAATATAAATTTTTGTTGTTTTAGTTTTTTTTAACAAAAATTTTTAAGCTGACTAATCTAAATCTGATATAATTTATACTTTTACAAAAACAAATTTTTTAAATTATGAGAAAAGCGATATTATTTTTGAGTTTATTCATTTCTGTGAATGTATTCTTGTTAGCTCAAGGGTCAAAAACAAAAACAGCAGTTGACTCTAATGGTTACAAGTACGAGTATGTAATAGGCGATCCGTCAAATGCAAGGATTTATACTTTGGACAACGGATTGAAAATTTACATTTCGGTAAACAAAGATAAGCCAAGAGTTCAAACACTTATTGCCGTAAGAGCAGGAGCAAAGAATGATCCCAGAGAGACAACAGGACTGGCTCATTATTTTGAACACATGATGTTTAAAGGAACCGATAAATTCGGTACGATTGATTGGGAAAAAGAAAAAGTTTATATCGAACAAATAATTGATTTATTTGAGTTAAGAAATGCAACCGACGATCTTGCAGAGAAAGATAGAATTTATCGTCAAATTGACAGTATATCACAAATTGCATCAAAATATGCCATTGCAAACGAGTACGACAAAATTTGCTCGATGCTCGGAGCAAGTGGCACAAATGCCTGGACCTCTTATGAGGAAACTGTTTATGTAAATGAAATTCCTTCCAACGAAATGGAAAGGTGGTTAATGATGGAACGTGATCGTTTCGAAAATCTTGTTCTGCGATTATTCCATACCGAATTGGAAACAGTCTTTGAAGAATTCAACATGGGGCAGGATAGAGACGGTCGTAAAGTGAGTTCTCGAATGATGGTCACATTGTTTAAAAATCATCCCTATGGAGTAAGTGTTATAGGTAAAGGCGAACACCTCAAAAATCCTTCGATGAAAAATATTCTGAATTTTAAAAGTAAATATTATGTCCCCAACAACATAGCAATTTGTCTTGCAGGAGATATTGATCCAGAAAAAACCGTTAAATTGATTGATAAATATTGGGGCGATTGGAAAGCAAATCCAAATATTCCTGAATTTACATATAAACCTGAAGAAGAAAGATCAAGTATTGACAGGATTGACGTTTATGGTCCTGAACAAGAATATGTTACAATTGCATGGCGAACGCCAAACGAAAAGACAAAGGAAGCCAAAATGCTATATTTGATTGCTCGCATATTATACAATGGAAAAGCAGGTTTAATTGATTTGAATTTGGTAAAAAAACAAAAAGTGATGTCAGCCTATGCTTCAGCCTGGGCGATGAATGACTACGGAGTTTTCCAGTTAGGTGGTTATCCCAGAGCCGATCAAAGCCTCGAAGATGTTGAAAAACTTTTGTTTGTAGAACTCGAAAAAATTAAAAAAGGAGAATTTGAAGATTGGCTCATCGAAGCTATTATAAACGAGATGAAACTTAATCGCATACGTTCAATAGAAGGCAATTCCATTGCTTATTCTTTTGTTCGTAATTTTATTCAGAACAGAAATTGGGAAGATTGGGTTTATGAAATAGATGAATATGAAAAAATCAAAAAAGACGAACTGGTGAAATTCGCCAACGAATTTTTCAAAGATAATTACGTTGTTATTTATAAACGTTTAGGAACTGATAACGATGTATTCAGAATTGAGAAACCTCAAATTACTCCAATAACCATAAACAGAAATGCTGAATCTGATTATGTGAAGATGTTTAGAAATATTACTCCAGGTTCTGTTGAACCTGTTTTTGTAGATTACAATTCTTTAATTCAAAAGCAAAATTTGGGTAAAGTCCCCGTTAACTATATTAAAAATACTACCAATGAGATTTTTAGTTTGTATTACATTTTTGATATTGGTAAAAAACATGACAAAAAAATACCCATTGCTGTTAATTACATGAAATTTTTAGGTACAAAAGATAAAACTCTTGATGAATTACAGCAGGAATTATTCAGATTGGGCATAAGTTTTAATGTTTCTGCCGGCGATGACAGAGTATATGCTTACGTTAGCGGTTTAGACAAGAATTTCGAAGCAGCAGTCAGAATCCTTGAAGATATTTTCAAAAACATAAAACCTGATGCAGAAGTTTATAACGAATATGTTAATTCTATTCTTAAACAAAGAAAAGATGACAAACTAAATAAAAACAGAATTTTATGGGGAGCAATGTATAATTATTCTGTTTATGGAGAAAAATCACCATTTACCGACATTTTGTCAGAGTCAGAATTGAGAGAAATAAAACCCGAAGAGCTTACTTCACTAATTAATAATCTTCCGGGTTATGAACATAAATTGTTTTACTACGGTCCTCGTGAATTGAAAAATGTAAATAGCGTTTTGAAGAAGTATCATAAAACTCCGAAAAATTTACAGCCAATACCTGCAAGTGTTGAATTTAAAGAAAAAGATTATACTAAACCGCAGATTTTGTTTGTAAATTATGATATGGTTCAGGCTATGATAGCCGTTGTTAGTAAAGACGTAGTTTTTGACGCTTCACAAATTGCTCCTGCTACAATGTTTAACGAATATTACGGAGGATCAATGTCGAGTGTAGTATTTCAGGAAATTCGTGAAGCAAAAAGCCTTGCTTATTCTGCAAATGTCAGATACAGATTGGCAGTAGAAAAGAATAAACCAAATTTTGTAACCGGATTTTTAAGTACTCAACCCGATAAAATGAAAGAAGCTCTCGACGCTCTGACAAATCTTTTGAATGAATTGGCTTTGTCGGAAAAATCATTTGAAATTGCAAGGGAATCCGTTTTAAAACAAATCGAAACTGAAAGAATAATTAAGGATGATATTTTCTGGAATTATGAATCTAATCTTAAACGTGGTATAAATTTTGATTATCGCAGCGAGGTTTACGAAAAAGTGAAAAAATACAAATTAAATGATGTAAAAACGTTCTTTGACAGGCATGTTAAAGGTAAAAATTATGATATTTTAATCCTTGGCAACAAGGAAAAAATAGATTTCGAACTGTTGAAAAAATATGGCGAAGTCAAGGAATTAACGCTTGAAGAAATTTTTAATTATTAATATCGTAAACTTTTTTGCAAAAAAAATGTTTGTATCAGATAAAAATATTAAATTTGTAGAAAATAATTATTAACTAAATTTTTAGAACTATGAAAAAAATGAGAATTTATTTTGCCTTATTGGCAATAGCTTTTGGAGCTGTGATTTTTAACAGCTGTAAAAAAGAATATGCAGAACCTACAATTAGCTGGACAGGTTCAGTATCTCGTATCATCAGTTTTGATGACGATTCAAATTGGAACCTTGACTTAAACATTACTTTTACAGCAGAAGCAGGAATTGATGAAATTCAAATCTGGAAAAACATTCACCAAGGTCTGGATGTTACTGAAGTAAGACTTGCAGATCCAACAGGTTATGCCGGCCTAACTACCTTTGACTACAACTTTATTATGAACCACACTTTAAGTGATTTTACAGGTGGGGTTACTAAAATTGTTTATGAATTTATAGTAAAAGACAAACAAGGTCAAACAGCAAGCAAAACTTATACTTTCTTTGTTATTGAAGCATTCAATGTAACTTTTGTTGTTAAAGACGGCTTTAATAACAATATTACTGATGCAGTTATTACTCTTGGTACAAAAACCAATGATGCAGGAGTTTATCTTTTTGAATACATCGAACCGGAACAAGAATACAACTACGAAGTCGTTCGTAATGGTTATGAAACTGTATCAGGAACTTTAACCATGCCTAATAATGATACCACTATTAATGTTGTTATGACAACAAAATTAGCTTCTTCGTGGTCAGCAGATATAGTATTAGCTTTATCTACACAAGTTAGTTGGGCTACTTATAATGGTACATTAGTAGGTCAATACCAATCAAATGATATTGGGATGGCTTATACTTATACAAATGCAGGCATTGGCAGAATTACCACTACTTCCAATTGCTCAGGTTTTGTTGAAGTGAATATCGCTAATGTTACAAGCTATGATAACTTGGTAAATGCTTACAATAATGGAACTCCTGTAACTCAGTACGACCTGAATGTTGATGAAATAAGAGCTTATCAGGTTAAATATTTTGCAGTTAAATTTACTGACAATACATATAAATTAGTATGGTATAAGTTTGGACATCGTTCACCTACTACAGGAAATATTTTAGGTTTTGCATATAAAGGTAAAGCTTAATAAATAAAGTATAATAATGGAAAGGGCTGTCAATTAGGCAGCCTTTTTTATTTGAATGATTTTTGAAACTTTCGTTTGAAAATGGTATTTTTGTAAAAAAAATAAATATGGGATTTAGCTTTTTTAGATTGCCTTCGCATAATGTTTTTGATTATAAACCCAGATTTTACGATCCGGAAAAAGAAGAACGCCGTGAAAAACTTAACGAACTTCGGGTTAGTCAGGGGAAAGAACCTTTATATGATAATGCAGAGGAAGAATATAAACCCGGGAGCTTAATAAAAGGCAACTTTCGTCCTAAAATCAAAAGACGATCATATCGTGACAGAAATAGAACTTTGAGATTAATTGTAATTACCATATTCCTGCTTTTTATGGCTTATATAATTTTAATTGCAGATTTTTCTTCGTTGATTAAATTATTTATGAAATAATGTCGGATGTAGTTAAGTTATTGCCGGATTCCGTTGCTAATCAGATAGCTGCAGGGGAGGTCGTTCAACGCCCGGCTTCTGTTGTTAAGGAATTAGTTGAAAATGCAATAGATGCCGGTGCTAAAGAAATAAAAATAATAATAAAAGATGCCGGAAAAACCCTTATTCAGGTTTTTGACAATGGAAAAGGCATGACTCCAATTGATGCCAGAATGTGTTTTGAACGACATGCCACATCAAAAATTTCCAGTGCCGAGGATCTTTTCAAAATTCGCACTATGGGCTTCAGAGGCGAAGCTCTGGCTTCTATTGCTGCTGTTGCTACTGTTGAATTAAAAACCCGCCGCCCTGAGGACGAAATCGGTACTCATATTGTAATTTCCGGTTCAGAAGTAAAAAGTCAGGAACCGGTATCATGTCCTGCCGGAGCAAGTTTTAGCGTTAAAAATATTTTTTTCAACATCCCTGCCAGAAGAAAATTCCTTAAATCAGATCAGGTAGAATATAAACATATCTTAAACGAAATACATAGAGTTGCTTTAGCTTATCCCGAAATTGCTTTTGAATTAATTAATAATGGTAATGTAGAACTAAACTTAAAACCCGAACAACTAAAACAACGAATCGCCGCAATTTTCGGGAAAAGCATATTAAATAGTTTAATACAGATAAATGTAGATACATCAATAATTAAAATTTACGGATACATCGGGAAACCTGATAGAACACGAAAAACCACAAACGAACAGTTTTTCTTTGTTAATAACAGATTTATGATACATCCTTATTTCAGAAAAGCTGTTCAGAATGCTTACGAAAAACTAATTCCCGAAGGAGAATATTCGTCTTTTTTCATATTCTTCGAAACTGATCCCTCCGGAATTGATGTGAATATTCATCCCACCAAGACTGAAATAAAATTTGAAGACGAAAACTCCATCTTTCCTATTCTGCATGCTGCTGTAAAAGAAAGTCTCGGAAAATTTTCGATTGTTCCCCCACTGGAATTTGAAGAAGACATTACAAGAGATGTTCATTTAACATCAAAAACCGAATTTAAGCCACCAACAATAACAGTAAATCCGGATTATAATCCTTTTGGTAAAGAAAATACTTACAAACGAAATCCTGTTCCGAGAAACTGGGAAAAACTATACACGGCTAATTCCGAGATTGAAAAGAACCCTGATGATTTTTACTTACCGGGATATGATACTCAGGATGATACTCAAACAAAAATAAATTTAGAGAGTATAACAAATGACGAAAAAGTCCAGAATAAATTTTTACAGATAAAACAAAAATATATCATAACATCCGTGAAGTCCGGGATGATGATTATTGACCAGGACAGAGCACTTGAACGAATATTATTTGAAAAATTTATGCTCTTGTTAGAGACACGTAAAGCTGTCTGCCAGAAAACTTTATTCCCTGTAATATACGAACCAAGCCCTGAGGAAAGAGCAATTTTGATGGAAATAATAATCGAATTGAACAACATAGGATTTCTGATTGTTTTAAAAGGAACTGATAAGTGCGAGATTCAAGGGATACCTGGAGAACTTACAGATATGAATCCCGTAGAGTTGGTGAGAGATATGATTTACGTTATGGCAGAAGTTTCAGCGGATCCTAAATTTGTGCTAAACGAAAAAATTGCTCTGGCACTTTCGAAAGCAGCAGCTTCAAAAACCAACAGAATTCTTTCCGAAAACGAAATGCAAACACTTTTTTATGATCTTATGAGTTGTAAAAATCACAATCATACTCCCGATGGAAAAAAAATTATCGAAATATTGAGCTCAGAGGAAATTGAAAAAAAATTAAATTATTAAATTATGTTCTATCAACGAAGAGGATTTTTTGATTTACCCCCGGTGGTTCAAACCTTATTAGGTTTAAATATTTTGTTCTTTTTTTTAAGAATGATATTTCCGGAATTAGTAATGCACCTTGCTATTTTTAATTACAAATCGGAGTTTTTCCGTCCATTTCAGTTTATAACTCACATGTTTATGCATGGAGATTTCTGGCACTTATTCTTTAATATGTTTGCACTGTACATGTTTGGCAGAATTCTCGAAGAAGTATGGGGTCCCAAAAGGTTTTTTATTTATTATTTTGTTACAGGAATTGGAGCTGCACTAATCCACATGACTGTAATGAGCGTAGAAATGAATATTCTAATGTCTCAAATGACGCCCAAAAAAATAGATTTGGTTTTTAGTCAAGGGGCACAGGCTTTACTGACAGGTCGTAATTTTGTAGATCCTCAAATGAGGGATTTGAATCTTATGCTTAATACTCCGACAGTAGGGGCATCAGGTGCAATTTACGGTTTATTGCTGGCTTTTGGAATGTTGTTTCCCAATGCTGTAGTTTATGTTTATTTTGCTATACCTATGAAAGCAAAATATCTTGTTTTAATTTTCATGGCTATTGAATTATATCTCGGATTCCTCAACAGAGCGGGCGATAATATTGCTCATTTTGCTCATCTTGGAGGTATGCTTTTCGGGCTAATATTTATTTTAATTTGGGGAAAATTCGATTATAACAGATGGAATTAAAATGAACTTTGCACAAGAATTCAAATATAGCTGGAAAACGAAGAATAACTTTAATATTCTTATCTATCTTAATTTGATAGTGTTTATTGCTATCAAACTTATCGAGCTTATTTATTTTATTATCGGTGAAAATCCAATCGAAATAATTCATTGGTTTGCTGTTCCTGCCGACTTGAACACCCTTATAGTTAAGCCCTGGACAATAATCTCTTACATGTTCACTCATGAAAATTTTCTGCATATTTTGTTTAATTTGCTTGCCTTTTATTGGTTTGCAAGAATGTTCCTGATGTATTTTTCACAACGCCAATTGTTGAGTATATACATTATTGGAGGGCTTTGCGGAGCTTTGTTTTACATAGCAGCCTTTAATCTGATTCCTGTTTTTGCAAAATATTCCGAAATTTCTATTGCTATTGGAGCATCAGCTTCTGTTATGGCTGTAGTTTTTAGTATAGCTCTTTTGGTTCCTAATCAAACTGTTTACCTTTTGTTTTTTGGCGAAGTGAAATTAAAATATATTGCTTTTGCATTTATTGTACTTGATTTGGTGAGCATCCCATTAAGTAATGCAGGAGGACATATCGCTCATATCGGCGGTGCTTTTTCGGGAGCATTGTTTGTATATTTTTATCGAAACGGGACAGACATTACTATCTGGCTATCACGATTAATTTATGGAATTAAAGAATTTTTTATTCCTCAAAAGAAGTTACGTATTAAGGTAAATAATACCAAAAAACAAGCAAGATACGAAACTGATGGGGAATATAATGCAAGAAAAAAAGCCGAACAAGAAGAAATTAATGCTATCCTTGAAAAAATTTCCCGATCCGGTTATGAAAGTTTAAGTGATGAAGAAAAAGTAAAACTTTTTAATATGAGTAATCGAAAATGAAAAAGTTGTTAAAAATAACTTTACTTATTATCAACATTGTTTTTTCAGTTTCATTGTTGCTTTCTTATGTATCCTTAAATATTGGCGGGATAAAACATTTGAGTATCATTATCCCTTTTATTTTTATTATTTTGTTTGTCGTCAATGTTTTTTTTATTGTTTTTTGGCTATTTATCAATTGGAAATACTCAACAATTTCTGTTTTGCCAATTATTTTAGGAATTGAATATGTTTTGATGGTTATTCCAGTTGAGTCATACTTTTCAAGTCCTCAAAAAGAACCTGAATTTAAAATAATGAGCTATAATGTTTCTAACTTTGGCTTGTATAATTGGAAAAAAAATCTGGAACTAAAAACCAATATCATAAAATTGATAACTGAGGAAAAGCCTGATATTATTTGTTTGCAGGAAGCATATTGGCATACTATTAATAAAGAGTTTAAAACAATATCAGAAATTAAAAATCTACTTAATCTAAAGAATGAAGTCAGTTTTTCTATTTTGCAGGGAGAAGACAAAAAAGATAATTACGGTTTGGCTGTTTTGACACGGTTTCCTGTGATAAACACTTATAAGCACCGTTTCGAAAAATCTTATAATGGATTTATGTTTGCAGATATCATTATTAACTATGATACGGTCAGAGTCTTTAATTGTCATCTGGAATCACTTCAGTTTGATGAAAGTGATTACGAAACATTAAAAGATATTTCTTCTGAAAATAAAATTGATAAAAGAATTCTAAAAAAGTATTTTCGTTCGGCAATAAAGAAACAAGAACAGGTAGATATTATACGCCAGGTTATGGATACTACCTTATATCCGATTTTTTTATGTGGTGATTTTAATGATTTTCCGCTTTCAAATACACATGTTAAATTATCAAGAGGGCTAAAAGATACCTATATCAGACGTGGAAAAATGCCGGGTTATACCTGGGAAGCAGCAGGATTGAAGTTCAGGATTGATTATATTTTTTATAATCCGTCAAAGTTCGATTGTTATTCTCATAAGATTATTAGAGAGGATTTGTCTGACCATTATTGTATTACTGCCGAGTTTTATAAAAACGAAAATAAAGTAAAATGAGTGATATCGAAATTTTTAATAAAACTTTTACTATTACGCAAATAGTTCTGGCGACAATCTCACTATTTGCAATGTTTTTTTTGAATTATATTAACAAATTGTTTTTTAGACGGAAAAAAATCATGACAGTTTTGGGAATAAAAAATTCTCGAATCTTATCAAATTTCTTTTTTGCTTTAATATTCTTCCTTGGAATATTATCCTTGTCAGAAGCCTTAGGCTTCAACTTCAAAAGGATTTTAAACATAAAAATCATATCAACTCAAAATGTTAAAATATTTCTGTACCATTTGTTGATTTTGTATTTGATAATTGTTGGTACCAAGGTGTTGATAATATTATTGGAGTTTAGTTTTAATAAAAAGTACAAAAACGAAGATTTCGAAAAAGGCAAAGCTCACAGTTTTTATTTGATTGCAAGATACTTTATTTATGTAATTGCAATAACCATTTTTGTTGAATCTTTAGGATTTAATGTAACCATATTAATTGCCTCGTTATCAGCACTTTTTATTGGTTTAGGTTTTGGTATTCAGGATGTTTTTAAAGATTTAGTTTCAGGATTTCTTATTTTATTTGAACGAACAATAAAAGTGGGAGACATTGTTGAATTAAATAACGGGCTTATTGGCAGGGTTACAAAAATAAGATTAAGGTCTTCTGTTTTAATAACTCGAAATGATGTCGAAATAATTGTGCCTAATAGTAGATTCATTGTTGAGAATATTATTAATTGGACTCTTAACAGCCCTGTTACTCGTCATTATATAGATGTTGGGGTTGCTTATGGCAGTGATGTAAGATTAGTTGAATCTCTTCTTATTAAAGCAGCAAAATCATCTCCTGATGTTTCTGAAGAGATTCCTCCATCTGTGCAATTCATTGATTTTGCTGATTCTGCTTTACAGTTTCGATTATTCTTTTATTCTCAAAATAATTTCAGAATAGAAAAAACTAAAAGCGATATCCGTTTCCAGATTGATAAGTTGTTTAGAGAAAATAATGTTCAGATTCCTTTCCCACAACGTGTTGTTCACCTTAATACAAAAAACGACTAAACTTTTAATATAGAATTTTGTTTTGGAGGAAAATCTACTAAAATGAATTTTCAAAATTTTGATCTTGCATATAGATACAAATCAAAGAAAGAATTGAGAAATTCTTTAATAGTCTTTAAAATTATCACAAGCCCTTTCTTAGTGAGTCTTGGAAGTAGTCTGGTGAAAATAGCTCAAAGCTTGAAATTGCCGCTTAATCCTTTTACTGCAAATATTTATAAACACTTTTGCGGGGGAGAAAGTCTGGATGAGGTAATTGCTTTATCTGAAAAGTTGTCAAAATATGGAGTGAAAAGTATTCCTGACTATTCCGTTGAAGGACAGGCTGATGAAGAATCTTTTGCTAAACTCGAAAATGAAATACTTAAAACTATAAAAATCGCTCACAATAATCCTTGTATTCCGTTTGCCGTTTTTAAACCAACCGGTTTGGTAAATCCAAAACTTTTGACAAAAGATGCTGATACTCAAAATCCTGAATTTAAAAAATTTATCGAACGACTACATAAAATTTTTAGTTATGCTCGTGAATTAAATGTGAGGGTACTTGTTGATGCCGAAGATTTTGAATATCAACAAAAAATTGACGATACTCTGCTGGATTTTATGAAACTTTACAACAAGTCTTTCCCTGCTGTATTTACTACTTTACAGATGTATAGAACAGATAGATTGGATTACTTAAAGTTTTTGCTCGCCGAAGCAGAAAAAAATGATTTTATTCTTGGAATTAAGTTTGTTCGTGGTGCATATATGGAAAAAGAAAGGGCAATGGCAAAAAAATTTAATTATCCTGATCCAATTTATAAAACTAAAGAAGAAACGGACAATGCATATAATTCTGCACTAAAATTTGCTGTAAATAATATTAATCGGATAAATATTTTTTGTGCAACTCATAATGAAGAATCAACTCTGTATTTAATTTCTTTGATGGATACTTTGAAAATTTTGCCTTCTGATGAGAGAGTATTTTTTAGTCAGTTATACGGTATGCGTGATAACATTAGTTTTGTTCTGGCTTCTGAAGGCTTTAATGTTGCGAAATACATTCCTTACGGACCTGTAAATAAGGTAATTCCTTATTTAATTCGCAGAGCACAGGAAAATTCATCAGCTTCATCACAATCGAAATCAGAACTCGCAATGTTGAAAGAAGCTCTAAAAAATAAAAATAATTAAGGCAGTAATTTAGTCGAGTCGTAATACTGCTAAGAATGCTGATTGAGGTACTTCGACATTACCAATTTGTCTCATTCGTTTTTTACCTTTTTTCTGTTTTTCGAGCAATTTACGTTTACGGGTAATATCACCTCCATAACATTTAGCAGTAACATCCTTACGAAGAGCTTTAACTGTTTCGCGGGCAATGATTTTACTGCCTATAGCAGCTTGAATTGCAACATCAAACTGTTGTCTTGGGATCAACTCCCTAAGTTTTTCACACATTCTCCTCCCGAAATTGTATGCGTTATTAACATGGGTAAGGGTGGAGAGAGCATCAACCATATCTCCGTTGAGTAATATGTCCAGGCGAACAAGTTTTGATTCTTTATACCCGGAATGGTGATAGTCGAAAGATGCATAGCCTCTCGAAATGCTTTTTAGTTTGTCGTAAAAATCAAATACTATTTCGCCCAAGGGTAAATCAAAAGTTAATTCTACTCTATCTGTACTTAAATATATTTGGTTTAATAAAGTTCCGCGTTTATCAAGACAAAGTTTTATAATAGAACCTACATATTCTGATCTGGTGATAACCGTACCTTTAATATAAGGTTCTTCGACCCTGTCGAGGTGATTAGGAGCAGGCATTCCCGATGGGTTATGGACTTCTATACATTCTCCTTTTGTGGTATATGCTAGATATTGAACGTTCGGTACAGTAGTTATTACATCCATATCGAATTCGCGGTCGAGGCGTTCCTGTACGATTTCCATGTGTAATAGTCCAAGGAATCCGCAGCGAAATCCAAAACCAAGAGCTGCAGAAGATTCAGGAACAAATGTAAGGGATGCATCATTTAATTGCAATCTTTCCAGAGATGCTCGCAGTTCTTCATAGTCATCAGCATCAACCGGATATATACCGGCAAAAAGCATAGGTTTAACTTCAGAAAAACCTTCAATAGCTTTTTCGCACGGGCGTTCAACGTGAGTTATTGTATCACCGACTTTGACTTCGGCAGCAGATTTTATTCCTGAGATTATATATCCTACATCACCGGCTTTTAAAACATCTCGCGGTTGGTATCCAAGTTTTAAAATTCCGATTTCATCTGCGTGATAATCGCTTCCGGTATTAAAAAACTTTACATGGTCTTTAACTCTTAGTGTGCCGTTAAAAATTCTGAAATAAGCAATAACTCCCCGATAAGAATTAAAAACGGAGTCAAAAATCAGTGCTTCGAGCGGAGTATTTTCATCGCCAAAAGGTGGAGGAATACGTTCAATAATAGCTTTTAAGATTTCCTCTACGCCAAAACCTGTTTTTCCGCTTGCATGAATGATTTCTTCGCGTTTACAACCGATTAAGTCAATTATCTGATCTTCGGTATCTTCAACCATAGCAGCGTCGAGGTCAATCTTATTTACTATTGGAATTATTTCAAGATTATTGTCAATTGCTTGGTACAGTACAGAAATAGTTTGAGCTTGAACTCCTTGAGTAGCATCAACAATAAGTAACGCACCTTCGCATGCAGCAATAGAACGACTTACTTCGTATGAAAAGTCAACATGCCCGGGAGTATCAATAAGGTTTAAAATATATTTTTCATCATTATAAATATACTCCATTTGAATAGCATGACTTTTAATGGTAATGCCTCGTTCTCTTTCAAGATCCATATTATCGAGAACCTGATCCTGAAATTTTCTTTCGTCAATAGTTTTGGTTTCTTGCAATAAACGATCGGCAAGAGTACTTTTACCGTGATCTATGTGGGCAATTATGCAAAAGTTTCTTATATTCTTCATATTAGTTAAAAATTGCCGCAAAGATAAAATAAATTAGGGAATTTTAAATAAAAAAGCCCTCCGAATGAAGGGCTTTTTAAAATTATGTGTTAAAGGATTACTTTTTTACGTATTTAGCAACAAATTCATCAATGAACATTTTGAGATTTGGAGTGCCGATTTCTTGCAAATCGTAACCAACTTTTACGGTAGGTTTGTCAATCTTAACGATTCTGTTAAGATCAATCGGAGTTGCAATAACAACAGCATCACAAGGAGTATTTGCAATAGTGCGTTCGAGGTCTTTAACTTGTTGTTCGCCATAGCCCATTGCCGGCAATAATGTACCGATGTTAGGATAAATTCTGAAAGTTTCGGCTAATTTACCAACAACATAAGGTCTTGGGTCAACGAGTTCTGCAGCACCACATTTTCTTGCAGCAACAACACCGGCACCAATTTTCATTTCACCATGAGTTAATGTTGGACCGTCTTCAACAACTAATACTTTTTTACCTTTAATAAGTTCGGGTTTGTCAATTGATAATGGAGAAGCTCCATCAACAACTGCAGCATTAGGATTAACTTTAGCAATGTTTTCGCGTACAATTTGAATTGCTTCAGGACCTGCAGAATCCATTTTGTTAATAACAACAATGTCAGCAAGTCTTAAAGTAACTTCACCTGGATAATAAGTTAATTCATGACCTGGTCTGTGTGGGTCAACAACAGTAACCATTAAATCCGGTTTGAAGAATGGGAAATCGTTATTTCCACCGTCCCATAAAATAACATCACAACCATCGGGATCGTTTTCAGCAGCACGAAGAATTGCTTCATAGTCAACCCCTGCATAAATTACGTTACCACGAGTTACGTGTGGTTCGTATTCTTCCATTTCTTCGATTGTACATTTGTGTTTTGCTAAATCTTCCACAGAGGCAAAACGTTGAACTTTTTGTGCTACTAAATCACCATAAGGCATTGGGTGACGAACAGCAACAACTTTAAGTCCGGCTTCCATTAAAAGTTCAATAATACGTCTTGAAGTTTGTGATTTACCACAACCAGTACGAACAGCTCCAACAGCAATAACCGGTTTTGTTGATTTTAATTGTGTTCTTTTCGGACCTAATAGTGTAAAGTTGGCTCCATTAGCATTAACTAAAGCCCCTAAATTCATTACGTATTGGTAGGGAACATCGCTATAAGAGAATACGCATTCATCAGCGTCTAATTCTTTAATTAATTTTGGTAAATCTTCTTGTGCATAAATTGGAATTCCTGCCGGATAAAGTTCTCCTGCCAATTCTGCCGGATATTTTCTGCCATCAATGTCAGGAATTTGTGCTGCTGTGAAAGCTACAACTCTATAATCCGGGTTGTTGCGGTAGTAAGTGTTGAAATTGTGGAAATCTCTTCCCGCTGCTCCAATAATAATTACATTCTTTGCCATAACTGTTTATTTTTTATTTGACTTTTATTTAATAAGCACAAAATTATATTTTTTATTCAGACTAAAAATTGATAGCAAATATGTTAAGAAACATATTTTTATTGAACTTAAAGCTTCATTTTTTTGTAGATCAGTTATTTATATTTTCAGGTCAGCCTATACTGCATTCCTATTTTTTAATTAATTTCGCAGCGGTAAAATTTTTATAAACAATTTAAACTTTCGCATTATGAACATTCCGATGGTAGATCTTAAAAATCAGTATTTAAAAATTAAAGATCAAATTGACAATGCTATTCTTAATGTTATAGATAAAACTCAATTTATAAATGGCGATGAGGTGAAGCTTTTTAAAAACGAACTTGCTGAATATCTTAACGTAAAACATGTTATTCCTTGTGGAAATGGAACAGATGCTCTTCAGGTCGCTCTTATGGCACTGGACTTAAAACCGGGAGACGAAATTATTTCGACCGATTTTACTTTTATTGCAACAGTTGAAACAATTGCATTACTTGGACTAAAACCTGTAATGGTTGACGTTGACCCAGATACTTTCCTGATTGATCCGGATAAAATTGAAAAAGCAATAACTCCGCGCACTAAAGCTATAATGCCGGTTCACCTTTTTGGACAATGTTCCGATATGGACAGAATTATGGCAATTGCCGAAAAGTATAATCTTTTCGTAATAGAAGATACTGCTCAAGCTATTGGCAGCGATTTTAAATCTGAAAAAGGATGGGTAAAAAAAGCCGGAACGATAGGAAATATTGGCTGTACATCATTTTTCCCATCTAAAAATCTCGGATGTTACGGGGATGGTGGTGCTATTTTTACCAATGATGATGAATTAGCCCAAAAAATTAGTATTTTAGTTAATCATGGAATGAAAGTGAGATATTATCACGATGTTATTGGTGTAAACTCCAGACTTGATACAATTCAAGCTGCTATATTAAGAATAAAACTTCCACATTTGGATTCCTATAATCAAGCTCGGTTGAATGCGGCAAATTATTATGATAACGCATTTGCCGGATGTGAAAAAATTATAACTCCAAAGAGATTTGAAAAATCAACTCATACTTTTCACCAATATACTTTACGTTTGGTTGATGTTAACAGACAAAAGTTAATGGATCATTTAACATCCAAAGGAATTGCATCTGCAGTATATTATCCTGTACCTTTGCACAAACAAAAAGCTTTTCAGCAATTCGAATACAATCCTTCGGATTTTCCGGTAACTAATATGCTTTGCGAACAAGTTTTGTCTCTTCCAATGAATACTGAGTTAAATGAAGAAGTTTTAAAGTATATCACCGACAGTGTTTTGGAGTTTGTAAATTCTTAACAATTCAATCAGTGGAATGACTCGAAAAAAATTGGTTGTTCTTTCCGGTGCAGGAATAAGTAAAGAAAGCGGAATCCCGACTTTCAGAGATAATAACGGTTTGTGGAAGCAATATCGTTTTGAAGAGGTTGCAAGTCCCGAAGCATGGAGAAGAGATCCTGAAATGGTATTGGAATTTTATAATTACAGGAGAAAAATAGTAAGAAATGCTCATCCTAACTATGCTCATATTGCTCTTGCAGAATTAGAAAAAGATTTTGATGTTGTGATTATAACTCAAAATGTTGATGATTTACACGAAAGGGCGGGCTCAAAGAACATTTTACACTTGCACGGCGAAATAATGAAAGCTCGCAGCACCGCTAATCCTGAAATTATTATTGATTTGGACACTGATGAATTGAATATCGGAGATAAATGTCCGCTGGGATCTCAGCTGCGTCCGCATATAGTTTGGTTTGGAGAGCCTGTTTCCTATATTGATAAGGCTATCGAAATTGTTAAAACTGCCAACATTTTTTTAGTTATAGGAACAGGTTTAAAGGTTTATCCAGCCGCCAGCCTAATTCATTATACTCCAAGAAATTGTAGGAATTTTTTGATTGATCCCGGAGCGGAATTTGGACCCCCAGAAAATTTTATACATATTAAATCAAATGCTGTTGAGGGAATGAAAGTATTTATTGAAAAATATTTGATTTTTAATTGAATTTTTTCGTTTTGATTTTGATAGAAAAAAAAAACTATATAAATTTGTAAAAAAAGCGGGAGTAGCTCAGTGGTAGAGCATCAGCTTCCCAAGCTGAGGGTCGCGGGTTCGAGCCCCGTTTCCCGCTCAACAACAATCAAAATAATAGTTAACCTAAAAAATTATAATGGGTTTTCTGGATTATTTTTTTATAACATTTTTTCAAACAGGTAATCAAATTTTGGTTCTTTTTCTTCCTTTAATTATTCTCGGATTGATTTTACATTATCTTTCAAAGGCAATTCAAAAAGCAGGTATAAGAATTTTTGGAATTAAGTTTTATTTATATAGTTTTGCTGCTTTGGGAAGTGCAATCCACGAACTCGGACATGCAATATTCTGTCCGGTTTTTAGCCATAAAATCATAAATATGAAATTATTTGAAATTGATTATGAATCCGGAACTTTAGGTTATGTAAGGCATACATATAAACCCAACAGTTTATGGGCACAAATAGGAAACCTTTTTATCGGAATTGGTCCAATAATTTTAGGAACTCTGGCTCTTTTTAGTATTTCATATTTTTTGTTTGAATATGATGTTTTTGTCTATTTTAAAACCATAGATTTTCCGGATCGCTTTTATAGCTGGTATTCATTACAAATATACTTAGGAAATTACTATAATGCTTATATTAGTTTTTTTCAGTCTTTAATTAGCATTGAACTATCCCAAGTTTGGAGAGTAGTTTTATTGTTTTATTTATTTATTTCCATAGGAAGTTCGATAAATTTAAGTTTACCTGATATTAGAAGTGCAGGCAAAGGATTTGGAATATTTGTTTTGTCCTTATTTGTATTAAACATTACTACAATGTGGCAAACAACAGCAGTTCAAGATGGAGTTAGTTATTTGAGCGAATGGCTGTCCGGATTTTACGTAATTATGTTATTTACAATCAGTTTTTTACTAATAATATATCTAATATTTTCAATTCTTGAGTTTGTTTTAGTGAAATAATTTGAAAAACAAAAAAGCTATCTCTTCTTGAGATAGCTTTTGGCAGTCCATAGGGGAATCGAACCCCTGCTACCAGAATGAAAATCTGGCGTCCTAACCGCTAGACGAATGGACCGTTTCCCATTCACTTTTGGGACTGCAAAGAAAAACAAAAAAAATATTTCTTCCAAATTTTTTTAAAAAAAAATTCAAAAAAAAGAGCGAGAATCTTCGCTCTTTTTTAAAAAATTGTAAAAATCTTTTATTCCATAGCATTTGCAAGCTCGTCTGTCATTTCGAGATTATGGAAGACTTTTTGAACATCATCATCATCTTCCAGAGCATCTATCAATTTAAGTACAGATTTGGCTTCTTCAACGCCAAGAGTTTTGGTATCATTTGGAATTCTCTGAAGTTCTGCATTTGAAGGAGTGATTTTTAGTTCTTCAAATTTTTTATTCAGATTTCCGAAGTCTTCCATTGCACAATAAACAGTAACCATATTATCTTCGACTTCAATTTCTTCGGCTCCGGCATCAATAAGTTCGAGTTCGAGGTCTTCCATATTCATTGAATCAGGTTTTTCAAACTCAAAAACGCCTTTGCGTTCGAATAAGAAGCTTAAGGACCCGTTTGTTCCTAATGAACCATTATATTTATTAAAGGCAGCTCTAATATTTGATACGGTTCTGTTGTTGTTGTCGGTTAAGCATTCTACAAAAATAGCTATGCCATGTGCCCCATATCCTTCGAAAGTAACAGGCACAAAATTGTTGCCGTCTTGATTCCCTTTATTTATAGCTCTTTCTATATTATCTTTTGGCATATTGGCACCACGAGCATTTTGAATAGCTAATCTTAAACGAGGATTGTAATCAGGGTCAGGACCGCCTCCTTCTTTTACTGCAATAGTAATTTCTTTTGATAACTTTGAAAAAATCTTTGATCTTTTGGCATCCAAAGCCCCTTTTTTACGCTTAATTGTTGACCACTTACTATGTCCAGACATAATATTATAGTTTTTGTTTCAACGGCAAAATTAATTATTTTTCAAAATTATTCTAAATTAATTCATAAATTACTAATATGGATCAACATCAATTTCAAAATTTACCGAAACAAACCTGTTATCTTTTTTTGTTTCAATAATCAATTTACGGATAAGATCCTTAATTTCTTTATTGTTAATAGTTCTGGGCATTTTTATTAATACGTTATAAATAAAGAAATTACTAATTTTATTTATCACAGGTTCAAAAGGTCCGTTGACAATTAAATGTGGATTAGCTTTAATGGTTTTTGCAAAAAACTCAGCAGCACTATATGCCTTTGTTTTATCTTTATGTTTTACTTTTACGGTTATAAATGAAAATATAGGAGGATATTTGAAAGCATTTCTTTCTTTTATCTGGTCATAAAACATTTCTTTGTAGCTGTTATTAATCACCCAATCAATGATTTTATGATTGGGTGAAAACGTTTGAATAACTACTTCGCCTCTGTCTGTTCTGCGTCCAGATCTTCCGCTAACTTGTGCCATCAATTGCCACGAACGTTCGAAAGCTCTGAAATCAGGAAAATTTATCATGTTGTCGGCATTCAATATCCCGACGAGCTTAACTCTTTCAAAATCAAGTCCTTTACCAATCATCTGCGTTCCTATCAGGATATCAATGAGCCCTTCTTTGAAGTTGTTTAAAATTGTTTCAAATTTTGTTTTTGAATTTGCATTGTCGTGATCGAGCCGGGCAACTCTTGCCTGCGGAAACAAAAGTTTTACTTCATCTTCTATTCTTTCTGTGCCAAATCCTTTGGTTTTAAGTTTGGTACTGCCGCACTTCTCACACGAATCGGAGTATTTATAAGATTGTCCGCAGTAATGACAAAGCAATGAATTATTGTTTTTATGAAAAGTGAGACTTACGTTGCAAGATTTACAAGTTGGAATATGACCGCAGTCTGCACATTCTATGTATGGTGAAAATCCTCTACGGTTCTGAAATAAAATTATTTGATTCCCGGCATTAAGATTGGATATTATTTTATCAAAAAGCAATGGATGAAAATGCCCTTTCATTATTTTTCTGCGGTAAGCATCTTTAATGTCGGCAATATGTATTTCGGGCAAAAGTACTTCATTATATCTTCTGGTTAGTTCAACGAGTTTGTATTTTCCCTTGATAGTATTGTAATAAGATTCAAGCGAAGGTGTTGCTGAGCCTAAAATTACTTTTGATGAATGAAATCTTGCCAGTATCAATGCTACATCTCTTGCATTATAACGAGGATCGGGATCTTGCTGCTTGTACGATGGATCATTTTCTTCATCAACAATTATTAATCCTAAATCAGAAAAAGGCAAAAAGATTGAAGACCTAACTCCTATAATAATTTTGAGATCATTTTTTAATAGGTCATTGTATAAATCAATTTTGTAGTTTTTATTAAATCTGCTGTGATAAACTCCTACAATTTTACCGAAAATTTGTTGCAGCCTTGAAATGATTTGTCCTGTAATAGCTATTTCGGGCAGCAGATATAAAACTTGTTTCTCTTCGGATATGATTTTTTCTATAAGTTTAATATAAATTTCGGTCTTTCCGCTTGATGTTACACCATGCAGCAGAACAGGTTTATTTTCCGCAAAATTTTGTAAAATATTCTTATATGCTTCTGTTTGATGCTCCGAAAGAACAATTTCTGAATTGCCTGAAAAATCAAAATCTTTATTTTCTATTGATCTTGAAATTTGTATGGTTTTTATTTCAATAATTCCCTTGTCAACTAATGTTTTGATTGTTTGTAATGATACTCTTGTTTGTTTTTCGAGTTCTTCTTGCGGAATTTCAACGGTTTGATTATTGTTTGCTATAGAGATTTCTGTAAGATAAGCTATTAAATCGTTTTGTTTAGGACCTCTAAGTTTTATTGAATCCAATAAAGACAGTCTTTCGGGATTGAAAACCACTATTTTTTTTAATTTAGGAGCATAAGTTTCGGTAATTTCTTTTCCTACACTTAAAAGTTGGTATTTTTGTAAATTATTTATGTTTTTTAGGATATTTTTAATTTTTGTAATGGATTTTAGATGATTAACAGAGATTTTTTCATTCTTTTTGAGTTCCTGAATTATTAAAAATTCAGTATCGTTAAGTGAGGCTAAATCAAAATTTTCTGAATTTTCTTGATTAAAATAAATGATGGATTCGTCGCCGGGTAAAAGGTCTCCGGGCAACATGGCAGCTAATACTTCACCTGCATTACAGCAATAATAATCTCGTATCCAGAATAACAGCTGCAATTGTTTTTTTGTTACAATAGGAGCAGAATCAACTATTTCGATTATAGGTTTTGTGGGATAATTTGGAGTATTATTGTGTAATTCATTTACAATACCGGTGTATAATTTATTTTTACCGAAACTCACAATTACACGAAAACCAACATCCACAAATCCCTGTGTTTCGGTAAGTTCGTAAGTATATGTATTATCAACGTTTAGAGGTAATAAAATTTCGGCAAAACGATAATTTAACATTAAAATAAATTAAGTATTAAGAACATCAACTACATCGAGCAGAGTTTGGTCTATTGTTTTATGGTGTTTAATTGTTTGATTAAAAGGTACATATACAATCTGTCTATTAATCATTCCAACCATAACACTGCGTTGGTCGTCGAGGAGGGCATCAATGGCAGCAACTCCAAGACGGCTTGCGAGGTATCTGTCGTAGGCAGTTGGAGAACCGCCCCTTTGAATATGACCGAGAACGGTAACTTTCATATCAAATTCATCGCCGTATTTTTCCATAGCTTTCTTAATTTCGAAAGCTCCTCCGGCATCATCACCTTCAGCGACGATAATTATGCTTGATGTTTTTTTGCGTTGCATGTATTCCACAAGTCTGTTGTGCAACTGCTCAAGATCTGTGGGAACTTCGGGGACAATAACAGCTTCGGCTCCGCTGGCAATTCCAACTCTTAGAGCAATAAAGCCTGCATCTCGGCCCATAACTTCAACAAAAAATATTCTTTCGTGCGAGGCTGCAGTATCCCTAATTTTATCAATAGCTTCGACTGCGGTATTTATGGCTGTATCAAAACCAATAGTCATGTCTGTCCCGAAAAGGTCATTATCAATTGTTCCGGGAAGTCCTACAATGGGAAAATTGTGTTCTTCTGCAAAAATTCTGGCTCCTTTGAAAGTCCCGTCTCCACCTATTACCACCAGAGCATCAATTTCTTTTTCTATTAAATTATTGTAAGCTTGTTGGCGTCCCTCAACACTTCTGAATTTTTCGGATCTAGCTGTCTTTAAAATTGTTCCGCCCAATTGAATTATGTTCCCAACACTTTTGGAGTTCATGGGAATAAAATCCCCTTTTATCAGACCTTCGTATCCTCTTAAAACTCCATATACTTTCAGATTTTCACTTAATGCTTTTCTAACAACTGCTCTTATAGCAGCATTCATACCGGGAGCATCGCCTCCCGAAGTTAAAACTGCAATTTTCTTAATTTTTGCCATTTTTACAATTTTTTGCAAATATACTAAATATTAAAACCTTCATTTTAATTAATTATTAACTATTTTTTCGATTGTGTTTTTTACATCTTCCATTAACCATAAAGGAGTTGAGGTTGCTCCTGTTATTCCAATTGATTTTATATTCATGAACCACTCTTTCTGGATATCTTTAGTGGAGGTAATAAAATATGTTTTGCCCGGCTTTTCTGATTTACAAATTTCAAATAAACTTTTTCCATTTGAAGAACTATAATCTGAAACAAAAATGATTATATCATATTTTGAACAAAAATCTTTTAAGCCCGGAATTCTGTTTTTAACTGATGGACAAATTGTTTGATTAACTTGAAGGATGTAGTCTTTTCCGTAGGTTTCTTTTAATTTATTCTCTACTAATGTTATTAAATTTTGATATTCAAAGTAATCAGATGTGGTTTGCGAAAAAAGGATAACATTATTTGAAAAGTTGATATCATCAATTTCTTTGGAATTGCCTACAACGATTGCTTTATTGTCGGTTTGTCCCATTAACCCGTTGACTTCGGGATGTCCGGCTTTGCCAAAAATGATAATGGTTGCTTCAGGGTTCTGATTGTAAACATTTTTAATTTTTTGCTGTAATTTTAGAACAACAGGACAGGTGGCATCGTAAATTTTATTGTTATTTTTAGTTGCTTGCAAATATGTTTCGGGAGGTTCACCGTGAGCTCGGATAAGTATGGCAGAGTTCTTAATTTCTTCGATATCAGCTTTTTCTATTTTTTTCATGCCGAGATTTTCTAACCTCTGAGCTTCTTTTTTGTTATGCACAATTTCTCCTATACAATAAAAATCAATTTTATTTTTAATTAAAGTTTCGGCTTTTTGAATTGCCTGAGTTACTCCAAAACAAAAGCCTGCATATTTATCAATCTCGATTAACATAATGTTTTTTTGATGTAAGATAAGGCCAGTTCTAGTTGTCCTGTTCTGTTCAGGTTGGTATTGTCAATAAGAATTGCGTCGGGAGCTTTAATTAAAGGGCTATCGCTCCTGTTTTGATCAAGAAAGTCTCTGTCAAATATATTTTTCTTTACTTCTTCGAAGTCGGGATTTTGACCTTTTTCTAAAAGCTCCAGAAAACGTCTTTTTGCTCGTGTTTCAATGTCGGCAGTAACGAAAAATTTAATGTCCGCATCTGGAAAAACAACTGTCCCGATATCTCTTCCATCCATAACTACAGATTTCTTTGCGGACATTTGTCGTTGGAGTTCAACCATTTTTTTTCTTACTTCCGGAACAGAGCTAATTATACTTACTTTGGACGAAACCGAAAGAGAACGTATCTCAGCTTCTACATTTTCTTCGTTTAAGAGTGTAATTAGATTTGAATTTTCGTCAGTAGTAAAATCTATGTTTACCTGATTAAGAGAATTGATTAGTTCAACAGAATTTAGATTTTGATCCACAAAGAAACCTTTACGAATTGCATAAAGTGTAACTGCTCTATACATTGCCCCCGAATCTATGTAAATAAATCCTAATTCTGAGGCAAGGTCTTTAGCAAGTGTACTTTTCCCGCAAGAGGAAAAACCGTCAACAGCAATTTTAATAATATCTTTCTTGAATTTCATAATTAGCAATATAAGTGAGAGTTATGATTTAGTTACCTACCTCACTTATAAATTTTATTCTTACCAGTCTTATTTCTTCTTCTGAATAGCCTTCGGGTTCGAGTTCTTTCAAGGCATCTTCAATAGAATCTGATTCTGCATCTTCTTTAAAATAGGTGTAAATATCATCAACTACATCTTCATCCATTACAGAGTTGATGTGATAGTCAATGTTTATTCGTGTTCCTGAATTTACAATGGCTTCCATTTCTTCAATAAGGTCAATCATCTCTATTCCCAAAGAATTGCAAATTTCTTCGAGAGGCATTTTTTTATCAATATTTTTAATGATAAATACCTTATTTGAAGATTTATTTACAGCTGATTTAACCACGAAATCCTGAGGTCGTTCAATTTCGTTTTCTTCAACGTGTTTTTTAATTAATTCGAGAAATTCTTTTCCGTATTTTTGTGCTTTACCTTGTCCAACTCCTGTAATGGTTGTGAGTTCATCCATGGTAATCGGATATTGTGTAGCCATTTCCTGTAAAGATGGGTCGGAAAAAATAACAAATGGCGGAACTCCGAGTTTTTTTGATACATCTTTACGTAAATCCTTAAGCATGGAAAATAATTCATTATCAAGAGCTGTTCCTCCGCTGAACATTGCTTCATCAGAATCCCCTTCTTCGTAATCATGATCTTTGGAGAACATAATAGTTTTGGAATTTTTCATAAAATCATGTCCGGCAGGAGTTATTTTTAATAATCCGTAATTAACAATTTCTTTTTCTACTAATTTTGCAATAAGCATCTGTCTAATAACTGATTTCCAATGCAATGCATCATCTCCACCTACTCCGAACATGGGTAAATCCTGATGTTTGTATGTAACAATGTCAGCAGTTTTTTTACCTATAATTATATTTACAATATGTTCGGCTTTGAATTTTTCTTTTACGGAAAGAATTGTTTCCAAAACAGTAAGAACATCTTCTTTTGCATCGAATTTTGGTTTTGGGTTCAGACAATTGTCACAATTGCCGCAATCTTCTTTCATTTCTTCTCCGAAATAATTCAAAAGCTGACGAACTCTACAAGTGCTGCTTTCGGCATAAGAAACAGTTTCGGAAAGTAATTGTTTACTTATTTCCTGTTCGCTTACGCTTTTGTTTTGCATGAACTTTTCGAGCTTTTGAATATCATCGTAACTGTAAAAAGTAATACATTTTCCTTCACCACCGTCACGACCTGCTCTTCCTGTTTCTTGATAGTAGCCTTCGAGACTTTTCGGAATATTATAGTGAATTACAAATCTCACATCTGGTTTATCAATCCCCATACCGAAAGCTATTGTAGCTACAATTACATCAATTTCTTCGTTCAGAAACATGTCTTGATTGCGGTTACGAGTATTGGAATCCAAGCCGGCATGGTATGGGAGAGCTTTTATACCATTGATAGCAAACATTTCTGCAAGCTCCTCAACTTTTTTGCGGCTTAAACAATACACAATACCGGATTTTCCCGGGTTGTTTTTGATGAATTTGATTATTTCTTTGGCTGCTTTTACTTTTGGACGTACCTCGTAGTATAGATTAGGTCTGCGGAATGAAGATTTATGAACAACAGCATCCATCATATCCAAGTTTTTCTGGATATCATGCTGTACTTTTGGTGTCGCTGTTGCTGTTAATGCCATTATTGGAGCTCTTCCAACCACATTAACAATTTCTCGGATTCTTCTGTACTCAGGTCTGAAATCATGTCCCCATTCCGATATACAATGAGCTTCGTCAATAGCGTAGAAAGAAATTTTTATTTTTTGTAAGAACTCAACGTTTTCTTCTTTTGTCAGAGATTCTGGAGCTACATATAATAATTTGGTCTTACCTTTTAAAATATCTTCTTTTACTCTGGTAATTTCTGTTTTCGTTAATGAAGAGTTAAGAAAATGTGCTACGCCTTCTTCTGTGCTGAAACCCCTCATAGAGTCAACCTGATTTTTCATCAAGGCAATAAGTGGAGAAATAACAACAGCAACTCCGTCAAGAATAAGAGCAGGTAACTGAAAACATAAAGATTTTCCTCCACCGGTTGGCATCAAAACAAAAACATCTTTACCATCAAGCAAACTTAATATAACCTCTTTTTGTAACCCTTTGAAATTGTCAAAACCAAAATACTCTTTTAAAACTTTATATATTAACTGCTCTTTATTTCCCATTTCCAGAAATTTATATTTATTCAAATTTAATAAATTTTTTAATCACAAAAAATTATTTCAAAAATTTCACACTAATTAATTTTTAAATATTTCTAATTTAGCAAAAAATTTTGGGATGCAAAGATATTTAAAAGAAAACATTTTACAAGCAGCAAAAAATACTATCAAAATCGAAGGTGAAACCATTTTGCGACTTTCAGAAAAAATAGATGATAGTTTTGCCGAAATAGTAGAATTAATTGCTTGTGGTAAAGGGAGAGTTATTGTTACAGGAATAGGCAAAAGTGCCAACATCGGGATTAAAATTGTTGCAAGTTTAAATTCCACAGGAACACCGGCAATATTTATGCACGCCGCTGATGCTATCCACGGTGATTTAGGCATAGTACAACAAGAAGATATTGTTATTTGTATTTCAAAAAGTGGTAACACTCCAGAAATAAAAGTATTGATACCATTAATTAAAGCTAACAAAAACAAAATTATTGCAATAGTATCGGATTTAGATTCGTTTTTGGCAAAATCAGCCGATTATATTCTGCATGCTGAAATTGAAAAAGAAGCCAGTCCCGATAATCTTGTCCCTACAGCAAGTACAACTGCTCAATTGGTACTTGGAGATGCCTTAACCATAGCTCTTCTGAAATACAAAGGTTTTACTCCTGAAGATTTTGCAAAACTTCATCCTGGGGGCTCTATTGGTAAAAAACTTTATTTGAGAGTAGAAGATATTTATATACTTAATGAAAAACCAAAAGTCTTTCCGGAAGATGACATTAAACGAATAATTTCGGAAATTACTTCTAAACGTTTAGGTGCAACTGCTGTTGTTGATACAGAAAATAAATTGTTAGGCATAATTACTGATGGTGATTTAAGAAGAACTATAGAGTCAAGGCTTTCCATAATTACTGAAATAACTGCCGGAGATATAATGTCCCCCAATCCAAAGACAATTCAAAAAGAAGAACCCGCAATAAATGCCTTGAAGATTATCAGAGAAAATAACATTACTCAGGTAGTAGTAGTGGATAAAAATAATACTTATTTGGGAATGGTGCATCTTCACGATTTGATACGAGAAGGGATTGTGTAGAAATGTTGGTCTTAACATCTTTCTCCCGCAATCTTAATTTCAGGTAATGTTACTGTAATTAGAATCTCCGAGATATTATCGCGGCAGAAATATTGTTAAAGGAGTTGGTATTGTAAATAATTGAAATTTTTATTTTTCGGAGCTCGCGACCTCAAAAAAAAACTGCCCAAAGAATGAGCAGTTTTTAAGGGTGAAAGACGAGACTCGAACTCGCGACCTCCAGAGCCACAATCTGGCGCTCTAACCAACTGAGCTACAATCACCATTTCGGGCTGCAAATATATAAAAAAAATTAATGCAGCAAAAATTTTTTAAATTTCTGTGATATGAAATTCGTAATATTCTATGATCGGGTTTATTAAAATTTTACGGCACAATTCATCTGTTTTTGCCTGAGCATCTTCTTTTGATGCTGCTTCGAGTTCAACTTCAATGTGTTTGCCTACTCTTACATTTTCAACAAAATCAAATCCGATTTTTTGCGAAGAGTTTAACACTGCTTTACCCTGTGGATCTAATAAGGCCTTTTGAGGCATGATATCAATCTGTGCTAAATATTTCATTGCTCTTTTTTTTGCCAAAAATACTTTTAAAAATTGAAAGTGCAATATATAAAATTATTGAAAATGAAATTCCTGCTATTCCAAAAAATAAAAAAAGTGCTATCCCGCTTAAAATCAATATGATTTGAAATATATTTTCTCTGATAACCAATTTTTTAATTTTTAATGAGAAAAATTCTAATGGCAAAACAAGTAATGTCGATAAAACAATTATTAATATTACTATGAAAATATCGTTTTTCAATAATGTTTCGATAAATGAAATTTTTGTTGAATCTGAATGGAATAATGTTATTAAAAATATTGCATTAGCAGGTGTTGGTAGTCCTTTGAAACTGCTTTTCTGTTCGGGATCAATATTGAATTTTGCAAGTCTTAGAGCTGAAAATATTACAATAAGTATTGGAGTAAAGGCTAAAAGATTTGAATTTAGGTTTGTGGAAATATGATAATATAAGATACTTGCCGGAGCAAAACCGAAACTTATCAGGTCTGATAGTGAATCAAGTTGCTTCCCGAAATCACTGACGGCATTTAATATTCTAGCAAAAAAACCATCTGCAAAATCAAATAGTGCTGCAAACAAAACAAGATAAACAGCAAGGTCTGTTTGTCCTTCAACTGCACAAAAAACCGCAGCAGAACCCAAAAATATATTGGTTGAGGTTAAAAGTGATGGAATAAAGTATTTTAGGTTCATACATTTTTTTAATTAATTTTACAATAAATACAAAAACATGTTGTTATTTTGTAAGAATAAAGTTGTTTTATGAAACTGAAGTCAAAAATAATAATATTTTTAATATTTTGTTCTGTTTGGGGATTTTCTCAGAATGCTCCAAAATACAGTAATGAATTTCTTTCCATAGGTGTTGGAGGAAGATCTTTTGCAATGGGGAACTCTGTAATTGCGTCTGCAAAAGATATTAGTGGTGTTTATTGGAATCCGGCTTTGCTAACGAGTCTTGATAAGCAGATGGAAATAGGAGGTATGCATGCAGAGTATTTTGCCGGAATTGCAAAATATGATTTTTTGGGTGCCTCTTACAGACTTGACGATAAATCAGTTGCAGGTTTTTCGATGATACGTTTCGGCGTAGATGATATTCCGAATACTCTTGACCTTATTGATAGTGACGGCAATATACGTTATGACAGAATCAGTTCCTTTTCTGTTGCTGATTATGCTTTTTTGTTTTCATACAGTCGTTTGATGCCGATTGACGGATTAAGCATAGGCGGCAGTGCTAAAGTTATAAGGAGAGTAGTAGGAAGTTTTGCAGATGCATGGGGATTTGGGATAGATGCAGCTGCTTCATATAAGATGAAAAATTTATATTTGGGGGTTAATCTTCGTGATGTTTTTGGAACTTTTAATGCATGGTCATTTAATCGCGAAATGTTTGAAGATGTTTTTATTGCAACCGGAAATGAGATTCCTGAAAACGGTCTTGAAATTACTCTACCAAGATTATTAATAGGTGCAGGTTACAAAGTTAATCTTGATAAAAACTTTTCGGTTTATCCCGAAATTGGAATGATTGTTACTACCGACGGAAAAAGAAATACTATTTTGAAATCAAACCTAATTAGTGCAGATCCTTCTTTGGGAATAGAGTTTTCTTATAATGATATGATATTTGTTAGGGGTGGAGTAAATAATTTTCAACAAATCCCGGAATACAACAATACCACATCTTTCAGCTGGCAACCAAATATTGGACTTGGAATTAAACTTTACGGATTTAATCTTGATTATGCCTATACTGATATCGGAAATAAGAGTATAGCCCTTTATTCTCACATATTCTCTTTATCATACAGATTTGATACAAAAAACTTTTTCAAACAATCTGAACCATTGAATTAAGAATTTCTATATCTTTGAAGTAAAAGTAAAATATGCAGAAAGAATATAAAATAATTATAAACCTTATTCTTTCATTGCTTTTTTATTTTTCAGCTTTTACTCAGGCAAATTCCTGGATTGATTATAATAAACAATATTTTAAAATTCATATCTCCGCTGATGGGATATATAGAATTTCTTATTCTGAACTCCTTAATGCCGGTGTTCCGGTAAATCAGATTGATCCGAGGGGGATACAACTGTTTTACAGAGGCGAAGAACAATACATCTATATAAAAGGGGAAAGTTCTACAGGAATATTTGATCCAAGTGGATATATTGAGTTTTATGGAATAAGAAACAGGGGAGATGACGACCTCGAATTTTTCGATTCGCCGGATTCAAGAGTAAATAATGATTACAGTTTTTACAACGATACTTCTGTTTATTTTCTTACTTGGTCTTATTCTACCGGTAACAGAAGATTTGCTGTTGAAAACGATAATAATTTTTCTACTTATGTGTCTTTTGCTCAGGAGTATTGTCTGCGAAAAATAAGGACTAATTATGTTTCTACATATTATTGGGGATCAACAAGAAATCCTTTTACCGAAGGCGAAGGTTGGTTTGATAATTCGGTAATTACCGAGACTAATCCTGTTACAAAAACAATATCTGTCCCGAATTTTCATTCATCATTAGTGCCGGCAGTATTTGAAATTGCAGTGGTAGGAGTTCCGGCTAATCAGGTAACTTCTAATGTTCCACATCATCTAAAAGTAAATTTTTTAGGACAGGAGAGAATTAATAGAACATACACAGGCTATCAATTTGTAAGAGAAAGCATATCTGTTCCTTCAAACCAATTAACTAACAATATAAGTATTCAGTTCTCTGCTAATGACGCCACTCAGCCAAATATCCCCGACAGAAATGCAGTTTCTTATATTCAAATTATTTATCCTCATACATGGGATTTTGAGAATAAAAATCATTTTGAATTTTATTTGCCCGCCAATTTTACAACAGAAAAGGATTATCTGGAAATTTCAAACTTTGCTTCAGGAAATGAATATATACTTTACGATCTTACTAATCACAAACGAATTTCGATTGTTAAGGATCAAGGACTTTTAAAGGCTCTGGTTTCAAATACTTCATCTCTAAGATTTTTAGTTTTAGTAAATGAGGCAGGAATTAAAAGTGTTGACCGAATCACAAAAGTTAGTAACGACAATAAGTTTACGAATTATTTTGATCAATTTAAGACGAGCGATTACGTTATTGTTACAAATAAAAGTTTATGGAGTTCGGCACAACAATATGCCAATTACAGAGCATCAAAAGGAATGAATGTAGCATTAGTTGACATAGATCATCTTTGCGATCAATATGCTTACGGAGTTGGTAAACATCCTGTTGCCATCAGACGTTTTATAGAACATCTTTACAGCTTTAATCAACGTCCGCGAATGTTGTTTTTACTTGGCAAATCTCTTCATACTCGATTATATCGCAAAGATTCTGCAAGGTATGCCGAATGTTTGGTTCCAAGTGCTGGAAATCCTTCAAGTGATAATCTCCTTACTGCCGGTTTAGGACTAACACATTTTGAACCACTTTTTGGAACCGGACGTCTGAGTGCTCGTAATAATGAAGAAGTATTGTCATATCTTAACAAAGTTATTGAGTATGAATCAAACTTACCGGCAGAGTGGATGAAATATGTAGTCCATTTCGGCGGCGGATCTAATGCAAACGAACAAAACACTTTTGCTTCGTATTTGAATAATTATAAAAATATAATCGAAGACACTCTTTTTGGTGCAAGGGTCAGTACTTTTCTGAAAACATCATCCGAACCTATTCAAATTACTCAGACTGACAGTGTTAGAAATTTGATTAACGGCGGTGTCTCGATGATGACATTTTTTGGTCATGCCTCGGCTTCAGGTTTTGATCAGGATATTGATTTTCCCGAAACTTATTCTAACAAAGGAAAATATCCTTTTATTCTTGCCAATTCTTGTTTTTCCGGCGACATACATCAGCGAGGTTCTGGCAGTATCAGCGAAAGATGGGTAAAAGCTGTAAATGGCGGTTCTATAGCTTTTCTTGCTTCTGTCGGAGATGGGTTTTCTTCGTATCTTAATATTTTCAGCAACGAGCTATATAAAAATATTGCCTATAAACTTTACAATCGTCCTGTTTCATTTCAGATAATTAACGCAATTAAAAATTTACAGAACTCTTACTGGTCAAATTTGTTGATGGAGATTACCTGTCACGAATTTACTTTACACGGGGATCCTGCAATAATAATAAATTCGCACGAAAAACCGGATTTTGTTATTACTCCGGCTCAGATTGCACTGAATCCTATTCAGGTAAGTACTGTTGCCGATAGTTTTGAGGTGAAAATATTAATTAAAAATATAGGTAAAGCTACAAATGAAAGTTTTATCACAGGGCTTACACGAATCTTTTCTGATGGCAGTATCTCTGAATATTCGATTCCGGTTGATTATTGTTACTTTGAAAAAACAGTAAGTTTAAAACTTCCTGTGGATAGACTAAAAGCACCTGGCTTAAATACAATTAGAATTTATCTGGATTCCGGAAATGATGTTGACGAACTAAACGAAGATAATAATGTTTCAAATATAAACTTTTTAATAAAGACCGGAGATCTCTTCCCAGTTTATCCATATAAATATTCAATTGTCCCTATAAAAAATATTTCTTTAATTGCTTCTACAGGAAATCCTTTTTCTGAACCACAGAATTATCTTTTCAGAATTGATACAACAGATCTTTTTAATAGCCCGTTGTTACGACAGGCGAGTGTTCAATCCTCGGGAGGACTTGTGGTCTGGCAGTTACCTTTTGAATTAGATGAGAATACTGTTTATTATTGGCAGATAGCAGCACAGCATTCAAATCCCGATTCTATTGTATGGATGGAGTCTTCGTTTATTTATATCGAAGGGGAAGAGGGGTGGTCGCAGGCGCATTTTTTCCAGTTTAAAGAAAATTCTTTTCACTTTATAGATTATGATCGTGTTGCGAGAGAATTTCGTTATGTTGATTATCCTCGAAGATTAGTTTGCAAAAATACCGGCTCTTACTGGATTGATGGTTATGAGTTTGTTTCGTGGAAGATTGACGGTTCAATAGGTAATGGATTGGGAGATTTCGGGAATTGCGGTACTGCAGCTGCTATGCTTGTGGCAGTAATTGATCCGGAGACATTGTTGGCCTGGCCGTCAAATATTCAGGATTATGGTCATAGGAATTATCCGCAATGTTTTTCTTCAATTCGTCCTCAGTATTTCTTCAGTTTTAGTACAGGGTCAGGTAATACAGTTAATTATGAAAGTCTTGAAAATTTCGAAAATATGTTAAATGATATTCCGGATGGTCATTATGTTTTGTCCTATTCGTGGGGTAATGCTTATTTCAGACAGTGGCCCGAAAGTCTTTATCAAACTTTCGAGAGCCTTGGTTCTGTCAATATCAGAAATTTGCAAAACGGCAATCCTTATATTTTCTTTGCGAAAAAAGGAATCCCCTCGAGTGCTCAGGAACTATACGGAAATAGCAGTACAGATACAATAATTTTTCAGACAGATCTTTTTACAAATTTCGACAACGGATTTATCACCTCGGTTGATGTAGGTCCATCTCAAGAATGGCAAAGTTTTGTGTGGGAAACTACAGAAAATGAAGACCCTGTTACTGATGAAATAAGAATAAAAATTCTGGGATTAAATTCTCAAAATCAATACGAGCAAATTTTCCCCGAACTTACAGATTTTTCCGGAATTATTGATGGACTTGCAGATAGCATTAATTATCAACAATATCCAAACTTAAAACTTTTTTTCCGTACAGAAGATAAAATCAATAAAACAACATCTCAATTATTGAAGTGGCAGTTGAGATATATCCCCGTCCCCGAAACTGCAATAGACCCCAAATCAGGATTTTATTTCTGTTGCGACACAATACAGGAAGGCGAAGAAATTAAGTTTGCAGTAGCAACAAAAAATATCTCCTCGCGAGATATGGATAGTTTGGTAGTGAAATACTGGATGCAGGATAATAACAACGAAATTATTCCGATTGACCAAAGAAAACTTAGGAATCATCCTGCCGGAGATATATTAATTGATACTGTTGTTTATTCAAGTTTAAACATGAGAGGTATCAATTCTATCTGGGTAGAATACAATCCCGTAAATCCTCTTACAGGTAGATATTATCAACCTGAGCAATATCACTTTAACAATCTTGCAGTGAAATATTTTGTGGTGATGAGGGATAATATAAATCCATTGCTGGATGTGAGTTTCGATGGTCGTTATATTATGAATGGAGAAATTGTTTCGGCAAAGCCTGAAATATTAATAAAATTGAAAGATGAAAATAAATTTCTCGCTCTTAACGACACTTCTGTTTTTAGAATTTATTTGACAGATTTGCAAAAAGGTGAAGAACAGCGAGTTTACTTTTCTAATCCCGGTAAGCCGGGTGAAAGTATTGAGTTTTTCCCGGCTGTACTACCTGAAAATTCTTGTAAGATTATTTATAAACCAATATTTGAGGAAGATGGCTTTTATCGTTTGAGAGTTCAGGCAAAGGATATGTCAAATAATGAATCCGGCAGAAACGATTATGTGATTGATTTTAGAGTTGTTACTGCTTCTACGATTACCAGGATTTTAAATTATCCTAATCCTTTTTCTACGAGTACCAGATTTGTTTTTGAACTTACCGGAAGTGAAATCCCCGATGAATTGAGAATAGATATTTTTACTGTCAGCGGAAAACTCGTTAGAACAATATTTCTTGAAGAACTCGGACCTATACGCATTGGTAAAAACATAACCGAATTTGCCTGGGATGGAACTGATATGTATGGAGACAAACTTGCCACAGGTACATATTTCTATACCGTAAAAGCCAAAATAAATGGAAAGGATATTGATTTGTTAAATACTCAAGCTGATAAATATTTTAAGAAAGAAGTCGGAAAAATGTATATTATAAGATAAACTAGATTAACTTATGAAATATTACAATCTATATTTGTTCTTGGGTTTGTTGTTTTTATTATTAGTAACCTCATGTAAAACATCAAAAATGGATAAAAAAGTAGTGAAAGAATTTGAACTTAACAGGTATATGGGAACCTGGTATGAAATTGCCCGGTATGACCATAGATTCGAGAGAGGTCTTGTGGGGGTAACAGCTATCTATTCGCTCAGAGAAGACGGCAAGATTAGAGTTGTTAATCGTGGGTATAAGGGTGGTTTTAACGGTAAAATGTCCGAAGCAGTTGGTAAGGCAAAAATTCCAAATCCAAATCAAAAGGCAAGATTAAAAGTGTCATTTTTTTTGTTCTTTTATGCAGATTATCTTGTGATGGAATTAGATCCTGATTATCAATGGGCAGTGGTAGGAAGCAAATCCGACAATTACTTGTGGATTCTTAGCCGTAAGCCTATTATGAAAGAAGATTTGTATCAAGAAATACTGGAAAAGGTTCGGAAAAGGGGATACGATACTTCAAAACTGATAAAGGTTGAACAAAGATAGATTATTTAGTATTAGGCAATATGAATCCATATTTTTAACCTCGATAAATTATAATTTTTTGAAGGGTTAAGAAAAATACAAAATCTCTAATTTTGAATGCAGAATTTAGTTTTAATCTCTGGAATTTATCCGATAAGAAACTACAATTTGTGATTATTATTCTTCTTGAATTCTTTGATTTGTAATTATGCAGTATAACTTTTACTGTTCGGTTTGGAGTGGGTTGTTTGGTTTAACTTTTTCCTTCTAACTTTTACCTTTTTTCCTGTCTGATTTTAGAAAACCTGATTAAATATTATAATTCATTCAAAATACTTGCTTGTGTTTATTCAACCATTATTTTTAGCTTGTCTCCGGCTTTGAGGACATAATTTTCCGGCAGATTGTTCCATTCTCGGATTTTTGAAACTGTTGTGTCGTGATTTACAGCAATTCTAAACAGACTTTCGCCCGGTTGAACTACATAAATAATTTGTCTGTTTCTTTCTTTTTGTTCCACAAAAGGTGGATTAACTATACTGTCTTTTTGTGGTTCTGCTAAAGAATTATTCTGAATGTTGTTATAATTCTCCAGAAAAATGTTTGTTTTTTCGAAGGGTAATACCAGAGGATATTTATTTCCATCATTTGGAATATATTGGTAAGTGTAAATAGGATTTAAAGTTTTTAATAGTTCTAAATCAACATTTATTGTACTGGCAATATTTTTAAGATATAGAGGTCCATTCACCATTAAAGTGTCGGTTTTATAGTAAGGAATCATTGGATTTGCAGGGAATAAAGCATGTTCATAACTGTAATTCATTAAATAAGTCATTGCAATGAAAGCGGGAACATATCTTTGCATTTGTTCGGTCATATAACTTCTAATTTGCCAGTAATTTGTGCTACCATTTCCTCTGGCAATAGCTTTTTTCACAGCTCCTGGACCGCCGTTATAAGCAGCCAGCACTAAGTACCAGTCACCAAAAGTTTCATATAAATATTTTAGATATCTGCAGGCAGCATCAGTTGATTTATAAACATCTCTTCTTTCATCAACATAGGAAGTTACTTTTAATCCCAATATATCTCCTGTCCCTATAATAAACTGCCATAATCCAACGGCTCCGGATTTTGAAACCGCTGTCGGATCAAGAGCAGATTCAACGGCTGCTAGATATTTTAATTCCAGAGGTAATTTGTACTTATCCAGATATTCTTCAAAAATCGGGAAATAGTAATAAGAACGTTCTATAATGTTTATAAGTTTTGGTCTGTTCTTTAATGAATATGCTTCGATAAAGTACTTGACATGTTCGTTGTATTCTAATTTAACAGGAGTTCTTTCATTTAAGTCATTGATTCTTGCTCTGTAAATTTCATCAGGGAAAACTGGTGATTTACTGCGATTTATACTGTCTTTTTTATTTAGTTTATTTATTCGATTAAAATTTAATGAATCAGTATATCTAAAATATCCATAGTCTATTTTCTCATAAATATTGTTAAAAGTTTTTGCAGTTGTTTTATAACGAATATCTCCATCAAAAACTGCAAAAGCACCAATAAAACATAATTGAAAGATTATAAATGAAAATACATGTTTCATGTTTGCAAAATTATGAATGCAAAGAAAATAAAAAACATTAAAACTCAAAATTTATACACGAAACGATGTTAATAGTTGTCAATGCTAATACAGAAGTAATTTTTCAGAAGTTACATAAGTTTTATTTTCTAATTTTAAAATGCTAAATCCTTTGTATATAATATCGGATATATCTATCTCGTTTGAGTTAGTAGTTGCTGTTTTTAAAATTTTACCATCTATGGAATAAATAGTATAGTTTAAGTTTTCTTGTTCAAAATTGCCCGAAATAAAAAGTTTTTTACAATTATAGCAAGGGTTTGGATATACTTTAATTTTAGTTTTGTTATTTGAGTAGCTAATATTTTGTGTTGATATATTGCAGGATTCGTTGTATTCAAGAGCCCCTACATTAGTATTTTGTGAATTCCTGGGGTTGCCATAGAAGTCGTGAGTAATAAAGTCGAAAGCAGGAGGTTGAGAATAAACAAAAGCTTGATTTTCGGGACATGGCAGTATTAAATTAATATTATCGCCAATGAAGTCGAGTGAACCTGGCAAATTATTCCGAACAATATCATTGTCTCCCATGAATTGATGAGTTTGCAGCCATATATTACCATCAAATGAAAAATCCAGTGGTCCGGGATGTAAAGAATGAAAAGCTGTTGTTACGGGTTGAATATTTGGATATGTTATCGTGTCGTAGCTAAAAATATTGTTTGTGATTCTAACATTTTCCATTATAGAATAAAAGCTGTTGAAAAGAAAATTATAATTTGCAAAATAAAAACTCATAAATGGCCAGTTTTGAGTTCCTTCCATTCCAGTCATTCCAATAAAGGTATTATTGGTGATATAAACATTTTTTATACAATTAACCCCGATTACATTATAGTTGCCTTCCCACAAACCTATATGATTACCGAGGTTTTGAAAAATATTATTAAAAATGAATACGCTGTCAACGTTAGAAAAAATTTCAACCGGACCTGTACATTTTGTTTTACAATTCTCGAAAATTGGCAAACTACCACTAATACAAGATCCTTCGTTTGCTATCAACAAGCCACTCCCAGACAGAACTGGAATTACATCAGCTGGACATGTTCTGCAAAAGTTTTCCCAAACTCCTGGAGTATTATATATCAAGTTGTTATAGATGCTTAATTTTGCAGAATTATCATTATACAGATTTAAAGGGTTGTCGTGTAGTTTATTTTTGTAAGCCTTGCAGTATATACTATTATGAAAGTTCAATCCTTCTCCTCTAGTGAATGCAATCTCACTATCGTGAATAGTGCAATATTTACATCCGTGAAATTTTATACCACTTGGCCATTGGCATGGGTTGCTAAGATTTTCGTTACCTGGTCTTGAAGCGTAAAATGATTCGCTATTTCTAACTAAAATAGTATCAACATTTGTTAAAATCATTGAGAAAATTTTAACACTGTCAACTCTTACATTCTCAATTAAAACGTTATTTTGTCTTTGATTATGGCTATCATTAAATAAATAGATTCCATTTAAATTTCCATATTTAAGTTTGATGTTTTTGATAAATATATGGTTGCCTTTTAAACTTAAAATCTGATTTGATGCAAAATTATCAGGAGTTCCACCAATTAATACTTCTCCTACACCTTCTACACTAACATTTTTATAGCCTCCTTGTCCATTATGCCATTGCGATTCGGATTGGATAAAACCGTCCGTTACATAATAACCAGGTAGTAGCATTATAAGCCCGTAAGAATTTCCGTTATTTACTCCGGGAGTACCGAACGGTAGCTTTTGCAAAGCAACATTAAAAGATTTTACCGGTAGATCAATTGTCCCCGGATTGGAATCATCTCCATTAACTGACATATATGCTGTGTCGGTTATAAGATAATTTCCTGTATTTATGATAGGCTCGGGAATGTTAAACTGAGAAAACAGTTTTGTGGAAATTGTTAAAACAATTAAAAAATGAATTGACTTCATAAAATTAAAATTTTAGTTTAAAAAACATAAAAGTAAAAGATTCCAAAAAATAAACATAAATATGAAATTTTTGTTTAAATATATAAATTGTAATTTTCAGAAATTTTAAAAAATATTACAAAGTTTAATTTAATTATCATTTTTTTAATAAAGGTTTATATCTTTACACTTAAAATTTTAAAGTTGAATGAGTAAAAGATATTTAATACCGATAATTGTTATTTCAACAATCCTGGTTGTTGTAGTTATATTGTTTTTTACCGGTGTTTTTAATAAAAATGAAAGATATCAAGATCCGTTTTTAGCTGTTGATGCAGATTTTATTTATTTAGCTCAAATAAATAATTTGAGTGATTTTAATAATCTTTTGGAGAGTAATCAAATTCTTGAGTTGGCTGATACTCTTTTAACCTTCAATCAGCATTCTTTTTTTTACAGAGATTTTACAAAATTATTGTTCACAAGTCAGGAAGTATTTTCTAAAACCGTCAGTCCTATATTTACCTGTAAAAAAGACGGGGCAGGAGAAACTTTTGTAGGTATTTGTGTAACTGCCGAAGATATAAAATCAAAAAAGATTTATGAATTGTTGGGAGCAAAATCGGCTTCAAAAAGAGATTTTAACGGAGCTGAAATCCGTGAGCTTAGCATCAACAAAAACAAATATTATTTCACAGTTTTTTGTGGATTGTTTATTGTTTCAGAGAGTTTAAAACAGATTGAAAAATCCATTGAAAACATTATCTCTAAAAAATCTTTGTTACAGCAAAATTCAGAATTGGCATGGTTGATAAACAGTGCTGGAAAAAACGAACCGGTAAACCTGTATATTAATTTTAAAAATTTTGCTCGGGCATTTAAGAATGTTTTTAATGATGATTTTTCATCCATGGCAAAAAATCTTGAATTTTTTGCTGAATGGATTTCATTTGACTTAAATTTCAGCGGTGAGAAATTGGTATTTAACGGCTTTTTAAAAAATTCACAATCTGATTTTTTTTCAAAAATTATTGAAACTCAAAATCCGGTGCAAATTTCTTCTTTTGATGTGTTGCCTGATAATATAAGATTTTTCATTACATTTTCAATCACAGACATTGAAAAATGGGCTACAACAACCACAAAATATTCAAAAAAAATAAATCCTGATTTTGATATAGAAAAAATAAAAAATGAATTAAGACAAAAATATGATTTAGATTTTTGCTCCGAAATATTGAGTTTGGTAAACGAAGAAGTGTGCATAGCTGAGATTGCAAATGATAAAAAATCAGAGACCGGAAATTTATTTATGGCAATAAAAACAAAATCCGGAGCTTCGGCAGAATTAAAGTTTGAGAATATTGCAAAAAAGTTGGGAGAAAAACCCGGAATTATAAATTTGGAAAGCGTCTCAGAAATTCAAATTGACAATAAAACTACTCTAAAATGCTTTTTTATCCCTATAGAGAACTGGCCTCAGTTAGTTTTTGGTCCGGCATTTAAAGGCTTGGATGGTAAATATTTGGCAGTTTATTCCAATTATATATTAGCGGCCGATGATAAAAACACATTGAAAAACATTGTCTATCAAGTAATGTTAAACAACACTCTTTCTAAAAGTATTGATTTTGGAAATCTACTTTCTGATTTTGGAGATAAATCGGTTTTCTTTGCTTACATCAATTTTACAGAGATTTTCGATAACATTTCCGGATTTTTTAATCAAAGCATAAGTGAGAATCTTAAAGAAATTAGCCCCAATAAACTTAAACTTTTTGGGAATTGGGCATTTCAAATAAATTCTGCAAACGATTTATTATATGCAAATCTTGTTTTAAGGTATAAACCGGACATAAATGAAAAACCCGAAACAGTTTGGGAAACTCGCCTCGAAGGTAATGTAATTATTAAACCTTTTATAGTTTTAAATCACGATGATCAAACAAAAGAAATTTTTGTTCAGGATGAAAATTTTAATGTCTATTTATTGAGTGCTTCAGGTAGAGAAATTTGGAGAATAAAATTGGATGAGGCAATTAATAGTAAGGTATATCAGGTGGACGCTTTTAAAAACGGTAAATTGCAGTATTTGTTTTCTACCAAAAATAATATTTATCTAATTGACAGACTTGGAAACAATGTTGATAAATTTCCTGTTAAACTTCGCTCTGCAGCGAGCTCTCCAATAAGTCTTTTTGACTATGAAAACAATAAAAATTACAGAATTCCTGTGGCTTGTGAAGATGGAAAAGTTTACTTATACGACATTAACGGATTGCTTGTAAAAGGCTGGCAGTTTGATAAAACCGAAAATTCCGTAAGTAACGAAATTCTTCATTACAGGGTAGGAAAAGAAGATTTTATTGTTTTTAAGGATGATTACAGATTATATCTGTTAAACAGGCGCGGAGAAACAAAACTTAAAACTGAAGTAAATTTCAAGTTTTCTGAAAAAAATAAGATTTATTTAATTTCCAAACCAGGACCCGATAAATTTGTAACAACTGATGAAACCGGAACTATAAGATTTTTTAAATTAGATGGAAGCTCTGATTCTTTAAAGATTAGAGATTTCTCTAAAGAACACTATTTTCTTGTTACGGATTTTGATTTTGATGGATACGATGATTATATGTTTATTGACAGTTCGAAAATGGAGATTTATAATTATAAAGGGAAATTAAAATCAAGTTGTTCTTTTGCCGGAAATGTTACCGAAGAACCTTCTTTGTATTATTTTCCAAGCAACCAAATTAAAGTTGGCGTAGTCTGTGGTGATGTAGGAAAAATTTATTTAATAAATTCAGATGGTAGCATTTATGATGGATTCCCTTTGCGTGGAACAACAGGATTTAGCATTGCTTATTTATCTTTAGATTCAAATATATTTAATCTAATTGTCGGAGGTAAAGAAAAGTTTTTGTATAATTACAAAATAAAACAGAATTGATTATGAAAAAGTTAAAATTCAGTTTAATTATTGCAATAATTGGATTAGTTGCAATATCAGGATGTGTGAAAGATAACTTTAACTTCGATCTCTGGGATCGTGAAGTTAATTATGAGGCATCTTTTGCTTTTCCTGCTCTTTGGGGAGATTTAGCATTTACTGATGCTCTTAAAAAATTTGAATCTTCGGGCATGTTAATAAAAAATAGTGATGGGTATGTTTCATTACAATATAAAACCAGAGTAAGTTCAAATAAAGTAAATGAAATTTTATTCCTTTCCGATCAAAATTTTAACGGAAATATTTTTAGTCCTGAGTTTAATTTTAGCAATTTTAACAGTTTTGGCGATACTGTAAGTTTTGCAAAAACCGTTGACATGCCGTTTTCTATGTTTAATCCCGAGGCTGAAATAGATTCATTAACTCTAAAAACCGGTATAATGAATATGATCGTAACATCAACTTTTAAACATTCGGCTAAGTTATATCTAACTTTTCCGACTGTTACTAAAAACGGAGTTCCTTTTAAACGCACATTTACCTTTGTTGCCGGCGGTGGTTCTGCAGTTTCTCCTGAAAATGATTTAACCGGTTATAAAATAGATATGACTCAAACAGCAACCGGGTTTAACGAGATTCCGGTGGAAATGAGGCTAACCCTCTATTGGTCGGGAACTAACGATAATAGCGGAAATCTTACAACTTCGGCTGATATTACAAATCTTACTTATTCAATAATGTATGGTTACTTCGGAGTTAATACTTTGTTTTTTGAAAGCGATACAATTGATGTTAACCTATTCAAAGACGAAAACTTTGAAATTGAAAGATATCATTTTGAAGATCCTAAATTGTTAGTTAAATATTGGAATTCATACGGGGTACCATCACAGTTTTATTTTACACACATGGTAGCAAATTCTGCTCTCGATAATATTGATTATGATATTATTGATTATGGTGTTGGGTTGCCGATTGGTGTTACAAATCCATACAACGTAGCATATTCTTCAAGTCCAAATCAGGTTAAGCATGATTCTTTGGTTTTAAACAAAAACAATTCGAATATTGCTCAAATTTTAAATAAACGTCCTAAATGGATACAGTTTAAAGCTAAAGCTACAACAAATCCTGTTGGGCATTCTCACAATAATTTTGTAACGGATAAATCTTTAATTGAAGTTGAAGTTAGTATGGAATTACCTTTATGGGGCTACATTTACAATTTTAATATGCGTGATACCATAGAAGCAGATTTGAGAGATTTATTCCAAGATAATAATCCTGTTAAGAGAGCGCTACTTCGCATTGATATTCAAAACGGATTCCCCGTAGAAGCTTATTCTCAGGTCTATTTCCTGGATCAGAATTATGTTATATTAGATTCTTTATTCCATAGCAATAATGAGAGATTACTTACAGCTGCTAATGTTGATAATAATGGTAGAGTCTTAGATTTCAGCAGAAAAGTTACAAAAATAGAATTTGATACTCAGAGACTCGAAAAGTTGAGAACTTGTAAATATGTTGTTTATGAAGCTCATGCAAATAGTACTCAAGCTGACCAAAATAAACTTTCAAAAATTTACGAGGACTACAGAATAAAATTTGATATCGGTTTTGAAGCAGATTTGGGTATTAGTGGAAATATAGATTCTTTGTCTAATCAATAAAATCTTGAGTCATGAAAAAGTTAATAATAATATTTACCATATTTCAATTCAGCATTATAGCAGTGTTTGCACAACAAAACCTTACACTGTATAACATGGATAAAGTTTTGCAAAGCCAGTTTGTAAATCCCTCAATTGATGTTCAGCATAAATTTCATTTGGGAGGTTTGTTAATCCCTATTGCCGGACAATTACCACCTCCTATGCATTTTAATTATGCAAACAACTCTTTCTATTATAATCACATTTTCCACTTTGGCGAAGGAACTAAAGCAGATAGTTTAGTGCTTGATCTTGATTTATTCTACAGTAAGCTCAAAAATACAACTCATTTTAGGTTTGAAACAGACTTCGAGCTTTTAAATCTCGGTATCAGACTCGAAAATATGTTTCTTACTGTAGCTTTGACGGAAAAATTAAGATATGGATTTTCTTTACCTCGCGATCTTTTTGAATTTGTGCTTAATGGTAATATACCTTACATGCTCGAAAGTAAACCACTTGATTTTAAGGGTTTTGGTTTACATTTTACTCACTATCGTCAACTTGCTGTAGGTGCTTCGATGAATGCTAATGATAAATTTTCATTTGGTGGCAGGGCAAAGATACTTTTCGGAATGGCTAATTTTAATACTGACATAAAAAGACTCCAATTATTTACTGATCCTGAGAATTATCACATGACTTGGGCTACAGATATGAAAATTCAATCTTCTCTTCCAATATATTTCGACTATATGCTTCATCAGACAGACGGACATCTGGATTCTGTAACTTTTAGAGTTAATGAGCAATCTATTGATGAATTTACCGGAGCTGGAGCCGGAGCTACCGCTACAAAATATTTATTGAATCTGAGAAATATAGGAATGGGTTTTGATTTGGGCGTCAGATATCAATTTAGTCCTGAAATAGAGTTTTATGGTTCGGTAAATGATTTTGGCTTTATTACCTGGAATACAAATCCGCAAAATTTTGTAAGCAAAGGTGAATATAAATTTAAGGGATTACAAGTACAAATTTCGGATTCTACAGACTTCTTTGGAGAAACTACTCAGCAATTGATGGATACTCTTGTAAATACTTTTGGTTTCGACCTTATTGAAACGGGATATGTAACTTGGTTACCAACAAGTATTTATTTGGGAGGAAAATATAAGTTCCACGATTTATTGCATTTTACTGCTCTTTATAGGGGAGAATTTTTTAGAAAGTCATATTTTCAATCTCTTACTTTAGGAGTGAATTCTAATCTTACCAATTTCTTATCTGCTCACTTAACTTATACAATAGCACATAATTATGCAGGACATTTGGGATTTGGATTATCTGCAAGAATGGGATTTATGAGCTGGTATTTTGTTACGGATAGCTTTACAAATATGTTATTCCCTCAAAAAGCTAAAAATATAAACTTTAGGATCGGATGTAACCTTGTTTTCGGTTATAAGAAAATTAAATCAACTGCTTCGATGCGTACATAAAATATTTGGATTGCGGTGAGAGAAAAAATTCATTTTTACATTTATCTGGCTGGTCTTTGCCTTATTGCATTCTTTCTGCCGGTGTCTGAGTATATCACAAGTTCAGCAATATTTTTGCTTTTGACTAATTGGTTCGCTGAACTAAATTTTAAGACCAAGCTTAAGCAATTGTTTGAGGATAAATCAGTACTGATTTTTCTATTAATCTTTTTTGTGCATATTATTTGGCTTATTAATACTCAAAATTTTGAATATGCCTTAAAAGATATTCGAATAAAATTACCTTTACTTGCTTTGCCTGTTATTTTTGCAAGCTCATCAAAGCTCAATTCTAAGCAAATTTATCTGATATGTGTCTTTTTCATTTTGGGTGTTCTCATGAGTTCCTTATTGGGGGTACTGATTCATCATCGTGAATTGTTCTCGTATGGAGGATTTAATGTAAGGCAGCTTTCGGTTTTTATCAGCCATATCAGGTTATCTTTGATGTGCAGCTTTTCGATAATGTTGATTATCTTCTTTTGGTCGAAAAGGATTTTTATTACAAATATTTATTTAAAGATAATTTCTATTTTAGTTTCATTGTGGTTCTTGACCTTTCTTGCACTTGTAGAAGGTTTTACCGGAATTGTTGCTTTGTTGATTGCAGGAATTTTTGTTATTTTGGTTAAAGGGTTTTATTCAAAAAATAAGAATGCCAAAATTGCTTATATTAGTTTAGGAATTTTAATTCCTGTTATATCTTTTGTTTTTGTTTTTAATGAGATTCGACATTTTTATAAACCTACTGCTGACAATACTTTATTACAGGTTACTGCCGGTGGGAATGCTTATTATCACGACACAACTGCAGGCATGTTAGAAAATGGCAATCCGGTGTATATTAATATTTGTGAAAAAGAGCTTCATTGGGCATGGGCAAAACGCAGTAATGTAGGTTTGGATAAAACTGATGCAAAAGGCAATCCTATATTACATACCTTAATCAGATATCTTGCATCGAAAGGCTTGCCAAAGGATACAGAAGCAGTTTTGTCTCTTAGTAGTGAAGATATTATGAATATAGAAAACGGAATACCAAATTACCGTTTTGCTCAACCTAAACTCATTAGCGATAGAATTTATAAAATAATCTGGCAACTTGATTATTATTTAAAAGGAGGAAATCCATCCGGACACTCTTTATCTCAACGTATAGAATATTTAAAGTATGGTTTGATTTTATCTTATCGGAATTTCTTTAAAGGTACCGGAACCGGTGATATCGATGATGAATTTAAAGCTCTTTACATAGAAAAACAATCTGTTCTGGAACCGCAATACAGACATAGAACTCATAATCAGTTTATTACATTTTTTGCTACATTTGGTATTTTTGGATTTTTATTAATAATGCTTGGGATGTTTTATTCTATATTTAAAAATCTTGAAAATCTGAATTGGCCGTTTTTTTCATTCATTATTATAATTATCTTATCAATGCTTTCTGATGATACTCTTGAGACTTCAACAGGTGTGGTATTCTTTAGTTTTTTCTATGCCTTGTTTATTTGGGTAAAACAAAACGAAGTTAATACTAAATAAATATTAAAAGTATGAATAAAGATTTTATGAAATTGGCAATTGACCTGTCAATAAAAAATATTGAAAAGGGGGGAGGACCTTTTGGAGCAGTTATTGTTAAAGACGGCGAAATTATTGCAGCTTCTGCAAACAGTGTTACTATTGATAATGACCCTACTGCTCATGCCGAAGTAAATGCAATCAGGGAAGCATGCAAAAAACTACAAACATTTGATTTGTCAGGTTGTGAAATTTATTCTTCTTGTGAACCCTGTCCTATGTGTTTGGGGGCTATATATTGGGCTCGAATTGAAAAACTCTATTTTGCAAACACTAAAAAAGATGCTGATGCAATTGGTTTTAGTGATAATTTTATTTATGATGAAATAGCAAAACCCTACAGTGAAAGAAATCTTAAAACCGAAAATTTTATGCGTGAAGAAGCTATTAAGGCTTTTGAAATTTGGTCTCAAACTGAAAATAAAATTGAATATTAATTTTTAGCATGAAATTAGGTTATGATTTTTTTGCTAGCGATGTTTTAATTCTGGCTCCGGAACTATTAGGTAAAATTTTGGTTAGAAAGTTTCCCGATGGTAATACTATCAGATTAAGGATTATTGAAACTGAAGCTTATCGCGGAACTGATGATTTAGCCTGTCATGCTTCTAAAGGCAAAACACCCCGAACCGAACCGATGTTCATGGAAGCAGGCACAATTTACATTTATTTAATTTATGGAATGTATTGGATGCTAAACATCGTTTGTTCGGAAATTGATAATCCTCAGGCTGTTCTTATAAGAGGAGCCGGAAAATACAACGGACCCGGCAAATTAACAAAAGCACTAAGAATTGACAAAACATTTAATAAAACTTCTATATTCGAAAACGAATTTTTGTGGATAGAGGATGACGATTTTTCGGGAGAATATTTTACTTCTCCGCGTGTTGGAATTGATTATGCTGGGGAACCTTGGATTTCGATGCCATGGAATTTTAAACTGAAAAACTTTAAGATTGATTTTTAGCTTTTGATACTATAAATTTCCGTTATCAAGGTAGCTGTAATAATTGTTATCTCCGATTATTATGTGGTCGAGAAAACTTATATCAAAAATTTTTGCAGCTTCTTTTATTTTTCTTGTGAGCTGATTATCAGCTTCGCTTGGTTGAATATTCCCGGACGGATGATTATGTGCAACTATTATTGCTTGTGCTCGGTTTTCAATTGCCATTCGGAAAATAGTTTTTATGTCGGCAACTGTCCCTGTTGTCCCTCCCGAACTGATTTTTTCGGAAGAAATTATGTTGTTTGCCCGGTTAAGATATAGAACATGAAATTCTTCATGATGAAGATCACACAACAATGAATGGAAATACTCAAAGGCATCCTGACTTGAAGTTATTTTTTTTCTTTTCATAACTTCTTCGGCTTTTCTTCTTTTCCCTAACTCAAGAGCAGCAACTATACTTATTGCTTTTGCTTCGCCAATGCCATTAAAATTTTGAAGTTCTTTGATAGTCTTTTTTGCAAGAACGTTTAAATCATTATTACATGCTTCGAGAATTTCTCTGCTGACTTCAACGGCTGATTTGTTTTTTGTTCCGGAACCTATAAGAATAGCAATTAATTCTGAATCACTTAGTGCCGAAACGCCTTTTTTTTGCATTTTTTCTCTTGGTCTATCGTCCTCAGACCATTGTTTAATCGGGATTTTTTTCATGACTGGGTTTATTAATAAAAAAAACTGTTCCGGTTCTTCGAAACAGTTTCATTTTAAATCTAATTATCTTATTGTAAAGAATTTACGTGTTTTGTTAATGAAGATTTTAAGTTTGCAGCTTTATTTTTATGGATAATGTTTTTCTTTGCTAATTTATCCAACATAGAGCAAACTTTTGGTAAGAATAAAGCAGCTTCTTCTTTGTTTGTCATTGCTCTTAATTTTCTAACAGCACTTCTGGTTGTACGAGCATAAAATCTATTATGCAATCTTCTGGTTTGAGTTTGTCTTATTCTCTTTAATGCAGACTTATGATTTGCCATATCTTTTAATAATATTATTTAATTTTTTAATCAATAAAATTCACTTCTTAAAAAGGACTGCAAATATATATGTATTTTTTTTAAAATCAAATTTATTTTAAGATTTTTTTTAAATTATGGAATTTTTAATAATCAAATATAGAAAGATCCATGGAATAACAAATATAAAACTATCGAGTCTGTCGAGTAGTCCGCCGTGGCCGGGTAGTGTATTCCCGGAATCTTTTATATTAATGTTTCTTTTGAATAATGATTCAACCAGATCTCCCAGTGTGCCAAAAACTGAAACAATAATTGAAATAACTATTGAATCTATAACATTTATTAGATTGTAATAATATCCGACTAAAATTCCAATTATTAAAGTTATTACAAAGCCACCGATAAAGCCTTCCCATGATTTTTTTGGTGAAACTTTCTCATACAAACGATGTTTGCCAAAACTTACGCCAAAAACATAAGCCATGGAGTCAAAGATCCAGATTTGAACCATAGTAAACACTAAAATCTCTGGAGAATATTTTCCCGATTGTCCGTAAAAAATTCCGGAACTAATATAAATGGTAAGTAAGATTGGCAGTAATGGATAAACTAGCAAAAAGAACGTATGTGCAATTGATTGCAGCGAGTTTTCTCTCAAAATAAACAGTTCATGAATAAATATCCCGTAAATCGGTACTAACAACAATAAAAACCAGACAATGGAAATATTAAAATAAAGATTTAAGAATGCAATAACTAAAGCAAAAAGTCCGATCATTACAGGAAAAATTAAGGATATTCTTACGTTTGTGCGTTGAATAATTCTTTTAAGCTCAATGCTCAGCCAAACATAAGAGATTATGCAAAAAGCAAGTAGTGAATATTGATTGATTAGAACTAAAGCTAAACTTATGATAACATAAAGAGCCCCCGTGATAATTCTTGTTTTTAAATTTTTTAAGTCCACAGGTTAGATGTTATTTATTGGTTTTCGGAAATGTTGTCATCAGTATTATCTTTATTATTTTCATCAGGATTTTCCTGAGAATTTTCTTGTTCAGCTTGTTTTTTTAGGTCGGCAATTCTTTTTCCGAATATTTTTTCGAGATCGTCGCTAAAAATGACTTCTCTAACAAGCAGAGTTTCGGCTAATTGTTTTAATCCTTCAGCATTTTCTGACAAAACTTTCAAAGCTCTCTGGTATTGTTCATCAACAATAGCTTTTATTTCTTTGTCAATTAGTTCTGCAGTTTTTTCACTGTAGGGTTTTGTGAAACCGAATTCGTTTTGTCCGGTAGAATCATAATAAGAAAGATTTCCGATGTTTTTGCTCATTCCAAAATAGCTCACCATCGAGATAGCCATTTTTGTTACTCTTTCTAGGTCGTTGAGAGCTCCGGTAGAAATTTTTCCGAAATTCAGTTCTTCGCTGGCTCTTCCGCCTAATATAGAGCATATTTCGTCAAGCAATTGTTCGTATGTTGTGATAGATCTTTCTTCGGGTAAATACCATGCTGCTCCTAAAGCTCTTCCACGAGGTACAATAGTAACTTTTAATAATGGATTTGCATGTTCAAGTAACCAGCTTACTGTTGCATGTCCGGCTTCGTGATAAGCAATTATTCTTTTTTCTTCTTTGCTTATAATTTTTGATTTTTTTTCAAGTCCACCGATAATTCTGTCAACAGCATCGAGAAAATCTTGTTTTTCTATTTTGTTTTTATTCTTTCTTGCAGCAATTAAAGCAGCTTCGTTACAAACGTTTGCGATATCAGCACCACTAAAACCGGGGGTTTGTTTTGCAAGAAATTCAATTTCTACTTCAGGAGCTAATTTTAAGTTTCTGGTATGAACTTTAAAGATTGCTTCACGTTCTTTTATATCTGGGAGTTCGAGATGTATTTGTCTGTCGAAACGACCGGCTCTGAGCAGAGCTTTATCAAGTATATCAGCTCGGTTTGTAGCAGCTAAAATAATAACACCGCTATTTGTATCGAAGCCGTCCATTTCGGTAAGCAGTTGGTTTAATGTATTTTCTCTTTCGTCGTTTGCACCAAAATTGGGATTTCGTCCACGAGCTCTACCTATCGCATCAATTTCATCAATGAAGATAATACATGGAGCTTTTGATTTAGCTTGACGGAACAAATCTCTTACTCTTGATGCTCCCACACCTACAAACATTTCCACAAAATCGCTACCGCTTAGGGAGAAAAACGGCACATCAGCTTCGCCTGCCACAGCTTTAGCAAGTAAGGTTTTTCCTGTTCCCGGAGGTCCTACAAGTAAAGCTCCTTTTGGTATCTTGCCTCCAAGTTTTGTGTATTTTGATGGATTTTTCAAAAAATCCACAATTTCCATAATCTCGACTTTCGCTTCTTCAAGCCCTGCAACATCATTGAAATTTACATTTACTTTCCTTTCTTTATCGAAAACCTGTGCTTTGGATTTTCCGAAATTGAAAATTTGATTTCCACCTGCACCTCCGCCACTCATCCTTTTTAGGATGAAAAACCATATTCCTACAATAATAATAATCGGCAATAACCAACTAAGAATTTCACCAATGTAATTATGACGTGTAGTGTATTGTGGAAATATTTTTTCTTCGGGAGCAAAATCTTTCTGAGCTGCTTCCAATTGTCGTTCGAAAGTTTCTGGGTCTCCGATTTTAAAATAATAATGCGGACCGGTTTGCGATCCCATTCCAAAAGTACCTCCTTTTGCAGCATCGGAATACTTATCACTGTCCAATTTATCGGGCTTAATGTAAATTTCTACCTTTTCCTTGTTAACAATGACAATTTTTTCTACATCTTTCGAAGCAAGCATCTCTCTTTCAAAACGATCTCTTCCAATTTCTTTTACACTTCCTCCGAAGTCAACAAAGGAAAATATCAAAAAAATTATCATTAAAACAAAATAAATCCACATTCTATTTTTTTGACCGGGCATTTCGTCCGATATGCGTGGAGGGTTCTCACTGTTTTTATTATTGCTAAATCCTTTTTTCTCGCTCATAATTAAAAATTTCTTTGTGTATAACTAAAATGATTTAATTTTGTTTTGATTTAGTTGAAATTCTTAATTCAACGTGTTCTGCGTCAGCCCACAACTCTTCGAGACGATAGAAATCTCGGGATTGTTTCTGAAAGATATGAACTACAACATTTACGTAATCAAGTAAAATCCATTCCGAATTTTCATATCCTTCTTTTTTCCATGCTTTTTCTCTTAGTGTTTTTCTAACATTATGTTCAACAAATTGAGCAATTGTATTAACATGAACATCAGAATTACCATGACAAATAACAAAATAATTTGTTACAGAATTCGGAATTTTTCCGATGTTAAGTATTAAAATATCTTCACCTTTTTTTTCTAAAATTGAGTCATAAATTGCTAAAAGCAGTTCTTGAGCATCATCATTATTCTTTTTCGCCATATTAAAAATTTTTGCAAAGATAATAATTAAAACTTTTATATTAAAATTAGTATATTTAACACATTGCTTTTTAACTTTGATTTAACAAACGAATTTTTTAGCTTATATTTAGCTTGAGTTTAAGAAATTTATATTTTTGAAAGAAAAGATTTATGCTGAGTTTAATTAAAAATGCCACGCTGATAAATGAAGGCAAAAGATATATAGCAGATGTCTTGATAGAAGATGAGATTATAAAAAAAATTGGTCATATTGATGAGGCTGATTTTGCCGAACTCGATACTTTTATTGATGCTACAGGCTTACTATTGATACCGGGAGTAATTGATGATCAGGTTCATTTTCGGGAGCCAGGCTTAACACATAAAGCTGATATTTTTTCGGAATCTTGTGCCGCAGCTGCAGGTGGTGTAACTTCATATATTGATATGCCAAACACGAATCCGCCTACAATCACTAATGAATTATTGTTTGAAAAATTAAGAATTGCTTCAGAAAATTCTGTTGTGAATTATGCTTTTATGCTTGGAGCAAGCGAAAATAATCTTGATGAAATTTTATCTATAGATAAATCAATTGTTCCTGCAATAAAAATTTTTCTTGGCTCGTCAACCGGAAATTTATTGGTATCTGATAAAGGAATTATTTATAAAATATTCAAAGCTTCTCCTGTAATTATAGCTGCTCATTGTGAGGATGATGGTGTAATTGCGAGAGAACTCGAAAAATTTAAAAATAAATACGGTGAAAACATTCCATTTCAATACCATTCAAAAATACGTTCTGCAGAAGCTTGTTATAAATCATCTTCTTTTGCTGTGGAAACTGCTCTCAAAACCGGAGCTCGTCTGCATCTTTTTCATTTAAGCACTGCAGCAGAAACTGAATTATTGTCAGCAAATAAACTGCATGATAAACAAATAACCGCCGAAGTTTGTGTTCATCACCTTTGGTTTAATGAGGATGATTATGAAAAACATGGGGCAAAAATAAAATGGAATCCTGCTATTAAATCAGAGGCTGACAGACTTGCACTCATCGAAGCTCTTAAAAGCGGAAAAATTGATGTTGTTGCTACCGATCATGCTCCTCATACTTTAGATGAAAAAAATAATGCTTATCTAAAATGCCCTTCGGGAGCTCCCATGGTTCAGCATTCTTTAAATGTTATGCTTGAATTGGCCGAACGAGGAAATCTTGATGTGAAAGAGGTTGTAAAATGGATGTGTCATAATCCTGCCGAATTATTTAAGATAGATAGAAGAGGTTTTATTAAAGAGAATTATTATGCCGATCTTGTTTTGGTTTCTTTAAACGAACAAACTTTTGTTAAGAAAGAAAATCTATTTTACAAATGTGGATGGTCTCCTCTGGAAGGAGAATCTTTTTATTCAAGGGTTATAACTACTTTTGTTAATGGCAGAATTGTTTACCATAATGGCAAAATAATTGATAAAAAGGCTGCAAAGCAATTAATGTTTAACAATTATTAATTAATGATAATTTATGAAGAGAAGTATTTTGATTTTTACGGTTTTTTTGATTTGCATTCAGGGATTTTCTCAATTAAACCGAGTGATTTTTGATGAGAAAAAAAATGCAGAAATTTTGTTTGGTGAATTTACAATAGATTTTATTAAAAATTCTGAGTTTAACGAATGGTTTGCCCCTGAATATAGTAGTTATCAAGTTAAAAAGGAGGTTTTTACGCCTGATTTAAGAGTTGCATTTGATAGTATTTATATTTTTGCAGCTTCGTGGTGCAGTGATACAAGACGAGAATTGCCCAGATTTTGTAAAATTATTGATGAAGTTGATATTTTTGATGAAACAAAGCTCAGATTTATAGCTCTTGACTTTAAGAAGAAAACAGATGTTCTCGAAACAGATGAATTTTACCTCCAATTCGTTCCTACCTTTATTTTTTATTTTCGTGGCGAAGAACTTTGCCGAATTGTTGAAGAACCCAGAGAAAGCCTCGAAGATGATATGGTTGACCTGTTGAAGAGAATCCAATAGCTACTGTTATCGAAAATAATAAAGAGTAAAAAATAAAATTTTCATTTTTTGGGAACTTTTTTTCCGGTTTTTGTGTCTATTGTAAAAATGGTATTGATTTTGATTTGTCATTGAAAAGTTTTGAGATGCAAAAATTGGTTTTTAAAACGGAAAATGGGAGTGTAACTCTTACAAAAGACCGGAAAGTAATTTTGGATTTTCCTCCTTTATATCTTAATGTTGATATTAAAAGATATAAAGAGCTGGTGAAATCTATTAACGATATTTTTAACAGTAAAAGTTTTGACGAAGAATTTTTAAATAAGCATATCGCAAATTTTGAAATGTGGAAGATTTTGTTTGATGTGCTTTCCGAAGATCAGAAGCAAGAATTTTTAAAATTGCTTAATTATCCTTTGATGTTTTTAGACCCCGACTTTTCTATTGAAGAAAATCTCAATTCTGCCGAACAAGATAAAGATGCAAAAGAAAGATTATTGGATATTTGTTTAAATTGAAATCAAAAACTAGAAATATTTTTCCCTTTTTATAATATAGGATTTTAAAACTTCGCTAAAACTGTTATTAATATCAGCCTGTATCAAATCTATCGAAAACTGATTGCATTTAATTTCAATTTCTTTTACAAGCTCAGCAGTTCTTTCCACATAAATCTCTCTAATTTCGTTTGGGTTTAGTTTGATTATGTTGTTGGTTTCGAGGTCAATAAACTTATATGGTCGGTTAGCAAAAGCAAATTCTTGTTCCAATTTTTTGTCCGTAACCTGAAAAATAATTACTTCGTGTTTATTGTATTTGAGATGTTGAACAGAACTGAAGAATTTTTTTACTTCGTCCTTATTAGTAAAAAACAAGTCAGAAAAAATTATAACCAAAGAACGTTTATGGATAATTTCTGCAAGTTGATGTATTACCGAAGAAATATCAGTATTTTTTTGCAAGCCTATGTTAGTTGGATTTAACAGTTTTCTGAGGTTATTGTATAATAGCTGTGCATGAACATAATTTGATTTTGCGTTTTCGTGGAAAACAATTTGGTCGTTAAATGCAGAAATTCCAACAGCATCTCTTTGCCTACGGAGTAAATAAATTAAAGCGGCTGAGCAATAAATCGAAAAAATAAGTTTATTGTATTTTTTATTATCGTAAGGGAAAAGCATTGATGAGGAGCAGTCAAGAAATATCTGGGCTCGCAAGTTGGTTTCTTCTTCGTATCTTTTTACAAAAAGTTTTTCTGTTCGTGCATATAATTTCCAATCTATATGTTTTGTGCTTTCGCCTTTATTGTAAATTCTGTGTTCAGCAAATTCAACAGAGAAGCCGTGATATGGACTTTTATGTAATCCTGTAATAAAGCCTTCAACAACTTGCTGAGCAATAAATTCCAGATTGTCAAAATCCGGAAAATGTTCTATGTCTGATAAATATTCCACAATAGCAGTTTTTGCAAAAATAAGGAATTTTATTTTCAAACTACAAATGATTGCTGAGTTTAAGACAATAAAAAAAGGAGGAACTCTTGTCCCTCCTTTTTTGTGAGAATTTATTTTTACTCGATGACAATTTTTTCGATGAATGTTCTAACATCGGTAATAATTCGAATGTAGTAAACTCCCGGGTTTACATCAACCTTAACTTCTTCAACAGTATTTTTCACATCCTTTAATGATTTTTCAGTAATAATAGCAGATTTTGAATCAAATACCTGGTATATTACGTTACCTTCGAGGCTTGTGAAGTTAATGATGAAGTTCCCTTTGTTCGGGTTAGGATAGATTTTTATTCCGGCAGATTGGTTTATGCTAATTTCGGAAGCAACATCAACAGTAACTGTCCAGTTAGCATTATCAGTGCCGTTTTCTGCAACAACATTGTAAATTACAGGGGTTGTAAAATTGTTAGCAGTTACGCCGCTTACCTGTGGAACACCATTAACATAAGCTGTAGCTCCTTGTGATAAAGTGAAACTAGCAACGAGGTTGGTTAAATCAGTGCCGTTTTGTACTACAATATACACAGTTTTTGCCGAAGGATTTATTGTTGCCGGGTTAACATCAAGAGCTCCAAACGTGAATGTTAAGATATTGGTTTCGTTGTTATAAGCTAAGGTAGTAAAGCTATACGGACCAATGGGTGTTGAAGTTGAGAGCCCGCAAATTGTCTCAATATAAACATCATATTGAGTATTAGCAGTTAGACCTGTAATTGTGTATGATACAGGATTTACATTCTGAATAACATTTCCTTCGGTTGCGGGATTAAATCCTGTAGGTCCGAAATAAATATTAACCTGATTACCGCCGGAATTATCTGTCCATGTTATTGTTGCAGATGTATGTGTAATTTGACTTGCAGCAATATTTTGAGGTTCAGGACAATCTGATGTTGTGAAAGAAACAGGTCCGATAATTCCCGAGAATACTGTACCACACAAGGATTCAATGTAGAAGTCATAAGTGGTTGCAGCATCTAAGCCTGTAAGCGTAAATGGATTTTGGTTAATATTCATTAAAACATTACCTTCTGTTTGAGGATCAAATCCTTGTGGACCGTAGTAAATATTAACCCAACCGGCTCCGCTGTTATCAGTCCATGAAAGTTGTGCGGAATTATGGGTAACATTGGAAACACTTAAATTTGAAGGATCTTCACAGATGAAATCATAAATCGTGATATTGTCAATGAATACGTCAGGACCAAATCCTGAAGTGAAAATTATACGGAATTTAATATTATCCCCAAATGCATCGAGATATATTTCACCACTCGAAACATAAGTTCCGGGAGTTGTTGTAGATGCCCCGTCATTTGAATTAAATGCTGTACCGGTTTTCATCCAAACAGAAGTCCATGATTGTCCTCCATTGTCAGTAACAAAAACTTCCATCTTATCATTTGGATAACTAGCATTATATTGATGCGACCATTTAAACTCCAATCTCGGATTATTGAGCGATGAAATATCAAAATCAGGACTTGTCATGTATGCAGTATTTCCAGAGGACCACGACCAGAAGTTTGCACGAACGGCATTTCCTAAATATTGAGAAACAGTTTGAGTACCACCTGTTAAGTTCCAACAGTCGGTAATAGCTGTCCAGTTGTTAAATTCTTCAACCCATGGGAATACATCAATAACATCACATGGAGTTTTAAAGTTGTATTGAACCCAATCGGAATCTCCAAAAATGCCGCCGCAATTAGCCATAATGTAAATTTTGTAGTTGGTATTTCCTTGTAATCCTGTAAGTTCAACTTGATTTGTTGTTAAATTCAATATAGTACCGGTACCTTGAGTAAAACCTGCAAGTCCATATTCAACTGTCCATTCAGTTTCTGAATAACCCGGATTCCAACCAATTACTACAGATGAAGGTGTTGCGTTTATTGTATGAACATTAGATACTGGCGGACATAATTCAGTGGTAGAGTAGGAGAAAGGACCAACCCAAGTAGAAGTGCCGTTAGTTCCGCAGTTTGCCCTTACATAAACATCATAAGCAGTTTCTAAATTAAGCCCTGTAATTGTGAAAGGATTGGTGTTTACGGTAATTTGAGTCCCTTCTCCGGCGATAAATCCTTGTAATCCATACAAAACATCCCATTCTGTTTCATCACCATTGGTGTTGATTTGTATGGTTATAGATTCATAGTTGGCAATTACTAAGGAAGTTCCTTGTACTGGAGGACAAGCAACTGTTGTTGTCCAGGAGAATGGACCTGTCCAGATGCTTTCATCTCCTACTCCACATGATGCTCTTACATAAACTTGATAATTTGTGGTTGGAGTTAATCCGGTGATCTGGTATTGTGTAGTGTTAACGATTGCAGAAGTTCCTTGTGTTTGAGGATCAAAACCGGCCGGTCCGTACAAAACTTCCCATTCTGTAGCTGTTCCGTTTTCGTTCCATCCAATTGTAGTTTGGAAACCGGAGTTTGTTATAATATTAATGTTGCTTGGAGCAGGACATGTTTCATTATAAATCTGAATATTGTCAATATGCCAGCCTTGTCTTTGTATACTTCCATCAGATTTTAGACGGAATCTAATCCAAACCTGACTTTGTCCTGCAATTTCAGATAAAGAGAATTTTTCAGGTTTCCAAAGAGTATTAGACGGAGTAGCACTGGACCATCCTGTATATGCTCCTTCCATAAATGCAG
>CALJNE010000008.1 GCA_937982115.1 uncultured Bacteroidales bacterium | reverse complement strand
ATCAGAAACCACTTTTAAAACAAAGCCTTGCGGTTTAATAAGATGAGATATTCAGTTATCCAGAACATAAAAACTAAATCTACGCAAAAATATTAAAATTTTATTCAAATTTGCAAATCAAGATTTTAAAATTACTCCATCTTTAATTGTAAACAATTTATCGGTGAGTTGTGCATGTTCCTGATTATGAGTAACAATAACAAAAGTTTGATTAAAGTTATTTCTTAAATCAAATATAATATCATAAAGATCTCTTGCATTTTTAGAATCCAGATTACCCGAAGGTTCGTCGGCTAAGATGACACTTGGTTTATTGATTAAAGCACGAGCAATTGCAACTCTCTGTTTTTCTCCTCCGGAAAGCTCGTCCGGTTTATGATTAGCCCTATCTTTAATATTCAGAGCTTCCATAATTTCGAGAGCTTCGTTTTTAATTTGGTTTTTATTTTTTTTGGCAATTAAAGCAGGTATCATTACATTTTCGAGTGCGGTAAACTCCGGTAGAAGATGATGAAACTGAAAAACAAAACCTATCTCAGAATTTCTAAAGGTAGCCATTTTTTTTTCGTTCATTCCAAAAACCTCAACTCCGTTGATAAAAACCTTTCCTTGATCGGGCTTCAATAACGTCCCTAATATTTGCAACAAAGTTGTCTTTCCGGCTCCACTTGCTCCAAGAATAGAAACTACTTTCGACTTTTCTACCTCAAGCGTAATGCCCTTAAGCACTTCAAGTTTTCCGTATGATTTATGGATATTTTCGGCAATAATCATAAAAATAATATTTATGTAAATATAGACTTTTTAAAAATATTGTCAAAACAAAATTTAAAACATAAAAGTTATAAACATTTTATCAAAAAAAAATTGTTTATAAAAACTCCTCATAAAAAAATTAACATTAAGAAAACTTAAAAGATAAATATCTAAATTTGAAAGAAACGAAAATTATAAAATCAATGGCAGAAACAAAAAGAAAAAAGACTAATAATCAGACAGATATTTTAGAAAACATTAATTCACTTTACGGAAAAGTTCCTCCACAATCGCCCGAATTAGAACAAGCAGTGCTGGGAGCATTATTAATTCAGCCGGATTCTTTTCATCTGGTGGTGGAAACTCTAAAACCGGAATCGTTTTATGATCAGATACACCAAGAAATTTATCAAGCAATTCAAAATCTTGGAAAATCAAACAGACCCATTGATATTATTACTGTTGCTCATGAACTTAAAGCAAAAGATAAACTTGACATTATTGGCGGCGAATTGTATTTATCTGAGCTTACAAATAAAGTTGCCTCGGCATCACACCTTGAATTTCATGCTAAGCTGGTTCAACAAAAGTACATTCAAAGAGAACTTATTAAGTCTGCTATTGAAATTCAACAAAAAGCTTACGAAGAATCCGAGGATGTTGACGAGTTATTGAACTTCGCAGAATCCGAAATTTTCAATATTTCACAAGGAACTATCAAAAGTGAAACCGTTCAAATTAATTCTTTAGTCGCAAAAGCTATTTCCGAAATTGAAGAAGCCAGTAAAAACAAAAATAAACTTCTCGGTGTACCAAGCGGTTTTACGGCAATTGACAGATACACTTCGGGTTGGCAAAAATCCGACCTCGTTATTATAGCTGCAAGACCTTCTATGGGAAAAACTGCATTTGTGCTATCTATGGCTCGCAACATGGCTGTTCAACATAACCGTCCGATAGCTTTCTTCTCGCTCGAAATGTCGTCCCTACAGCTTGTTAATCGTTTGATGGCAGCAGAATCCGAAATTCCTAATGACAAATTACGCACAGGAGACCTTGCAGAAAGCGAATGGAACCAACTCGAAAATAAGCTAAAAGCATTGGAAGCAGCACCAATATTTATTGATGATACCCCGGCAATTTCGATTTTTGAACTTCGAGCAAAACTACGACGACTTGTAAAAGCTCATAATATCCAATGTGTTATTATTGACTATTTGCAATTGATGACAGCCGGCATTGACCTTAAAGGGAACAGAGAACAGGAAGTTAGTACAATATCACGCTCTCTGAAAAGTATTGCTAAAGAATTAAACATACCTATTCTGGCTCTTTCGCAGTTGAATCGTTCGGTAGAATCAAGATCCGGAGATAAACGACCTCAACTTTCCGACCTCAGAGAATCAGGAGCTATTGAGCAGGATGCTGATATGGTTTTGTTTATACACCGTCCAGAATACTACGGAATCACAGCAGACGCAGATGGTAAACCTACCGCAGGATTAGCCGAAATAATTATTGCAAAACACAGAAACGGAGCTACAGGTTCTGCTTATTTGAAATTTATTAAACAATTTGCAAAATTTTCTGATTATGATGAGTCCGAAGATTATCAAGAATTAGTCGGAAATATTTATCAATCAAAACTCAACAGTTTATCTTCTAATAACGACCTTATGGACAATACCGATTTCGATACTTCATTTTCGGAAAAAGAGTCTCCTTTTTAAACAATAGCCTCTCCCACTTTCACTTCAGAATTTTTTGCTCTTATAACCTTATTTAAAGAATCATCCGACATCAATAGAATTACTGTTGAACCTAACTCAAATAAACCCAGCTCCTCGCCTTTTTCAATAATTATTTCGGGCATGTAATGTTTGTGAATCCGGCTTCCCTTTTTAATGTTAGTTTGAATTTCATCGTCGAAAGATAATTTTATTTTTCCCACAATCATCGCTCCCACCATAACCAGACGAAAATTTCCGTTTTCAGATGTCCCATTGATCACAATTCTTTCGTTACGACAAAACACGTTATCTCGTTTCATCACGGTTTTGTTCCTTACCGAAAAAAGAGTTCCCGGAAAATAATCCACTGTGTTTATCTTGCAACTAAACGGAGTATGAACTCTGTGATAATTTCGCGGAGACAAATATATTATTATGTAAGAATTGTAATTAAGATTGTGATTATCAGAAATCAAATCCTCGAGATAATAGAAGTTATGTTTTACGAAAATTTTTTTCTCCTTATCAATAATACCGTAATCAACAATCTTTCCATCAACAGGAGAAATTATTTTTGCATCACTTAAAGGTCTGCATTGCGTTTTTATTTTTCGAGTAAAAAAATCATTAAAACTCACAAAACCACCTGTCGGAACAATGTATTCATCAAGTTTTATACGATAAATAAGTCGAAATAATGCAATCAAAAACTTCACAAAACACCGTGGTTTCTTGACATTTGAAACATAGCCGGCTAACCTAGAAGCAAAGTTTCTATAATTTTGTTTTTGTTGCATTATTTATTATTATAATAGTTCATAGTTCTGTCTATACCGATAATGGGAAAACTTTTAATTGCTTCTGCAGCCAGTTCTATTCTTTCGGGCAAAATTTTCAATTCATCATCTGTCCACTCTCCTAAAACATAATCTACCTGTCCGCCTTGATGAAAATTATTTCCTATACCGAATCTCAGACGATTATAATTTACGGTTCCGAGTATATCTTGAATATTTTGCAGTCCATTATGTCCACCACTACTGCCTTTTGCTTTGATGCGAATTTTTCCAAGTTCCAGAGATAAATCATCCACAACTACCATTAAATTCTCAATTGGAATTTTTTCGGCTTGCAAATAGTAATTTACAGCTTTACCGCTCAAATTCATGTATGTAGTTGGTTTTACAAGAATTAAAGTTTTACCTTTATGCTTCATTTCAGAAACATAGCCATAGCGTTTATCAGAAAAAGAAAAGCCGGCACTTTCAGCAAGAAAGTCCAGCACTCTATATCCTATATTATGACGTGTATTTTTGTATTTTTCGCCGGGATTCCCTAATCCTACTATGAGATATTTCATAAAACCATTGAAGGAAATTATTCAGTTGCATCTTGTGCAGCAGCTGAAGCTCCTCTTGTTGCCAATACCGATACTACAAAGCTGTTTTTGTTATCGGTGAATTCCAGCGTATCAGATTGTAAATCCCTGATTCTAATTGAATCACCTATTTTCAAATTATCAATACTTACTGTGTAAAAATCAGGAATATCTTTCATTAAACCTTTTACACCAATCATACGCATATTTTGTTTGAGCTTACCACCTGCTCTAACACCGGGAGAATTTCCTGTTATCTTTAATGGAATATGGATTGAAACAGGCTTTGATTCAGTAATTTCTTGAAAATCAATGTGAATAATTTTATCACTTACCGGATGAAACTGAATTTGTTTTAAAACAGCATATTTCATGCTATTTCCAACTTTTAAATCTACAAACATAACGTCCGGAGTATAAACAAGTTTTCTTACTGCATTTTCAGTTACGAAAAAATGTAAGTTTTCTCCATTACCGTACAATACACACGGAATTTTGTTTTCTTTTCTCAACTTTTGTGAAGCTTTTTTTCCTAAATCTTCTCTTAATTCACCAATTAATTCAAAATGTTTCATAACAAAATAATTTTTTTGTGCTACTAAGCTCCGAAACTTCGGAAGCCCCATCACACGTTCGACATTCAGCCTGCAAAATTATTAAATTCTTTCATATTTTCAAAATTATCATTTTATTAATTTTCAGTTTTTTAAAATCATTTTATTATTTTTCGCAAAAATTTCAATTTATGAAGCTCTCATCAAATATTGAAAAAATCATAATATTTGTTTTTGCTTTTTTATTGTATGCCAATACCATTGGGCACAAGTACGCTCTCGACGACAAAGCTACTTACTGGAAAAATGAATTTGTTCAAAAGGGAATTGACGGGATTCCAGATATTTTAGCTTACGATTCTTTTGCCGGGATGTTCGGTAAAGACAGCAAAGAACTCGAAGGCGGCAGATACAGACCATTATCCCTGATAACTTTTGCTATGGAAGTTGAGTTTTTCGGCAAAAATACAACTGACCGCTCGGCTAAGGCTTCATTTAAAGGGAATCCGGCTTTAAGTCATTTTTTTAATATTCTGTTGTATTGCATCTCTTTAATCATACTTTATAATGTTCTTTGCAAACTTTTTAAGAATTTCCATTCAACCTACAAATGGTTAAACATCCCCTTTATATCAGTATTGCTTTTTGCTGCCCATCCCTTGCATACCGAAATCGTTGCAAACATAAAAAGCCGCGACGAAATTTTAGCATTCTTGTTTTCTATTGCAGCCCTTAACTCTGTTTTAAATTATATTGATAAAAATAAAAGCATAGAACTTATTAATTCATTTGTATTTCTGTTTTTAGGATCAATGTCCAAAGAAATAAGTATTACTTTTATTGCCATAATCCCATTAAGCATTTATTTTTTCAGAAATGTCAAAACCGGAAAAATTATTTTTGCTTCAATTCCGGCTTTCTTTGGAGCGGCTTTATATCTTTTTATTCGTTCTATTGTTCTGAAAGATCAAACTTCCATCGAAGCTACACAATTGATGAATAACCCGTTTCTGTATGCAACATTATCGGAAAAATATGCAACCATATTCCTTACGCTTTTAATTTACTTAAAGCTTTTGTTTTTCCCTCATCCTCTCACCTGGGATTATTACCCTTATCATATTCCTTTAGTAAATTGGACCGAATGGAGAGCTATTTTGAGTTTAATAATTTATTTAGCTTTAGGATTTATTGCAATTTACGGATTACGAAAAAAAAGTATTTTTTCGTACGGTATATTATTTTACGCCATAACACTTTCAATTACTTCAAACATAGTTTTCAATATCGGAGCTTTTATGAGCGAAAGATTTGTTTACGTTTCATTATTGGGATGGTGCATAATAGTTGCTTACGTTTTAACAGATAAATTGCCTTTAGTGATAAAAAATCGAAATCATTACATTATAACTGCTTATTTTATCTCGATTATAATTTTATTGCTTTTCTCTATTAAAACCATATCCCGTAATACAGTGTGGAAAGATAATCTTACTTTATTTGCAAATGACGTAAAAATAAGTAAGAACTCTGCAAAAGGAAACAGCTCCTATGCCAGCGAACTTTATAAACTCTCCGAAGATGCTGAAGCTGCAGGTGATACAGTATTACGAAATAAATATCTCAAAGAAGCAATTCCTTATTTCCAAAAAGCAATAGAAATCTATCCGTATTACAGCGAACCTCTTATCAGACTCGGCAATGCATATTACAAATTATACGGAGATTATAAAAAACTATTTGAATATTACATCAGAGCTTTAAAAGAAACACCTTTAAATGCAGATATCTGGAATAATGCTTACGGAATTCTAACTTATAATGTTGACGAACCCGAATATGAAAAATCGGTCTGGATAGAATTTTCTAAAGCTGCTCCTAAGTATTTCTTATCATATTTTGAAATTGCTAACCTGTATTATTTTTCCACTATTGCCAACGCAGATTCTGCAATATTTTATTACGAAAAAGCTAAGTCCGTGAATCCTAATAATTTTGATCTTCTTTTCAGGCTGGGAGTAAGCTATGGGAATATAGGTAAATATAACATTGCAAGAGAAAACCTTTATAGTGCTGCTAAAATTAAAGAAGATGCCGAAGTTTATAAATATATCGGTATAACCTACGGTATTGAGAACAATGACATTAAAGCCCTTGAATTATTTGAAAAAGCTCTGGCTTTAGACCCACAAAATCAAAGTATTATTCAGAACATTAATGTTGCAAAAAGCAGACTTGCTAATCAAAAATAAAAAATTTTTTTGAGTTATTAAATAATTGTTTAATATTGTATTTGAAATCCTAAAAATCAATAATTATGAAAAAATCACTACAATTTTTATTTGGAACATTGTTCATTTCATTGTGCTTTACATTCGCCTTAAATGCACAGGTATTATATTCGGATGATTTTGAATCATACACTGTTGGGCAAGGTATTGCTGCTCAGCAACCAACATGGTGGAACACATGGAGCGGACTTCCAGGTTCGGCAGAAGATCCAAAAGTATCAGATACTTATGCTTACAGTGGAACAAAATCAATTAAAGTTTCCGGTACTGTTGATGGTGTTATTGAATTTAATGATCTCACAACAGGTCGTTACCGCGTAGAATTTTACATTTATGTTCCTTCAGGAAGACAAGCATACTGGAACATTATGCAAAACTTCAACCCATTAGGGCAAGGTTTAATTTGGGGTATGCAAATCTTTATGAAAAACGGAACTATTACCATTGATGGAGCAGGAGCTGCTGCTGCAACTGTACCATTTAACCACGGAGAATGGGTAAAAGTACAACATTTTATTGATCTCAACAGCGATTGGGTTGACCTCTACATTAACGATCAACTTGTTCATGCTTATCAATGGAGTAAAGGAACTTTTAACGATGGAACAGGTATCAATAAACTTGATGCTTTTGATTTCTATGCATGGAATCAAGGCGGTACTCCGGAATACTACATGGATAACTTTTTAATTGAAGAAGTTGAAACTCCTTATCCTCCACAAAACTTTTCATATCAAATTCAAAACCTTAATGATGTTGTTTTAACCTGGGACGCTCCTACTCAAGGAAATCCAGAAAGCTATTCAATTGCACGTAATGGTGTTGTGATTGGAACAACTGACCAATTAACTTTTACTGACTTGAATGTATATCCCGGAAACTATACTTATTCTTTATTAGCATTCTACGGAACAAGCTCCGGATATTCAGCTCCACAAACACTTGAACTTTCAATTGACGGAGGAACTCCACGTAAATATGTTGTTTACGAAGTATTCACCAGTGTTAACTGTCCTTATTGTCCTTACGTAGCTCAAGCATTAGACCAAATTGCAGCTGAAAATTATAATGTAGGCATTATTGAATATCACGGTAACGGACTTGGTCCTGACCAATTCTCAACCACAGCTACTGATGTAAGAGATTTATATTATCGTCCTTTCTTCGATGTTGAAAACGATGGTTTCGGTTATCCAACAACTATCACCAACGGATTTTATGGCAACGAAGGCACCGCTACAAACGTTCAAACAATGAAAAATGCTTTTTTGTTTTATTACAACGAATTAATGGCAAAACCTGCTGTTTTCGATGTTAATATTGATGCTCAGCAAATATCTACTAATCCATACAGATTTAATGTTAGTGTTGGTATAGAGGAAACTTTCCCCTATTACTCCGACGAAATGAGATTATTCATTGCTCTTACCGAAACTGATATTGCCTATACCTGGCAAGGACAACCAAAAGTTAATTTTGTTAACAGAGCTTTATATCCAAATCCTAACGGATTATTACTGGATTTTTCATCTCAAAGCACATACAACCACACATTTGAGTTAGAAATTAACCCTTCATATAATGTTGACAAATGCGAACTCGTGGCATTTGTTCAAAATATGAATACTGCCGAAATCATGCAAGCCGACACTAAAAAACTTTTCTCTACAACTAATATAAATCAAAACAACACTCTCAGCTCAATTTATCCAAACCCTGCTAATGAAATTTTAAACATTTATTCTAAAGAAATTATTTCTAATATTGAAATTTCAAATATCTGCGGTCAGGTCGTTAGATACATTGATTTATCAGACAGTTATGCTACTGTTAATATTTCTGAACTTGAAGCCGGTATTTATTTCATTAAAATAAATAAAAACGGAAATACTGAAATTCAAAAATTCATTAAACAATAATACCCTATTTTCGTTTCAAAAAAAAATGTTGGCAGTTATGCCAACATTTTTTTTATTTTGCAGGTTAATAATGAAAAAATATTGAGATGAAAGAAATAATAGAAGATATTAGAAAAGACTTTCCAATCCTGAGCAGAACAATATATAACAAACCTCTGGTATATTTTGATAATGCAGCCACAACACAAAAACCAAAAATTGTAATTGACACGATTGCAGATTTTTATTCAAATTATAATGCAAATATTCATAGAGGAGTACATTTTTTGAGTGATTATTCAACACAAGCAACAGAAAAAGCTCGCGAAGTAATCAAGAATTTTATTAATGCCTCATCGGTTAAAGAAGTTATTTTAACCAAAGGAACTACAGAATCCATAAACCTTGTGGCTTTTTCGTTCGGAGAAGCATTTATAAATGAAGGAGATGAAATAATCGTTTCTAAAATGGAACATCATTCTAACTTTGTTCCATGGCAATTACTTTGCGAAAGAAAAAAAGCTGAACTGAAAGTTTTAAACTTTAACACCAAAGGTGAACTTATTATTGATGAACTTCCCAAACTTATCACACCAAAAACTAAAATCATTGCAGTAACTCATGTTTCGAATGCTCTCGGAACAATAAATCCCATTGAAGAAATAATTGAAATTGCTCATAATCATAATATTCCTGTTCTTATTGACGGAGCACAGGCTATTCAACACATTAAAGTAGATGTTCAAAAGTTAAATTGTGATTTTTATGTTTTTTCCGGACATAAAATTTATGGTCCTACAGGAACAGGTGTTCTTTACGGAAAAAAAGAATTACTCGAAAAAATGCCTCCATATCAAGGTGGAGGAGAAATGATTTCGAAAGTTACGGTCGAAAAAACTACTTTCAATGTTTTACCATATAAATTCGAAGCCGGAACGCCTAATTATATTGACACAATTGCTCTTGCCGAAGCTATTAAATACATCGAAAAAATCGGACTCCACAATATCTATAATTACGAGACAGAACTTTTAAACTACGCAACGGAGAGGCTAAAAGAATTTCCCGAAATAAAAATTATCGGTCAAGCTGAAAAAAAATCTGCTGTAATATCTTTCAGTGTTGACGATGTACATCCTTCGGATATAGGAATATTAATTGATAAAATGGGGATAGCTTTAAGAACAGGTACACATTGTGCCGAACCCATAATGCAAGAATTTAATATTCCCGGTACCGTCAGAATTTCTTTTGCGTTCTACAATACCTTCAATGAGATTGACATGTTTATTGAGGCCTTGAAAAAAGTATTAATGATAATAAAAAGGTGGTAGGGAAAAGGTACATGGTACATGGAGCAAATAAATAATACAACGCAAACAACTTACTCCTGCACAAACATTAAAACGACGAACTGAAAACTACTCAACAAAAAGTCTGTCAGAGTACGAAGCCTACTAAATTATCGTAGATAATTTGCAGAATGTCCAACGAGTTACTGTCGCATTCTGAATTTTTTCGTTAAGAATATACATCCATGATTTTAAAAGTGTATATTTGCGACAATTTGAAAGATTATGGGAAAAACTATTTTTACATTTATATTACTGCTACTTACGGCACAAGCTTTCACACAATTAGAATCCACAATACCATCAGAGAAACCAAAATTAGTTGTAGGAATTGTTGTTGAAGGCATGCGACAGGATTATCTCGACAGATTCTGGAATAATTTCGGCAATAAAGGTTTCAAAAAACTTGCAAATAACGGTTCTTATTGTCGCAATACTGTAATTAACTACAGCCTCACACAAACAGCCCCCGGATATGCCACTATTTCTACCGGCACCGAACCTGCCCAACACGGAATTGTAAGCAATTACTGGTTTAATCCCATAACTTCAAAAAAAGAAGATTGTATTGAAGATTATAATTACAATACTCTTGCCCGTAAAAAAGAAAAAGGTTCATTTTCGCCTTTAAAAATGCTTTCGACTACATTTGCCGACGAAGCCAAATTATTTTATAACGGAAAATCAAAAATTATCAGTATTAGTCTTAACCCTTATGCTGCGGTACTTTCAGGCGGTTTTTCAGCCGATGCTGCTTATTGGTTCGATATTGCTACCGGTGCCTGGACAAGTTCAACTTATTACGTGAACGATTTGCCTGTTTGGATAAAAGACATTAACCAAAACAAAAATTGCGACGACTATCTAAAAAGACAATGGGATTTATCGCTCGAAAAAGAAAAATACACAAGCCTCCTTCCCGACCGAAACGACTACGAATTCGGTATTGACGGTATGTACAAAACTTTCCCATACATTTATTCCGAAATAACCAAAACTGTGAGGGATTATGAATTGATGACAATGATTCCCGAAGGTAACACACACCTTAACGACCTCGCTATTGCAACTATTTATTACGAAAATCTCGGAAAAGATGATTACACCGATTTTTTGTTTGTAAATTATTCTGTTCCCGAAAAAATTGGACGTCTGTTCGGTCCTCAATCTCTGGAAATTGAAGATTTGTTAATTAGATTCGACAAAGACCTTGGACATCTAATAGAAGTTATCGAAGATGTTGTTGGTAAAAACAATGTACTTATTTATCTTACGTCAAATCACGGCATGGCCGATCCTCCTCAATATCTGCTCGATAATAAATTACCTGCCGGATCTTTCAGACAACATTATATTATCGCGCTTTTGAAATCATACTTAAGAGCTATTTATGGCGAAGGCGACTGGATTCTCGATTTTAATAACAGTCAAATTTATCTTAACAGAGTTTTAATTGAAGATTCAAAAATTTCTTTAGCCGAGTTTCAGGAAAAAGTGGTTACATTCATAATAAATTCTGCAGGAATTGCAAATGCAATAAGTTCCAATCAATTTTTAAACATTAATTACACATCCGGAATGCCGCAGAAAATGCAAAACTCTTTTAACCTTAAAAGATCTGGAGATATAATGATTTCGTTGCGTGCCGGCTGGATAGAAGACATTCCTTATTGCTCCGACCACAACACCGGCTACAGGTACGACACTCATGTCCCCTTAATTTTTTACGGATGGAAAGTAAAAAAACAAACTCTTTATCGCGAAATCAGCATCAGCGATATTGCCCCCACAATTTCGGTAATGATTGGTACTCCTGTTCCCCCTTTGAGTACAGGTAATACTTTACAAGAAATTTTCAGGTAGTTAATTATAAAATATATAACTTATGAAAGTAAAAGTTTTGTTAACAATTTTTGTACTACTTGCTTTTGGAAATCAATATTTTGGTCAAAATACAACAAGGATCAAGCAAAAGAAGATCTACGATCCTGTAGAAATTTATAAAAATCCTCAATTCAACATCAGTTACAAGGCCGACTCCGCTAATTTATCACTTACACTTTTCCGAAACGATGAACCAATACTAACTATTGACAGCATTGGAAGATTCTCTTTTGGAAAAAATTCACCAAAGTATAAACTTGATGTGTGCGGGTCTATTAGAGCCAGCGAAGAATTAATTGTTGAAACAAATGAATGGTGTGACTTTGTTTTCAACGAAAACTATAAATTACAACCACTTTCGGAAAGAATAAGTTTTATAAAAGAACAAAAGCATCTTCCATACATGAAACCTGAAAAATCCGTAACAGAAAACGGAATTCAAATCACCGAAACAATGAAAGGACTTTTGCAAAACATCGAAGAATTATATTTATACATCGAAATATTGAATGAAAGAATAAATAAACTCGAAAACGAAAATCAACAACTAAAACAAAAATGCCTTTCAGAATAAAACATATAATTTGTATTTTATTTTTAAGCATTTTGGGATTGCAAAGCTTTTCTCAAAATACTTTCGAAAACATTAACATAAAAGAGGATTTCGATTATTACAATTGGGATTGGCCTCGCAGATACAGTTTATACACCATTGACCCCAATAAAGACTGGAATACTTTCGGAGACGGGCTTACAAAAGTGCTGGATGGCTTTATTGACTTATACATTGCAACCAGAGACAAAGCATACCTATACAAATTTATATTACAATCATTATGTATAATAGAAAACAGAAATGATATAAATCCTGCTGCTGAAGCCAAGACCCCAAAATGGACAGAAACCGACCGATCAACTTATGCCGATGGTTATATAACCGCATCATTTGCGAAATTTATTTTTCTTGTTAGAGTGCTCGACACAAGTTTAATAAATACTCCACTATATCAATTTGAAGAACTCGACCCCGAAAAATATGTGGAAAACACTAAATTCTGTAATTTCTCGGGAATTAAATTCAACACTTTCGGAGAATATGCCGATTGGCTCGAGAAACGCACCCGTGAAACTCTGGATTTTTTTGTTTACGGCGGTCTATGGGATTATAGTCGCGGCATTCTCCAACCTCCAGGCGAAGAACTTGTAATTAACATGCAAACCGGTTTTGCCAGAACTCTTTTATTTCTTGGCTTATCAACAGATAATCCCGAATACCTTTTAATGGCTGATACTCTTGCATACCTGCACAAATCAACTGTGATTTTTTTTGACAGATGCAATAAAATAAAATACGAAAACCCTGTTTTTATTCTCAATCCCGAAAATGATTCTTACTGGTGGTATCACAACGGCTGGCGATTAGCATACACATCTTGTCGAAAATTTTCAGTGCGTAGATCTCCATCTTATTCCGGATACACTAAATATATCGAAGACGTAAGTCATGGTAAAATTGTGATGATGTTTCCTTATGAATATTACAAATTCAGACCAAATCAAAATTATTTTTCAATAACAGACATACGACGATTTAGAAATACCTTTGTATATAATTTGTATAATAACGGTAACTACAAAATTGCCGTTGACGGATCTATTGGAACTACTTATGCAGAAGAAAAATATAATGCAGAAAGATTAGAAATTATTAAAAAAACCAATGCAATAGCATTTGTGAATTTTGCCGAATTTGATTTCCCCGACGATACTTTAAAAGCATTAGATATTACAATGAAAGAATATTTAGAGCAATTAAATAATCTTGATTTAACCCCAGGTTGGTATGGCGGGCAAAAATCTCTCGACCATGCTCAAATTGTTTTATTCCAGTTGACTAATTTTAATCCATCCCTCAATTTATATGCCCGTAATGTAGTTTACGACCAGGATTTCTTCTCGAAATCTTCACTTACGATAGACCCTCGATTTATACGCGGAACTAAAACCTATCCGGTATTTGCAGAACCATTTGTTTTTACTGATAGCCTCTCAACCGATAGATTTGTGATAGACTCCGGTGTTAAAGTTAACATAACTGCTAAAGAAAGCATAAGAATTAAACCCGGCTTTTATGCTAAAAAAGGTAGTACCTGCAGAATAAAAATAATATCCGAAGCCGAAAAAGAATAATTACAAGGTCAATATCCAGAGTGATGTATTTCCGGTTTCAGACTTCAGTTTTTCTAATTCTTTTGCGGCAGAATTTTTATCCGAATATGATTTGACACTTACTCTGTAGAAATCATTACCCGGTAATATTAGAGCAGGATAACCCTGACTCTGGAGTTTTGAACAAAGATTTTCAGCATTTTCCTTTATCGAAAAACATCCGGCTATGATATGAACGTTATTATGCAAAGTATTGCTGTCAAATTTTGATGTTACGGTATGTTCATTATTTTCAGAAATTGGGGATTCTATGTTTTCAGTTTCTAATGTTTCAAAATTTTCGATTTCTTCGGATTTTACCTCCTTGTTATCAGAAGAAGTTTGAACTTCAGGTTTATTGTTATTTAGATTTTCAATAGGAACAACAATGGCATATTCCTTATTTTTATTAAATATTTTATCTGAAATGCCGGTTTTAATTGTAAGGAAAATTAAACCTCCCAATACAGCTGCTGCACTTAGTGTATAAACCCAGTTTGCCGTTTTGCGTTTTGGACGATTTGCTTTAGCTTCCTTAATCTTAGAAACTGTCCGCTTTACTTCAGGTCGGATAATTTCATTAGACTTGAGAACTGGAAAAATAAATTTTTCGAGTCCGAAAGAATCTTCCAGAAAGTTTATTTCTACTTCGGGATAAAATACCAGAGAATTTTTTTCCTTAACAATTTTTCCTAATCCTTCAAAAATAAAATAATTGTATTTTGTTAAAGACTCCTTTATTTCATCAACGAAAGTTTTAACCATTAGCCCGGCAGCCTGCCAATCGCATTTATGTTTTAAGCTTAAATAATTGATAAGCAATCCGTCATTATTTTTCAGATTTTGATTAAAAGCAATACGACGTGCAGGCGGAAAAAATTCCTGAGTTTTAAAATCAACTCCTCCCGAAAAATAATTGGCAACAAATCCACCAAAACAGGGAATTATCACACAGTCGTTTTCTTTTAATAATTCAATTATATCCTTGCTTAAATTCATCTGAAAAAATTTTTTGTAAAGGTAATAAATTTTCCAATAAAATCGTGAAATTATTTTTCAATAATTATAATTTCCACTCTTCTGTTTAGCCTGCGACCTTCTTCAGTTTCATTATCTGCAACAGGAACTCTGTCGCCGAACCCTCTATATTTCATACGTGATTTGTCAATCCCTTTACTAATCAGGTAATCATAAACGGCTCCCGCCCTTTTTATTGAGAGAGTTTTGTTATATTGCGAAGTCCCTACATTATCGGTATGCCCCCGTATTTCGATTTTATAATTAGGATTTGCAAGTAAAATTTCACTTAGTTTATCCAGCTCGGTAAAAGATACAGTTAATAATTGAGCTGAATTAAATTCAAACAAAATCCTGTTCAAATTAAACTTTTTGCCAACTTCGGCATTACGAAAAGCCAGTTCGCTAATTTCCGATTCAGGTATTCCGTAAAAGAAACTTCTTTCATCGAGTTGGGAATTGTTAATTTTAGAATCATCTGAATTTACTCCGTTATTTATACCGGAGTCGTTTAAACTATCTTTGTTGTTGCCGTTTTTATCTTTTTGTTCATCAGCATCTAATAACGCAATGTCATTTACATTAGTTTTTTTGCCTGAATTGTATCCTGTTTCTGGGTCATACAAATCCGAAAGCCAATCGCTTCCCCAACTGTTATCTTCGAGGCAACCGCACTCAAATTCATTTTCTATCTCAAAAATGCGAACATCATCAATATAATAATATGCATAAAAAAAAGTAGTGTCGGTATTTTCGTTATTATGCCTGATGAATTGAGTTACGTTATTATCCCAAAAATTTCCAATGGTCAGATATTGTTCATTTCCTTTGGCTCTATATGTTCCGCACAACTCTTTCCATTCGGTTTGGTTATCCATAATATTTCCGGGCTTGTTAATAACCTGAGGATGTTGAATAATAAGCCCTGCATCTTTACGTCCGATTTTATCGGTTGTAATAGCAACTCCGAGAGCATCAACAGCAAACATTGATTTGTTTGCATTCATATAATATAATTTAACGCAATAAAGTTTTCCTCTGCTTAGTGACTTTAATAGTTTTGTTTGAATATATTCTCTTGAGACTCCTTTATAATATCCTACGCTGTCGTCGAAAATTTCTCGTAATATTATTCCTGCATAAGCTGCACCTTCAAAGGGATATGCAAATCCGGCAAAGTTTTCAGGCACGCCGGCATCACCTTTACTACATGGATGGAATTGGTCGGGAGTGCCTTTGTTGGGATTTATCCATCCGGGATAAGGTTTTGCAACCGGATTTGGAACAAAACTATATGGGCAAGTCCATGCGTCTTCAAAACTATGATTTGGTACAAGATTCTGAGTATAACTTGCCAAACATGTGCCTAAAAATATAACTATGATAAAAAGTCTCTGCAGCACTTTTATTTTTGTGATTTTAACAAAGATAGTAAAAAAATATTGTTTTATTTTTTCTTTTTCTTCCTGAATTTCCAATTTTTTAAATCCAGAATTTTTGGACGTCGTGGGAAAATCTGACTAAGTTTAATTAATTGTTTATAGGTTTTTACATGTCTATCTTTTTTTATATCGTAGATATCTTTGATATTGATAAGTATTCCTGTTTCTTCAACACCTCCAAATTCATCGTTTTCTACGGTCCCAAAAGAAATCATTGAGGGAGACAAATTCATATAGGCATTTACTAATGGAGGTATTTTTTCTCCTTGCTCACGAACAAGTTTATTTAGAATCTTATAGTTTTCCTGATAACTGTCAGCAGTAAAATATTTAATATAATTCTCAAAATTAATTTCGACTGGTTTTACTGGTTTTACCAATCCCTTTTTGTCAGGAAAATAATATTTAATAAAACTTAAAATTAGATTTCTTGCCTCGATATTAAAATGTTTATACATAGTTACTTTACCGAAAAAATATTTCATTTCAGGATATTCCACCATCAAGGAACCAAGTCCGTCCCATAAATTATCGAGGGCAAACATTCCTTTTCGAGCATTTAAACCATACTGATAGTTCGGTTGTACAAAACTTCTTCCAAGCTCAATGGTATATGGTAAATAATCGGAGAGAAACTCTTCGGAAAACTCGAAAATATGTGAAGTGGCAAGTTTGGATTCAGGGTCATCAAGTACCGTTTCGCCAAGAATATAACGATAACCTCCAATAATTTCCTTTTCTTCCGGGTCCCAAACTATCAATTGAAAATAAGGGTCTTCCGATATATCATACTCGTCAATATCAAGTTCTTTTCCCGTACCTCCACCTGCCAACCGAAAAGTAATTTCTCGCAAACGACCAATTTCTCGCATTAAATTAGGAGAATCATGATGTGTAAAAACGTATATCTCGGTATTACCAAAATTAGACTTGCGTAATAATTTATCTTTTTTCAACTCCGATATCAGCAATTCCTTTTCTACCGGAGGGATTACCGGTTTCATTAACGTCATATCCGAATCTTTTAAAATTTATTCGTTACAAAAATATTTTAATATTTTTTATTTTTTCACAAATTCTTATTTTTTCTGCAACGAATAAGTTAACTCTCTTAAATAGTCAGCCCATTCTGTGTATGATTTACTGCTATCAAAAAAATTGTATGATATTGGTTTCCCGAATACAAATCTAATTGTTTTGCCCTTTTGTTTAAACATCTCGTGCGGTAAAAACAACATTTCGATATTCGCTTTTATTCCTAAAAACTTACGAAAATTGGCCAAAAAATAAAAAAATACCGAGTTGCGTCCTTCAATAAAAACCGGCACAATATCTCTTTGATATTCAACAGATTTAGCTACAAAAGTCTTTTGCCATTTAAGGTCTTTTATGATTTTTCCCTGCCTGCGTGAAACCAAACCAGCCGGAAAAAACAAAATCTGTATATCGGACGCATAACATTCATTAAGCTTTTTTAGAGAATCACGAGACTGACTACCATGCTTGTTCACCGGTAAAAACAAGTTTGATATTGGTTTTAGTGCCATCAAAATATCGTTGACAACAAAAACAAATTTTTCGAATTTAGTAGAGATAATTTCCATCATCACCAAACTTTCGAGTCCGCCTAATGGATGATTTGCTGCAAATACATATCTGCCACCTTCGGGAATATTCTCCAAACCCTCAACTTCGTACTTAACATCCATAAACTCCAACACAGCCCTTACAAATTCCATATCCTGTACGCCGGGATATTTGCTTAAAAATTCATTTATTTCCTTTTCGTGTATTATTCTTTTCAACAAGTTAATAACAAAACCCGGCAATCTTTTATGCAATTGGGGATTTTTTTGTTTTAGTATCTCATTAACGTCAACACTTAAAATGGAATTATCCTTTTCAGTACTCATATTTCAAAAATGTTAATTACTGCAAAATAAATAATTCAAATTCAAAAATCAAAAATCATTGATTTTCAAGCACTTGCAAATTTCCGCAAAAAAAGTTATTAACAATGTGGATAAAAATGTAGTAAAATGTTTTAAAGTGGGGAAAAATATATATATTTTTGAAACAAGTTTAATCGCGATTAACATGTTTGTTGGAGAATACACTGCAAAACTTGATAACAAAGGAAGAGTAATCTTTCCGGCACCTCTGAAGAGGAAAATTCCGAGTGAAGAGGTTGCTCGAGGATTTGTTATCAAAAGAGACATATACGAGAAATGTCTTCTGCTTTATCCCATGAAAGAATGGGACAATCAAACTTCGATTTTAAAGAAAAAATTAAATCCTTTTAATAAGCAACATTCGAGCTTTTTAAGAGAATTTTACAGAGATACTGCCGAATTGTTTTTCGACAACAGTAGTCGTATGTTAATTCCCAAAAGGTTACTGGATGAAATTGGAGCTGAAAAAGAACTTGTTTTTGCCGGACAGGAAGGAAAAATTGAAATCTGGGACAAGGCAGAATACGAAAGACGTAGATTGAGTAATGAAGAGTATGTAAATATGGCAAACGACATACTTGGAGGAGATTTTAAGTTTTACACCGAAGAATAAATGTTATGGAATATCACGTACCGGTAATGCTCATAGAAAGTATCAACGGACTGAACATAAATCCTCAGGGAATTTATGTTGACGTTACTTTTGGTGGAGGTGGTCATTCACGTGAAATTCTTAATCAACTCGGCAACAACGGGCTTTTAATTGCTCTCGACCGTGATAATGACGCTATCAAAAACTCCTTAAACGACAATCGCTTTAAATTATACCAGGGAGACTTCAGGTTTTTACGCAATTATCTCAGTTATGCTGGAATAGAAAAAGTTGACGGAATCCTTGCAGATTTTGGAATTTCATCCTATCAGATTGACAATAAAGACCGTGGATTTTCTTTCAGATTAGGTGGCGACCTCGATATGAGAATGAATAAGTTCCAAAAACTCACGGCTAAAGAAATACTCAATACTTATTCACACGAAAAATTAACTTATATTTTTAAAAATTACGGCGAAGTTGACCGAGCATATAAACTTGCTTCGATAATAATAAGTTATCGCGAAACAAAAAATATTGATACCGTCGAAGAATTTTTGAATTTAATACGCCCCTTAACACAAAAACAAAGAGAAAACAAATTTTTTGCTCAGGTATTTCAATCCCTTCGTATCGAAGTCAATCAGGAAATTGACTCAATAAAAGAGTTTCTCGTTGCTGCTCGTGAATCATTAAAAATCGGAGGACGATTTGTAACTATTACTTATCACTCAATCGAAGACCGTATAGTAAAAAATTTCATAAAGTATGGAAACTTTGACGGAGATATGATTACCGACAGATTTGGAAACATACAAACTGATTTTATACAAGTAAATAAAAAAGTAATAATTCCTTCGGATGAAGAAATGAACAATAATCCCAGGTCGAGAAGTGCAAAATTAAGAATAGCAGAAAGGATATGAAAGCAAAGAAAAACAACAGTCAGTTTCGCGAAACCTTAAAAGGGCTAATCACAGGCTCAATTGTTGCCAGCGATTTCCTTCGCAAGCAGATACCTTATATTCTTTTGCTTTTTGTTCTGGGATTGGCATACATTTCAAATCGCTATCATGCCGAATCGGTATTTATCGAAACAGAAAAAACAAAAAAAGAAATAGAAGATTTAAGAGCTCAAAAAATTGAAATTCAAGCTAAACTGATGAAAAGCAGCCGAATAAATAAAGTAATTGAAAAACTCAGGGAAAATAATTCAACACTTATTGAACCAAAATCGCCTCATCAAAAAATTGAATATAAAATAGACATAGAAAAATGAATGACCGTAATAACATATTGATAAAACTAAATATCCTGTATATTTTATACGGGATTTTCGGACTTGTTATTATAGGGCAAATTATTTATCTCCAATTTTTCTATGACAAAGAATTAATTGAAAAATCACTTAAATCCACCCGAATATATACATCAATTGAACCAACAAGAGGCGACATTTATTCTTACGATGGGAAACTGCTGGCGACTTCGGTAGCTTATTTCGAAGTAGGTATGGACCCTAACTGCGAAGCTATTACACAAAAAATATTTAATGAAAATTTAGATTCTCTGGCTTTATGCTTATCACAATTATTACCGAATAAGACAAAAGCAGAATGGAAAAATGAATTAATAAATGCCCGCGATAGCGGTAAGAGATACTTAAAATTCAGCAATAAATTAAGTTATTCTGATTTTAAAAAATTGCAGAATTTTCCATTATTACGTAAAGGTAAAATTAAAGGAGGATTTGTTTATCAAAAAAAATATGAAAGAGAAATGCCTTTCGGAGTTCTGGCAAGAAGAACTATTGGAACTGTTGCAAGCGAAGGCAGAAAAGGCGTTGGACTCGAAGATGCTTTTGATACAGAACTTAGAGGTAAAGCTGGGTACACGGTAAAAGAACGACTCCCGGGAAATATCTGGATGCCGGTTGAAGACGCAAAATACATTGAACCAAAAGACGGACTGGATTTAATAACAACAATAGATATTTCACTTCAAGATGTTGCCGAAACTTCTTTAGAAAGGCAGCTCATCAAACATAATGCAGAATTTGGAACTGTTGTTGTTATGGAAGTTAAAACCGGTAAAGTGAGAGCTATTGCCAACTTAAAAAAACATCCCGACGGTTATTATTACGAAGAACAAAATTTTGCAATAGCTCACGCTATTGACCCCGGCTCAACATTTAAACTTGCTTCAGTTATCCTCGCTTTCGAAGACGGATATGCCAATCCCGACGATTTGGTCGAAACTGGTAGAGGATTTACTTTCTTTTTCGGCAAAAAAGTTAAAGATTCCGGTGATGCTGCTTACGGTACCATCAGTATTGCAAGAGCGTTTGAAGTTTCATCCAACGTTGGTATATCGTTAATCATTGATAAATATTACCGTCATCAACCGATGAAATACGTTAACGGACTATCTCGCCTGCATCTGGATAAACCTCTTGGCGTTGTTATCAGAGGCGAAGCTGTTCCCGTAATTCACAAACCAGGACAAAAGGAATGGTCTAAATTATCACTAACACAAATGGCAATAGGTTACGAACTGCAAATAACTCCACTGCAAATTTTAGCATTTTATAATGCTATTGCTAATAACGGAACTCTTGTAAAACCAATTTTTGCTGAAGCTTTGTCATACAGAGGTAAAATTATTAAAGAATTTAAACCCGAAATTATTGATGAACAAATATGCTCAAAAGAAACAATACAAAAGATTAAGCCAATGCTCGAAGGCGTTGTTGAAAACGGTACTGCCAAAAATATTAAATCAAACCAGTATAAAATCGCCGGAAAAACAGGAACAGCTCAGATAGATTACGGGCGTAACAAACAGCACGGTTATCATTCATCCTTTGTTGGGTATTTTCCGGCCGACGACCCTCAATACAGTTGTATAGTTTCGATTTATTATCCTCGCGAAAATGGTTTTTACGGCTCGGTTGTTGCCGGACCTGTCTTTAAAGACGTTGCCGATAAAATTTATGCCACAAATCCTAAATTCCATACTTCATCTTTAAATGGACCTGTTGGGAAAACAGTCCCCAAAGCTCTTAAAGGAAGTAAAACTGAAACACAAAAGGTATATGATTGGCTGAAAATCAAAACAAATGCCGAAAAAATTGTAAATACCGATTGGATATTATGTAATCAGATCGACAGTACAGTTACTTTCGCTCCGGTTTCTTACAGTGATATTACAAAAGTTCCGAATGTAATAAATATGGGAGCAAAAGATGCTGTTTTCGTACTCGAACAATTGGGACTTAAAGTAAGAATACAAGGAAGAGGAAAAGTTATCAGTCAAAATCCTGCTCCCGGTACTGAGTTTAGAAAAGGAGATGCAATAACATTAACTTTAAATTTATGAACATTTTAGAATTAAGAAATAAACTGAATTTTTTAACTGAGATAATAAACAACGACTGCATTGTTTCAAATATATGTTTTGATTCAAGAACAGTTCAGGAAAACTTTGCGTTTATTGCAATTAAAGGTACTAAAACCGACGGGCACAATTATATCGAACAGGTTATAGAAAAGGGAGCAAAACTTATTGTATGCGAGGCTCTGCCCGAAAAAATCAATTCAAAAACATCATACCTTGTAGTTAAAGATTCATCTTACGCTCTTGGAATTATTGCATCCGAATTTTACGACAATCCTTCAAAAAAACTAAAACTTATCGGAGTTACCGGAACAAACGGAAAAACTACCATCGCAACAAGTTTGTATGAATTAACTCAAAAACTCGGCTATAAATCCGGACTAATATCAACAATTAAAGTTCTTATTGACAGAAAAAAAATTGACTCTACACATACCACTCCCGACCCAATCAGGCTTAATGAATACCTCAACGAAATGGTAAATATAGGTTGTGATTATTGTTTTATGGAAGTAAGCTCGCATTCTACAATACAAAACAGAGTTGCCGGACTGTATTTCGCAGGAGGAATATTTACTAACATTACTCACGACCATCTGGATTTTCATAAAACTTTTAAAGAATATATCCGTGCTAAGCAAATGTTTTTCGATATGCTCCCGGCAAATGCTTTTGCACTTACAAACCTCGATGATAAAAACGGTGCTGTTATGCTTCAAAACAGCAAAGCACAAAAACATACCTACTCTCTAAATTCTTTATCAGAATTCAAGGCCGAAATTCTCGAAATGCTGGCAGAAGGAATGTTATTAAATATTGACTCAAATGAAGTATGGACAAAACTTACGGGAAAATTTAACGCCTACAATTTACTTGCAATTTATGGGGCAGCAATATTACTTGATTTTCCTCAAAAAGAAGTTTTACAGGCAATTTCAGAATTGAGTCCTGTTTCCGGCAGATTCGAAACCATTCACGGAAAAAACAACATTACAGGAATTGTTGATTATGCACACACTCCTGATGCATTAAAGAATGTACTTGCAACAATCTCAGAAATTAACAAAGGCGACACAAACATAATTACAGTTGTTGGAGCAGGTGGTGACCGCGATAAAACAAAGCGTCCGGAGATGGCAAAAATAGCCGCAGAAATGAGCAATCTTGTAATATTAACTTCCGATAATCCACGAACCGAAAATCCCGAGGATATTTTGGATGATATGGAAAAAGGACTTAATAAAATTACAGAAAAAAAATGCTTACGAATCACAAACCGTGAGCAGGCAATAAAAACAGCTTGCAAAATGGCTAATCCCGGAGACATTATTCTCGTCGCCGGTAAAGGTCACGAAACTTATCAGGAAATTAACGGAGTAAAGTATCATTTCGACGATAAAGAAATTTTAAACCAATATCTAAACAATTAAAATTATGCTTTACTATTTATTCAGATATTTAAATGAATTGGGAGTTCCGGGAGCGGGAGTTTTTGAATACATTTCGTTCCGTTCAGGTATGGCTGTTATCTTTTCCTTGATAATAGGAATATTTTTCGGGAAAAAGATTATCAGGTTATTGCAAAAAAAACAAATCGGCGAAGAAATACGCGACCTCGACCTTGAGGGACAAATGCAAAAACGCGGAACTCCAACAATGGGCGGAATTATTATTATTCTTGCTACGGTAATTCCTACTCTGCTTTTTGCAAAAATCCATAATGTTTACGTAATTTTAATGCTTATTACCACAATTTGGTTGGGATTTATTGGGTTTCTGGATGATTTTCTGAAAATAAAAAGAAAAAATAAAGACGGACTTAAAGGAAAATTTAAAATCATAGGACAAATCGTTTTGGGATTTATAGTTGGCGGAATTTTATATTTCTCGGATGATGTTGTTGTAAGGACAAAAAAGGTTGTTGAATATCAAAACGAAGAAATTACAGAAGTCATCAATAATCCAAATTGTGCAGAGTTTATCGAATATTGCGATATAAAATCCACAAAAACCACAATACCATTCCTCAAGAATAATGAATTTGATTATGCAAAAATTGTTTGGTTTTTGGGCGATAATGCCGAAAAAATAGGGTGGATTGTTTTTATTCTTGCAGTAATATTAATAGTTACGGCGGTATCAAACGGAGCAAACCTCACCGACGGACTCGATGGGCTGGCGGCAGGTTCTTCGGCGATTATTGGGGCTACCCTTGGAATTTTAGCTTATGTTTCCGGTAACAGAATAGCTGCAGAGTACCTACAAATATTATATATTCCAAATTCGGGAGAATTGGTGGTTTATATGGCAGCCTTTATTGGTGCTCTTATTGGATTTTTATGGTACAATTCTTTTCCGGCTCAAATATTCATGGGCGATACAGGAAGTTTAACAATCGGGGGAATCATTGCTGTTTTTGCTATTGTTATCAAAAAAGAACTTTTAATCCCTGTGTTGTGCGGGATATTTTTCGCCGAAAGCGTTTCTGTTATGTTGCAGGTTAGCTATTTTAAATATACAAAACGAAAATACGGAACAGGTAAGAGAATTTTCCTTATGGCTCCTTTACATCATCATTTTCAGAAAAAGGGATATCCCGAACCAAAAATTGTTGCAAGATTCTGGATTATCTCTCTTTTGTTGGCAGTAATTTCAATAATAACCCTAAAACTCAGATAAACAATGAACAAGAAAATAGTAATTTTAGGCTCGGGAGAAAGCGGAACAGGTGCTGCGGTTTTGGCCAAAGTAAAAGGATTTGATGTTTTTGTCTCCGACAAAGCGGAAATTCCAGACAAATACAAAAAAATTCTTAACAAGTACGAAATTGCTTTCGAAGAAAAACAACACACCGAAGAAATGATACTCAACGCAAACGAAATTATTAAATCTCCGGGAATCCCCGACAGTGTTCCCCTTATTAAAAAACTAAAGTCTTTGAATATTCCCATAATTTCAGAAATTGAATTTGCTGCTCGATATACCAATGCCATTAAAATTTGTATTACCGGAAGTAACGGTAAAACAACTACCACTATGCTTACATACCACATTCTTAAAAAAGCCGGACTAAATGTAGGCTTGGCAGGAAATGTAGGTAAAAGTTTTGCATATCAGGTAGCCACAGAAAATTTTGATTACTACGTAATAGAACTCAGCAGTTTTCAACTCGACAATATGTACGATTTTAAAAGTGAACTCTCTGTTTTGCTAAATATTACACCCGACCACCTCGACAGGTACGACTACAAATTTCAAAACTATGTTGACTCTAAATTCAGAATCCTCAATAATACTACAAAAGACGACCTTTTTATTTACTGCAGCGACGATGAAACCATAATCAACGAAATAAACAAAAGAGAAATTTTAGCAAAACAATTTGAATTTTCCCAACGAAAAACCAATGTCGAAAATGGAGCATACTTAGAGTTCGACCAAATAAATTATGTATTTAACAAAAAATCAGATTTTAAAATGTTTATAGACGAAATTTCAATCAAAGGAAAACACAATGTTTACAATTCAATGGCAGCCGGAATTGTAGCAAGAGCTTTAAACATCACAAAAGAGGTTATCCGTGAAAGTTTGATGGATTTCAAAAATGTTGAACATCGTTTAGAGCCGGTTATTTGCGTTCACGGAATTATGTTTATAAACGATTCCAAAGCAACTAATGTAAATTCAGCATGGTATGCCCTTGAGTCTGTTGAAGCTCCGATTATCTGGATTGCCGGCGGAATAGATAAAGGAAACGATTACTCGATGCTTACAGATTTAGTTAAGAAAAAAGTAAAAGCTATTGTTTGCCTGGGTCTAAACAATGAGCCTTTACACAAGGCTTTCGAAGGTATTGTTCCTGTAATTGTTGATACTAAAAGTATGCCCGAAGCAGTTATGACAGCTTATCGTCTTGGCAAGAAAGGAGACACTGTCCTACTCTCTCCGGCTTGTGCAAGTTTCGATTTGTTCAATAATTACGAAGACCGTGGAACTCAATTTAAATTAGCAGTGAGGTCGTTGTAATGGAAGAAAAAAGACAAAAAATATTCGAAGGCGATAAAGGTATATGGAGAATAATGCTACTCCTTGGCTTTTATTCCATACTTTCGGTTTATAGTGCCTCGTCTCAATTGGCTTACGACGCCAGCGGCATTAACGCCACCAAATACTTATTCCGACAAATAATAATTTTAGGAATTGGTACCGGAGCTGCTTTAATGATTTCAAAAGTGCCTTACAAATACTTTAGTAAACCCTCCGTTTTTCTATGGTATCTTTCTATTTTCTTACTTATTATAACTTTAATCTGGGGCTTAAACATTAACGATGCTCGCAGATGGTTACTATTGCCGGGAGGAATAACTTTTCAAACTTCCGATTTTGCAAAAATTACATTACTGATGTTTTTATCAAGAAATCTTACACTCAAAGAAGAAGAAAATAAAATCACCTTGAATTATCTGAAAAACATTTTTCTCCCTATTGTTATTACATGCGGACTGATAATGGTGGCAGATTTGTCAACCGCTTTATTGCTTTTTGGGGTTAGCATGATTTTAGTTTTCCTTGGAAAAGTCGGGTTTAAAAATCTGGCTATAACGTTTTTAATAACCGTAGGTTTTGCATTATTACTTTTTGCCGCTATAAAAACATTTAAGGACGTGGGCAGATTCGAAACCTGGAACAACCGTATTGAAACATTCATGGACCCTAACAAACCCGAGAACATACAACAAACACATTCAAAAATAGCAGTAGCAACAGGAAAACTTTTTGGCAAAGGTCCCGGTAAATCAATACAACGTAATATTCTTCCCAATCCATATTCAGATTACATTTTTGCAATTATCACCGAAGAACTTGGGCTTGTTTTTGGTGTAATTCCCATAATGGCGTTTTATCTGTTTCTGTTTTTAAGAGCCAAAAGAATCATCAAAAAAGCCGGACGAAAGTTTGGAATTTATATCACCGCCTCAATGTCTATTTTAATTGTTACACAAGCATTGTCAAATATGGCAGTCGCTACAAATGTTTTTCCTGTAACTGGTCAGCCGCTGCCATTTATTAGTTACGGAGGGACTTCAATATTTTTCACTGGTGTTGCTTTCGGTATAATATTGAGTGTTAGCAGAGAAGTTGAACAAAAAGAACTTGAAGAAAAGATGCAGTCCGAAGCTCTTTCTGCTGAGGACGAAAGCAAAACAGAAAATTCTATAGAAGTAATCAATAACGAAGAATCAAATACAGAACCCGATGCAGAAAAAGAATCTTAAAATATTGATAAGTGGCGGAGGAACGGGAGGTCATATTTTCCCAGCAATTTCTATTGCCAATGCTCTGAAAAGTAAATATCCCGACACCGAAATTTTATTTGTTGGTGCCGAAGGGCGAATGGAAATGGAAAAAGTCCCCGCTGCCGGATATAAAATCATCGGACTGCCTGTAATGGGACTAAGCCGAAAACTTTCTCCGGATTTGATAAAATTTGTTTTCAAAACTCTAAAAAGTTATTTCAAAGCCCGAAAAATCGTTAAACAATTTAAACCTGATGCAGCTGTTGGGGTTGGTGGATATGCCAGCGGTCCGGCTCTACGTGCTGCCTTATCTCTGGGAGTGCCTTGTATTATTCAGGAACAAAACTCTTATCCCGGAATCACCAACAAATTGCTCTCAAAAAAAGTAAAGAAAATTTGCGTGGCTTATGATAATATGGAAAAATATTTTCCCGCAGATAAAATAATTAAAACCGGAAATCCGATACGTCAGGAAATTGAAAATCTGAATGCCAACAAAATCGAATCTCGCAACTTTTTCGGTTTAGAACATAACATTCCGGTAATTCTTGTTGTTGGCGGAAGTTTAGGAGCAAGAACAATAAACGAAAGCATAGCATCAGGATTAAATAAAATTTACGAAAAAAACATCGGATTAATCTGGCAAACAGGAAAAACATATTTTGAAACTGCTAAAAAGTCAAATCCTGATAATTTAAAAAACATTGTTATCACCGGTTTTATATATAAGATGGATTATGCTTTTGCTGCTGCCGATATAATTATTTCCAGAGCTGGAGCAGGAACAATTTCGGAACTGTGTGTGGTCGGAAAACCTGTTATACTTGTCCCCTCTCCTAACGTTGCAGAAGACCACCAAACTAAAAATGCTCTGGCTTTAGTCGAAAAAAATGCTGCAATTCTGGTTAAGGACAATGAAGCAGCTGAAAAACTTGTTGATGTAGCCATTGAACTTGTTGAAAATGAAGAATTGAAAAACACGCTTTCAGAAAACATAAAAAAATTAGCCGTTAGAAATTCTGCTGAAATAATTGCCGATGAAATTTATTCGTTAGTGTATGGAAAATAATATCAAAAACATATATTTTCTTGGAATTGGAGGCGTTGGAATGAGCGGTTTAGCTCAATATTTCAAACTTGCCGGATACAATGTTGCTGGTTACGACAGAGTTAAATCCGAACTTTGCGATATGCTTGAAAATATTGGCGTAAATATACATTACGAAGAAAACATAAATCTTATTCCCGAAATATATAAAAATCCTGACTATACTATTGTAGTATTTACTCCTGCTATTCCAGGGGAACACCGTGAATTAGAATTTTTCAAATCTCACAATTTTTCTATTTACAAACGAGCTCAGATTCTTGGAATGATTGCAAATCAAAAATATGCAATTGCTATTGCCGGAAGTCACGGGAAAACTTCAGTTTCGGGAATTTGCACAAATATTTTACTTCATACCAAAAATAAATGTTCTGCATTTTTAGGAGGAATATTAAAAAATATAAATTCCAATTTCATAAACCATCCTGAATCGGATTATGTCGTAGCAGAAGCCGATGAATACGACAGGTCTTTTCATCAATTATTCCCGACTACAGCCGTAATAACATACATTGAACCCGACCATCTGGATATATATCACACTTACGAAAACCTGTATAATGCTTATCTGCAATTTGCAAATCAAATAAAGCAGGGAGGAAGCTTATTGTTAAGCAATCACGTTGATATTGATTTTCAAAAGAATGTCAACAGTTCAATAAAAGTATTCCGTTATTCCGTCAATGATGAAGATTATGATTTTTCATTAAAAAACATCCACTACGAAAATGGATTTTGTTATTTTGATATTCAGCACCCGACAGGTTTAATCAAAAATATTAAATATCAAATAGGAGGCAATCATAATCTTGAAAATGCACTGGCTGCAGCGTCTTTGTGTTTAGTAAATAACATTGATGAAGATTCTGTAAGAAAAGGTTTGGAATCATATCAAGGAATAAAAAGACGTTTCGATTATATCATAAACACTAAAAATCTAGTGTATATAGATGACTATGCCCACCACCCCAGCGAATTAGAAGCATTTGTGAAATCAGTACGATTATTATACCCCGGAAAACACATAACAGGTATTTTTCAGCCTCATCTGTACTCCAGAACAAAGGACTTCTACAAAGAATTTGCTCGTAGTCTGGAGTTGTGCGACAGAGTAATTTTATTGCCGATTTATCCTGCTCGGGAATTGCCTATTCCGGGAGTAGAGTCGGATTTGATCCTTGAAAATTTACATATTCAAGACAAAATGCTTTGCTCAAAACAAGAGCTTACCGAAATTTTAAAAAGTTTAGACAAAGAAGTAATTATTACTATGGGAGCCGGAGATATTGATATGCTTGTTCAACCAATAAAAACAACTTTGCTGAATGAAGAAGCTGATATTTAAAATATTAAAGATTCTCATAATCGGTCTCTGGATATTTTTTGTTCTGGGCTTTGCAATCAAACAAAAGTCCAAACAAAGATGTACGGACCTGGTAATTCTGTTAGACAACAATCATAAGTTTGTTAACAACGAAATTATTGAAAACTTGTTGAAAACTAATAATATAATTTTGAATCAAACCTTACTGGATAGTCTTAATTTTGAAAAAATTGAAAAATTGATTGAAACTCTGAATGGAGTAAAAGAAGCTCAAGTATATCATGATATAAAGGGAAAAGTTTATATTGAAATTAAACAACGGAATCCGGTAATGAGAGTGATTTGTTCAACAAATAAGAGCTATTATGTAGATGATGAATTTAAAATCGTAGATATTTGTCCTGATTATACTGCAAATGTAATTGTTGTAAGCGGAAACATAGATGAAAATTTATTCAAATCGGTTTTCACATCAGAAGGAATAGCCTTTCGTGAACAATATGGTTATTCGTTTTACGAAATTTATGAATTGGTGAAATATATCAATAATCACGATTTATGGAAACATCAATTTGAACAGATATATATTGCTGAAAACAACGACATTGAATTAGTTCCACGAGTCGGAGAACATATAATAATACTTGGTAGTCCGGAAAATTACAAATACAAACTCGGGAAGTTAGAGGCAATGTACAGTAAAGGTTTTTCGCTCACAGATTGGAATAAATATAAATCTATAAATTTAAAATTTTCGAATCAAGTAATTTGTAAAAAAAAATAACATTATGATAAATAACTCAGAAATAATCGGAGCAATTGATATTGGTACAACAAAAATTGCTGCAATAGCAGGAAGAAAAATTTTCAGTGATAAAATTGAAGTTGTAGCCTTTGCCACCACTCCATCAAAAGGTATTAAAAGAGGAGCCGTATTAAACATTGATGATACGGTTAGCTCAATAAAAAAAGTATTAAATATCATAAAAGAAGAGTGCGGCATCGAGTTGAGCGAAGTGTATGTTGGTATTGCCGGTCAGCACGTTATTGGCACCAAGAACCGTTGCAGCATTGTTATAGATACTCCGGACAAGGTAATAAAGAGCGAGCATCTAACAATGTTGTACAACAAAATGAAAAATCAAATTACTGATCCCGGAGAGGAAGTTCTCGAAATAATACCACAAAGTTACATCGTTGATAAAACAACAGGCATTGAAAATCCTATAGGAATGACAGCTAACTTGCTCGAAGGTAATTTTCATGTTATCAGTGGGAAGATGTCAATGGTTAATAACATAAAAAAATGTGTATCCTTAGCCGATTTAAAAATTAAAGCTCTGTTTCTTGAGCCATTAGCCTCGGCAGAAGCGGTGCTAACACCTCAGGAAAAAGAATCAGGAGTTGCCTTGATTGATATTGGAGGTGGAACAAGCGACCTTGCTATTTTTAAAAATGAAAAAGTTTTACACACAGCTGTTATACCAATTGGCGGTAATACTGTTACAATGGATATAAAAAACAGGTTTGGAATACTTGAAAAACAAGCCGAAGAATTAAAAATAAAACACGGGTATGCCTTAGCAGAAAAACACCAGGAAGATGTTAAAATATCAGTGGAACCTTTAAAAGGAAGAGAACCAGTAGAATTTTCTCTTTACGAACTAAACGAGACTATTCAGGCCAGAATGGAGGAAATTATTCATGCCATTATGTTTCAGATTGAAACCGGCGGAATACGCGAAAAACTTCCGGGCGGCATAGTAATGACAGGAGGAGGCTCTCTACTTAAAAACCTTAAACAACTCACAAAATACATTTCAGCTAACGACGTAAGAATAGCTCTCCCAACTGACTACATTTCAGGACAATATTCCGAAATTATAAATCAGCCACAATATTCAACAGCAGTAGGATTACTCATTAAAGGAATTCAATTCGAAGATGCTAAAGATGTAGAAGAAAAATCAGTAATCGAAAATTTGAATACCAAAGAAGAAAGAATCGAAGAAGAAGATAAAACAAAAAACAAAGCTCCGAAAAATCCGGATGACAGTTTTTTGAATAAACTAAAAACCAGAATGACCAAACTCTTTGATGATGAAGAATAATAATAACATAAAAAAACAGATAGCCATGTTCGACGAAATAGAATTCAACATACCAAAAGAAGAATCCTCGATAATCAAAGTTATTGGTGTCGGAGGAGGTGGTAGCAACGCAGTTAATCAAATGTTCAAAATGGGCGTAAAAGGTGTTGATTTTATTGTCTGCAACACCGATGCTCAAGCCTTGAATTACAGCCCTGTAGAAACAAAAATAATTCTCGGCAAAACGCTTACCGAAGGAAGAGGAGCCGGTAACAACCCCGAACGAGGTCGTCAGGCTGCTATAGAAAGTCTGGCTGAAATTGAAACCATTCTTGACAATAACACTAAAATGGTGTTCATCACAGCCGGCATGGGTGGAGGTACAGGCACAGGGGCCGCTCCTGTTATTGCCGAAGCTGCAAACAAAAGAGATATTCTTACAATAGGGATTGTTTCTATTCCTTTCTTAATCGAAGGCGAAACAAGAATAAATCAGGCTAAGGAAGGTATAGAAAAGATGCGTCAATATGTAGATGCTCTGTTGGTTATAAACAACGAAAAATTGTATGACATTTACAACAATCTAAAATTCAGTGAGGCTTTCTTAAAGGCCGACGAAGTTTTGGCAACAGCTACCAAGGGAATTGCGGAAATTATCACCATACCTGGATATATTAACGTTGACTTCGAAGATGTAAAAACAGTCATGAAGAACAGCGGTGTGGCAATAATTGGATCCTCAAGAGCAAAAGGCGAAAACAGAGACTTAGAAGCTATAAAAAGTGCTCTCGAATGGCCGCTGCTCAACGATAACGACATCAGAGGAGCAAAAAATATTCTTCTAAACATCATCAGCTCTACAGGTGAACATGAACTTACAATGGCTGAATTCGGAAGAATTACCGGATACTTCAAGGAAGTTGTCGGAAAAGATACTAATGTAATATGGGGAACCGGTTTCGACGACAGCATGGGCGAAGAAATAAGTGTTACAATAATCGCTACAGGATTTGCTACCTATGAACACATGTACGAAAACAAAAATGAAAAAAATGATAGTAAAAAAACAATCACCATATCTCTAGGTGACGACCCGGACGAAGTAATCAGTAATACAATTTCGGATGAAAAATCAGATAACAATCCGGTAATAAGTTCCGATGGCACACCAATAGAATTAGAAATTGAATTCCCTCAAAATCTGGAAGAAGACGAAGCCATTCCTGACACAAACAAGAATAATTTCACTCACGTTAAAGATATTAATGATTTGAATAATTCGGATTATCTCGACTTCCTGGAAGAACAGCCCGCAATTGAAAGGAAAAAGAATAATACTAACATATAAAATTTACTATTATGAGCATTTTCGAACAAATTAACGAAGACATTAAAAAGGCAATGCTAGCCAAAGAAAAAGAAAAACTCGAAGCATTGCGTGCAGTTAAAGCAGCTTTTCTTCTTGCAAAAACAGATGCAGGAAATTCAGATTTAACTTATGAAAAAGAGGTTCAGATTTTGCAGAAATTGATAAAACAAAGAAAAGATGCAGCAGAAATTTACCGCTCACAAAACAGACCTGACCTCTACGAAACAGAAGAATTTCAAGCTCAGATAATAAGCCAATATTTGCCAAAACAATTAAGTCCGGATGAATTAAAAGAAGAAGTTCAGAAAATCATAACTGAACTCGGAGCTACTTCGATAAAAGATATGGGCAGAGTTATGGCTGAAGCAAATAAACGCCTGGCTGGTAAAACAGAAAGCAAACTAATCGCTGATGCTGTAAAAGGAATTTTGGGAGCTTAGTTCTAAAATCCTGCTTTTCTAAGCTCTCAAACTAATTTAATACATCTGATAATACTATTTTACAATTCGTTTAATTCAATTTTAAGTTTTTTTAAAAATTGATTTTTGAATTCTTAAATATTTTATTACTTTTACCATATTAACAACAAAATTGGTAATATATGAAAGCATTTTTTTTAAAAATCAAGCAAATTAAGGATGATGTATGTGTTTCAATTATCATTAACACACACAGAACAAAACCGGATTACGAAAAAGATCCTCTAAACCTAAAAAACCACATAAAAATAGCAGAGGAAAAATTAGTGTCGAGATACGACAAGAAAATTTACATGCCGATTTTAGATAAGATTTATGTTTTAGCACAAAAAATAGATCATAGCCATAATCTTGAAAGCCTACTTTTATTTGCAAATAAGGATTTTGCTGAATATATCAGATTGGCTGTTCCTGTTGTTGATAGAACTATTGTTGATAAAACTTTTGCTACAAGAGATATTGTTCGGGCAATGCACTCTCAAGAAGCATATTACGTATTAGTAATCTCAAGAACTCAGGCAAGACTAATCGAAGCCTTTAATGATAATGTAATTAAAGAATTTAAAGATACTTTCCCTCTCGAAAATAATCTATTTCCAAAATCAAAAACTGAATTATCCAATACTACTCTTGTTGATAATTACATCAAAGAATTTTTCAATAAGGTTGATAATACTTTTTCAGAAATAACAAAACAATATCCATTGCCAATAGTAATTGCTTGTGAAAAAAGGAACTTTCAATATTATCTCGAAATCACAAAACATAAAGATGCTATTATTGGTCATATAAATAAAAACAGAGATGCTGATAAAGATATTCACATAGTTTTTGATGCGTGGTCTGTTGTAAAGGAGTTTATAGACAATAAGAATCACAGTAGAATTGCAGAATTAAGGGCAGCTGTTTCAGCAGGAAAGGTTATTACTGATTTGTCTGATATCTGGGAAATGGCAAATCAAGGAAGAGCTAAAACGATATTTGTCAAAAAAAGAACTTTTCAAAGAGCAATAATTGAAGAAAATAAAGTTATTCCGGTTGATGAAAATTTTGAGAGTACCGATAATAAATACATAACAGACGATATTTATGATGAAATTATTGAAATTGTACTTGAAAAAGGTGGCGATGCTGTTTTTCTTGAACCGGAACTTATGAATGATATAAATTCTAACATTGCTTTGGTTTTACGCTATTAAGCAAGTTATTTATATTTATACATAATTTTTCTTTACCATTATTTTTAAGATTTAATTCTCGATAATTTTCAATATTTTTTGAAGTTTATTATTTTTGGCTTGTTTTTTGTTATATTTTTGTTTTCGAATTAATTTTGCATTGTTTAATTTAATAATTGTATTATGAAAACTAAATTTGTTTTATCTGCTATTATTGTGCTATTTATTTTCATTTTTAACAGTTTAAATGCACAAACTGTTTTAACGGCTAAAAAAGTTACTCAATCGAGAGGTGTTTCTGAGTATGTAATCCCAACAACCGATGTTTTTGTTGAAAAACCGGCTTTATCAAGAGGAGGATGTGTGGTAAAATTAGACAACTGGACAGGCTTTTACATTGATGTATGGATTGACAAAGTTTACAGAGGAAGATTAAATCCGTGGGAAACTTCATCAGTAGTTTTGCCAAAAAATTTCGAAGAAGTTTATTGCCGCACAATCGGCGACACCTATCAATGGTTTAGCGAAGGAGAATGCAATGAACAGTTTCTGTTAAAAATGGAAGAAAGCGAAGAACAAGAAATAAAAAAATCTGACGGTCAGGATTTTTAGTTCAACATGGCAAACAGAATCATCGTGGTTCTGTTCGCTTCTTTAAATAAAATTTATGAAAAAAAGTTTTATTTTCATGACTTTATTTTCTATATTTATTCATTGCTTCGCAAAAAGCGATGGAGATAAATATGTTATTATAATTGCAATAGGAAATTATGATCAGGAAAAAACAGGATGGTATCCGATAAATACACATAATGATGTTAAATTAATTGAAAAATCATTGATTTCTATAGGTTTTTCAAACGAAAATATCATCTACATTATTGATGAACAAGCCACAAAACAAGGTATTATCAATGCTTTTAATCAACTGTATTCTAAAATTGGCGAAGGAGATCAAATTGTAATTCATTACAGCGGACACGGACAACAGATTTTTGATGATAATGGAGACGAAATAGACGGGCTCGATGAAGCTCTTGTTTGCTATGATGCTCCCAATAAAATGATTCCCGGGTATGATGGCAGCAAACATTTCAGAGACGATGAACTCGGTGAATGGTTAATGAAATTTCGAACTAAACTCGGTTCTCAAGGACATGTCTTGGTTTTTCTTGACTGTTGCCATTCCGGAACAGGAACAAGAGGTTCTGCAAAGGTACGCGGCGGCGCACCTCCACTTGTCCCCCAAGGATGGACTCCGCCTAAAAATGTTTCGGACAACAAAACAGGTTTTGGAATTTACCAAAACGATAACAGTAAAACACAAGCCAGAGGTATAAAAAACGACAATCTTGCAAAATTCGTTGTTATTTCAGGAGCTTCTGCCAATGAACTTAATTACGAAACTTTTGATGAAGAAAATAATCCGGTAGGTTCTTTGTCATATTGCATTTACAAAGCATTTTCCAACATCAAAGGAGAAGAAACATACAGGCAGATTTATGCAAAAATTCTTGCTGAAATGAGTTCAAAAGCTCCTAATCAAAATCCTGCAATCGAAGGAGATATTGATTATGTTTTGTTCAATGGAAATTTTAATAATCCACCGGCTTATTTCAATTTGAAATCAATAAAAAATGATTCGATTGTAGAAATAAATGTCGGACAAATCGGAGGCATTAACCCCGGAAGTAAAATTGCTTTTACAATACCGGGAGCTACCTTACCCGACGATAATAACACCATAACGACAGGTAAAGTTATAAGTAGTACAAATCTTTATTCAACAGTACTTCTCGATAAAAAATATAAATTCAAATCAACTGCTGAAACATGGGCTTATCCAATTTCAAAAACCCCACCTCAAAAAATCATTTATGTTTCGATTGATTCAAAAACCGACCCCGAAATAAAAACTATACTTGAAAAGCAAATAAACTCCTCATTTTTCGCAAAAATTTCCAACGAAAATCCCGAATTAACTCTAAACTTTTCTAAAACAAGAGGAGCAAAAAATTTCAGAATAGTTAACGCAATATATAACAAGGAAATTGAAAGCATTTCGGAACAAAGCGATGAAAATCTGATAAAAAATGTACTGTCCTCGATTCAAAATTACTCTCAGGGAAAACTTATTAAGGACATGGATTACTACGACGACAGGTATTATATTACAATGGAACTTATCCCTGTCAAAGCGATTGTTGATGAAGACGGAGATTTTAAAATTCTAGAGTATCTAGAACCAATGTCAATATTTGATAAAAACGGAACTCCGGCATTTTCCACAGACAATTATGCTGTTATTAGAGTAACCAACCAGGGTAGTAAAAAAGCATTTTTCAACATTATTGACATTCAACCCGACGGTTTTATTAATCCCATTATTCCAACGTTAGAAGATACTGATGGTCGTGAGTATTCACTTGCTCCAGGAGAATCGGCAATTCTAAAAAATACACTGATAATGTTTGGTCCTCCTTATGGAAACGAAATTTTTAAAGTTATAAGCTCAGATAAACCTATGAATTTAACTCAGCAAATCACAAACAGAGGCACTGCATCACGTGGCGACAGCTCAAATATTTTTGAAACTGTATTAGGCGGAGGTTTAGGAACAACTCGTGGAGCATCAACAACTTCCAAAGCTTCATCAGAAAAAATATCAACCTTTGAATATTGCTTTAAAATTGTAGAATAAACACAACTATTGTAATTTTTACTTATTTTTACCCCATAAAAAATAGTTTTTACTGGTGAAACCACTTGCTGAACGTCTAAGACCAAAAAATTTTGATGAATATGTTGGTCAGGAACATCTCAGTTCCCCCGATAGCCCTTTTCGTAAAATGATTGAAAGCGGAAATTTGCATTCCATGATTTTATGGGGACCACCGGGCGTAGGAAAAACAACTCTTGTAAAAATAATTTCAACAGTAAGTAATCGCGGATTTTACGCTCTTAGTGCCATAAACAGTGGAGTAAAAGACTTGCGTGAAGTAATCGAACAATCACGTAAGAATGCTCTGTTTAATACAAAAGCTCCAATACTATTTATTGATGAGATTCACCGTTTCAGCAAATCTCAACAGGACTCCTTATTGGCAGCTGTTGAAGAAGGAACGGTTATTTTAATTGGAGCAACAACCGAAAATCCATCTTTTGAAGTCATTCCTCCCCTGCTCTCTCGATGTCATGTTTATATCTTAAAACATCTCGAAGAAAAAGATCTGGATGTATTAATCGAAAAAGCCATAAAAACCGATACAGAATTATCAAAAAAAAACATAAAGGTTCTTGAAAAAGACGCAGTCTACCGATTTTCCGGCGGTGATGCCAGAAAACTGTACAACATACTCGAAATTATTTGCACTTCCGAAACCGGAGATGAAATAATCATTGACAATAAGACTGTAGCAGAAAAACTTCAAGAAAAAATAAATGTTTACGATAAAACAGGAGAATATCATTACGATATTATTTCGGCCTTTATAAAATCCGTCAGAGGATCAGACCCCGATGCAGCACTCTATTGGCTGGCAAGGATGCTTGATGCTGGCGAAGATATTAAATTCATAGCCCGAAGATTGATAATTTTAGCAGCCGAAGATATCGGATTGGCAAATCCAAATGCATTATTACTCGCAAATGCCTGTTTCGATGCGGTTAGCAAAATTGGTATGCCGGAAGCAAGGATTATACTTTCAGAAACTACAATATATCTTGCAACCAGTCCTAAAAGCAATTCAGCATATTTAGCTATTGATAAAGCCTTAGCTGCGGTAAAAGAAAGCGGTAATTTGCCTGTACCTTTGCACTTGCGAAATGCCCCCACAAAATTGATGAAAAATATCGGTTATGGTGCAGATTACAAATATCCGCACAATTTCGAAAATAATTTTACCGAACAGCAATACCTACCCGAAAAAATTAAAAAGCTGAAATTCTACGAATACGGGAACAATCAAAAAGAGCAAAGCTCAAAAAAATTTTGGGAAGCGATAAGATTGAAAAAGAGATAGAATTATTCTAAATCACGACGGAGTTCAGTAAAATTCAATATCTTAATTTTTTATGAACAATACTCAATTAAACCTTCTTCACAAAGTTGTTTTAATATCCTGGAAATGGATGGTCGTTCAACACCTAAAATTTCTGAAAGTTCCTTTAATGTAATTGATAATATAGTGGATTTTCCTTCCTCCAAATCATAATTGTTTATTAAAAGTGAATAATCCTCCGCCTCAAATCATAAACTGAATAAAATCTAACTTTTTCTGCTAAGAACTGTGCTTTTGAACAAACTATATTAAGATAGTTCAATAAAATTTCACGTTCACTTAACACCTCTTCCAAAAACATATTTTTTGAAATGAGCAAAATAGTTGAATTACATTCTGAGACTACATAAACCAGAAAACATTGTTTTTTCCCGAATAAAAATGCCGGAGCGATAACAGCCGGGGCTATATGCACCTCTATTTATCATTACAGAAGAACCGTTGTCTTTATAAAATCCTGAACGTAAACTTCCATCCAACAAAATAACCAAATCTTTACAATATTCATTATTTAAAAATACTAAATCATTTTTCCGGTACGATTTAATCTTGTAATTTATTTTAGACAATATTTGCGATATTCTGATTTCTGATAATCCATTAAATAAATGATTTTTTTTCAGAAATTCAATAATATTTTTCTCCATATTCTTTTTTTTAAATGTAACAATTGTTACTATTTTTCGTTCAAAAATATACTATTATTACGAAATAAAATTAATAATTTGTTACTAAAATACATAAAAGGCTTATGAAAAAAGAATTTTTAATGATGATTTCAACTGTTTTTATTTTTGCTTCTTATTTTGGACAAGATAAAAATCCATTAAGTGAAGAAAAAAGCATTAAAATAGAATATTCCGGACAAATACTACTTGCCAAAGATACAAAATCAAATATTTTCATCACATTTGGTGGTCCGGGATTAAAAATTCAGAGCGGGAAAACATATCTCATTGCAGGAATGTTTCCTTCACTGAAATATAATTACAGATATGATATTAACATAGACAAAGGACCATTGTCACCAGTCTTGGGTACAGGTTTACAACTATGCTATAAAAAATTTACCTGCGGAATAATTTTTTATTCTATTAAAAATAATTGGCATTTTGCACCTGCAGTTGGATATAAATTTTAACTTTGTACAACATTGATATTAATTTACTATGAAACTTCTTAAAAAAATTATTAAAATCATTACACCACCTCAGAAATGGAGATTACTTTTTATTATAGCTTATGGAATATTAACCGGAAGCGTTATTTTTGTTTTCTACATTTCAAGAGGTTGGTCATATTTATCCGAAGAACCTTCTACTTGTGTAAATTGCCATATAATGAGAACCCAATATGTAACCTGGCATCATTCTTCGCACAGGGAGTATGCTACATGTGTAGATTGCCACGTTCCACATGACAATATTTTTAGAAAATATTATTTCAAAGCAAATGATGGGCTAAGACATGCCACAATTTTCACATTGAATACTTATCCTCAAGTAATAAGAATGCATCAAGCCGGCCAAAGAGTTGTACAGGAAAATTGTATCCGGTGTCATGGTAGTTTAAACTCTATGGTAGGAACTAATGTTTCTCTTGATGAAATCGCTGAAGGAAATGGAAAAAGATGTTGGGATTGTCATAGAGAAGTTCCACACGGAACAGTAAAAAGTTTATCTTCATCGCCCTACGGAACGATACCAATCCCAAAACCAGATATTCCAGATTGGCTAGAAAAAATTTATAAATAAATTAAAAAATAAAGCTTATGAAAACAAACTTAAATGAATTAATAACAAGGCGTCCATGGCTCGGATGGGCTATTTTCGGAATAACGATGATACTTGTTTTTTTTCTTGGAATTTTAGCCTCAAGTATAATTCAAAGACGAGCAGAGGCTAATTTGCTAAATGTTCCCAGATATGCAATAGATGAATTTGAGCCTAGAAATGAAGCCTGGGCATTAGCTTTTCCAAGAGAATATCAAACATATTCACAGATGGCGGATACCTCATTTCGTTCAAAGCACGGAGGTAGTGCATTTAGAGACCTTTTGGAAGAGGATCCGCGAATTGTTATTCTTTTTGCGGGATATCTATTTTCGAGGGATTTCAATCAAGCACGTGGACATGTGTATGCAATTGAAGATTTATACAATACTCTCAGAACTGGAACACCAGCTGACGAAACTCAAGGACCTCAATATGCCAGCTGTTGGACATGTAAAAGTGCTGATGTTCCTCGAATTATGAATAACATGGACACAAAAGATTTCTATTCAAAAACATGGGCACATTATTTATCAGAAATGGTTAATCCAATTGGTTGTGCAAATTGCCATAATCCCAAAGATATGACACTCAGGATTTTTCAAATACCACTTAAGGAAGCCTACCAAAGAAAAAATATAGACATTAGTAAAAAATCGTTAAACGAAATGCGTTCGTTGGTTTGTGCACAATGCCATGTTGAATACTATTTTAAAGGTTCTGAAAAGTACGTTGTCTTTCCATGGGATAAAGGTATGAGTGTAGAAGAAATTGAGAGCTATTATGATGAATATGAATTTTACGACTGGATACATCCATTAAGCAAAGCTCCTATGTTAAAAGCTCAACATCCGGATTATGAGTTGTTCCAGTATTCTATTCATTTTCAGCGTGGAGTATCTTGTGCCGATTGCCACATGCCCTATAAAACAGAAGGAAGCATGAAAATATCCGATCATAAAGTTCAAAGCCCATTAAACAATATCGAAAATTCATGTATGGTATGTCATCGTCAAAATAAAGATGATTTAATTCGTAATGTTTACGAAAGACAAGATAAAGTTCATCAACAAAAAATTGCATTAGAAGAAATTTTGGTAAAACTACATATCGAAGCCAAATTTGCATGGGAAAAGGGAGCTACTGAAGAAATGATGAAACCTATACTAAAACTTATTCGCCAGGCTCAATGGCGCTGGGATTTTGTTGCAGCAAGTCATGGAGCCTCATTCCATGCTCCTCTTGAATCAATGAGAATTTTAGCGGATGGAATAGACAAGGCTTCAGAAGCCAGACTTATTTTAAGTCGCGTTTTGGCATCGCTTGGGTATAATGAGCCAGTTAATATGCCTGACATAAGCACAAAAGCTAAAGCACAGGAATACATTGGTATAGATTACAACAAATTCCGAATCGAAAAGCAGGAATGGAAAAAAAATACACTTCCTAAATGGCTCGAAATTGCAAAAAAACGTGAACAAGAAATGCCAATGCCTCAACGAATAATGTAATCATTTCAATAATGAAAAACAATGATAAAAAAGCCCTATGGACGCATCCATGGGGCTATTCCGAAGGGTTTTTAATATGTCTGGGATTGTTTGTGGTTTCTTTTGCTTTAGAGCTTATTGTTCCGTTTAACTCAATACCCAAACCATATTTCCCTACAAACCTTTTTTGTTTAATTATTCTGTTTCTCGTAGTAGCATTAATTTTTATACTCAGAAAAAAGCTGTATTTTTTCAAATGGTTAGCTTCAGCAGAGGCTGCCATTCCAACCATTTGTTTTTTTCTTTTACTTATAATAATAATGGGAATTATCCCACAAAAAACTACCACATCAAATAAAACAGCTTTTATTACTAACATCTCAAATACGTGGTTTTTTTTTATAACAATTATTTTTTTGTTATTAGCATTAGGCAATGCTACAATTTCAAGATTGATTCCTTTTAATTTAAAAAATTTAACATTTTTCCTAAATCATTTTGGATTATGGCTTGTATTATCAGCAGGATACTTTGGTTCTATTGATAAAAAAGAAGCAATATTATCGGTTAGAGAAGGTGATATTGTATGGTATAGCAAAGACTTTAAAGGGCAAATTGAAGAACTCCCAATCGCTATAGAATTATTGAAATTCAAAGCTGAGTTTTATGACCCTCAAATCGTACTTATTGATAAAAACAATAAGTTGAAATATTCGCAACAAAAAGGTAAATATTTAAAAATCGAGGATTTATTAATTGAAATAAAAAAGTTCTATAAAAACAGCTACCCAACCGAAAAAGGATTTATTGATGCCCGGGGTATTCACGGAACAGGAGCCGCTGCATTAATTAAAATATATGATAAAAACAATAATTTGATTGCTTCAGATTGGATTTGTCATTCAACAGTTCTTTACAACGAAAAATCGATTTTACTTGGTGATGGAAAAATTATTCGCATGCTTAATCCCGAACCTTCTTATTTCGGGTCAGATATAAAGCTATATTCTCAAAAATCTTCTAGCATACTCCATGGAACTGTTGAGGTAAACAATCCTTTAAAATTAGATAATTGGTGGATTTATCAATATTCTTATGATTCTTCGGCAGGAGCTGATTCTACAATAAGTAACTTTAAAGCTGTGTATGATCCATGGCTTTATATTATCTATGCTGGTTTTATAATGATGTTATGCGGAGTTGTTTTTATGTTAATTTTATTAAAAAAATAATCTGTGATGTGGACGTATTTTGTATATTTCGCCGGTTTAAGTATTGCTCTTTGGGTAATTTCAATTATAATGATATTTCTCAATAAAAATTGGTTCATAAATTTATCCATCATTTTCGCAATTACAGGAATAATTATATTAGGGCTGTTTATTGTGCAATATTGGATAGAAATTGAAAGACCTCCAATGCGGTCTATGGCTGAAACAAGATTATGGTATTCTTTTTTGGTAAGTGTTGTAAATGTTGCTATATACAGATTTTTAAAAAATAAATTGGTTTTAATTTTAGGGCTAATAATGGCATCAGCATTTTTAATTTCTGATATTTTACATCCGGAATATCAATCTCGTAATTTGATGCCGGCATTGCAAAGTATTTGGTTTATCCCTCATGTATCTGTGTATATGATTTCGTACGCAATTTTAGGATCTGCAACTATTCTGGCTATAAGCGGAAATATAAATAAGAACACTAAGAATCAAAACATCAATCAAGCTATGATTTTAATTTATCCGGGGTTCGTGTTGCTTACATTTGGAATGTTGTTTGGAGCGTTTTGGGGCAAAATTGCCTGGGGAGACTACTGGGCATGGGATACTAAGGAAATATGGGCATTGATAACATGGTTATTCTATTTGATGTTGATTCATATACACAATAGACACCCTCAAAAATATTCTATTTTGCAAACTTTAATCATAATATCATTTGTGATGTTAATGATAACATGGCTGGGATTAAAGTATTTGCCAACAGCTTCTCAAAGCATTCATATTTACGGTAGATAAAATTTTTACAATATCATCCCCTTTTCGCTTTTAAAATTTTCTGGAGAGCATACATTTCGTCTCTGAGGCGGGCAGCTTCGAGAAAATCCAATTTTGCCGCTGCCTCTTCCATCTGTTTTTTAGTTTTTTTAATTGCTTTTTCTAAATCTTTATCGCTCATATATTTAACAACAGGATCTGCTGCTACTGCCGAAATAACTTCATTTTGATATTCCACCGGTTCAGGTTGTAGTCTTTCTGCATTCAAATCAGCCAATTTTTTGGATAGGGCGTCTCGTTGAGCTTTTACAATTTGTCGAGGAATAATGCCATGTTCCTGATTATATTTCAATTGCTTTTGTCTGCGGCGATTGGTTTCGTCAATTGTTTTTTGCATTGAGGCAGTAATTTTATCAGCGTACATTATCACCTTTCCATTTATATTACGGGCTGCTCTACCTGCTGTTTGAGTGAGGGACCTTTCCGAACGTAAAAATCCTTCTTTATCGGCATCAATGATGGCAACAAGAGAAACTTCTGGCAAATCAAGTCCCTCACGCAAAAGGTTTACTCCCACAAGAACATCAAAAATTCCGGTTCGTAAATCAGACAATATTTGGACACGTTCCAGAGTTTCAACATCGGAATGAATATATCTGCATCTTACTCCATTTTTCTCAAGATATTTAGTAAGTTCTTCAGCCATTCTTTTGGTGAGTGTTGTAACAAGTACTCGTTCATCGCGTTTTACTCGCATTTCAATTTCGTGCATCAGGTCGTCAATTTGGTTGAGTGATGGTCTCACTTCAATTTCCGGATCGAGCAGTCCGGTAGGTCTGATAACCTGTTCAACAATAACACCGCCCGACATTCTCAGCTCGTAATCGGCAGGTGTGGCACTAACATAAATCACCTGGTTCATCAGTGCTTCGAACTCATAAAATTTAAGAGGGCGATTATCCAGAGCAGCGGGAAGTCTAAACCCGTAGTTAACAAGATTCTCTTTTCGGGATCGGTCTCCTCCGTACATGCCACCAATTTGAGGTATAGTAACGTGACTTTCATCTATTATGGTAATAAAATCTTCGGGAAAATAATCAATCAAACAGAAAGGACGAGTACCGGGCTTTCTACCGTCGAAATAGCGGGAATAATTTTCGATGCCGCTGCAATGCCCAATTTCTTTAATCATTTCAATATCAAACAATGTTCTTTCCCTCAAGCGTTTTGCTTCGAGATATTTCCCTTGAGATTGCAAAAATGTTACTTGTTTTTCAAGATCATCCTGAATGTTAATAATAGCCTGTTTTATTCTTTCTTTTGAGGTTACAAAAATATTTGCGGGATAAATTTTGGCAATGTCAAGATTTTCGATTTTTTCTCCTGTGAAAGGATAAAAAGAATATATTTCATCAATTTCGTCATCCCAGAAAACAATACGAATGGCTATATCATGATAAGCAAGAAAAACATCTACCGTATCGCCTTTTACTCTAAAACTGCCACGTTTAAAGTCAATGTCGGATCGAAAATACAGAGCGTCAACCAGCATTCTAAGGAAGGCATCACGTTCAATTTTTTGTCCGCGACTCAAAACTATGGTACTATTATGAAAATCTTCCGGATTACCAATGCCGTAAATACAAGAAACAGAACTTACCACAATAACATCTCTCCGTCCCGAAAGCAACGCCGATGTGGCACTAAGCCTGAGTTTTTCAATTTCATCATTTATTGACAAATCTTTCTCAATATAAGTATCCGTTACCGGTAAATAAGCCTCCGGTTGATAATAATCGTAATACGAAACAAAATATTCCACAGCATTTTCGGGAAAAAATTCCTTAAATTCAGAATACAATTGTGCAGCTAAAGTCTTATTGTGCGACATTACCAGAACCGGACGATTGACATTGGCAATAACATTCGCTATAGTAAAAGTTTTACCGCTACCTGTAACACCAAGCAATGTTTGATGCTTCAGCCCTTTCAGGATTCCCTCAGTAAGTTCTTTAATTGCTTCGGGCTGATCGCCGGTTGGTCTGTATTCTGAAATAAGTTTATAATCCATTTTTATTGATTAGTATAAAATAACACCAACAAAACTTTATTAAAATATTTATTCATTATTTTGCATAAAATTATATTCATGCAAATTAAAGCAAAAAAAATATTATTCATAGGAATAACTTTTATAAGTTTAAATTGTTTTACAAGCCATTCTTTTTCCCAGAGCAGTATTTCAAACTCAATGCTGGAAAAAAAAGGAGATTATTACGAGCTTTCTGAAGAAGCTTTGGAATTTTACCGAAAAAACTTGCCTTCAAGTGTTGATTTAACAAGCTCGATATATTTTCCTCCGATTTACCAGCAAACGCATTGGGTTTGCAATCAGGTTTCGGCTTCATATTATATGATGACTTATGAAACAAATTTAGCCAAAGGAATAAGTTCTCAAAATCCGAACAATGTTTTTTCTGTTTATTTTCCATGGAATTTCAATAACGGCGGAAGTGGTTGGTATGGCGGGCACTATATTTTAACAATGGAAATGATGAAAAAATTCGGAGTGCTTCTTCTCCACAGGTCACCTGCAGATGTTGTAAGGGACAGTTCTATGTGGGCAAGCGGATATGACCTTTATTACGAAGCTATGCACAATCGAATTAAAGATTATTATCTCATCAAAACAAATACCGAAGCAGGAATCATTACTTTAAAATCATGGATTTATAACCATAGCGGATCTTCTGATATGGGAGGATTAGCAACATTTATGGCAAATATTGCTCAAAACGGCGATGCTCATTTTCCGCAAGGAACTCCACATGCAGGAGAATATGTTATTACTAAATGTGGTAATGATGCTTTACATGCTCGTACGCTGGTAGGTTATGATGATAATATTTGTTTTGATTATAATGGAGACGGACAATTCACAAATAACATTGACATAAACGGCGACGGGATTGTGGATATTCGTGACTGGGAAAAAGGAGCTTTCAAATTTGCCGAAAGCAATGGACCAACCTGGCAGGGAAACGGTTGCGGATGGATAATGTATAAAACTTTTGCTGATGCTTATGGTTCCGGTGGAATTTTAAATAACAGTGTGCATATAATTGAACCAAATATCGGATACAAACCTTTGCTCACTGCCAAAGTAAAAATAAGCCATCCATCTCGTGAAGCCGTTAAAATAATGATTGGTATTAGTTCAGACACAACTGCAAACGAACCGGAATACATCAGCGATTTTCCGATTTTTAATTTTCAAGGTGGAAACAAATTTATGCAAGGTGGAACATCCGAACAAGACAAAACCATAGAATTCGGATTAGATCTCACAGAGTATTTACAGTATTTTAATTCTCAAAAATCCGCAAAGTTTTTCATTACATTTTATGAATTTGACCCAAATAATTCCTTTAGTGGAAAAATTGAAAACTTTTCTTTAATTGATTATACAGGAAATATTCCTGTCGAAAAAGTTTATCAGCAATTGCCGGTAAATTTTGTAAACAATGCTAAAACCACATTTACAATGAAAATCGAAGTAATAGAAGTAAATTCGCCAAAAATACTCTCGACTTCGATTCCTACACATGATATAAACCAGCAAATCTGGTTTCCGCTTCAGGCTCAAGGTGGAACACCTCCATATAAATGGGAATTAATTACTTATTACGAAATTGACAAACAAACTCAGGAATATCAGAGTTTCACCGGAACCAAGCTTACCCCAAATGAGTATTTTGACGGAGAATTGAGCTTAAATTTGAATTTTGATTTTCCAATAAATAATTATTACACAAATAAAATTAAAGTACATACTAATGGGATTATTCTTCCAAACCATAACACAACACACTGGACGCAGTTTTTTCATTTGGTTTACCCAATGTTCATCAACGAGATGATGATTGCTCCTTTTTTCAGATGTAATTTTGTATGCGATCATTCAAAAGAACAAGGAATATGGTATCAAAACAATTCCAATAATGTTAAAATAAGATGGAAAGTTTCTGAACTTTGGGCTGAACAATGGACAAGTGCAGAATTTATGGCAACACTTTACAACGATGGGAAAATAGAATTTCATTACGGTCCGCAATCTCTTAAAAGGAAATATCCCGACCTGGGAGGAGTTTCATTTGGTTACAAAAATAATCACATCCTCTGCTTTTTAAACGACATACCTCCTAATGGAACTAAATTTACAATTACTCCATACCCTAAACCTGCAACCATAAATATAAATCAAGACGGAGTAATTTATGGCAATATGATGGACTATTACGGATACCCTATTTCTGTAAAGATTACTGATGCAAACAACATTAGCGACGTTCGCACTTTTTATCTGTATACAGGAATACAAAACACTGTTAATAACAAGTTTGGCATTTTTCCAAATCCGGCAAAAGACTTTATAAGCATCAAAAATGCTGATCAGAATTTTCATTTCGATTATGATTATATAATTTATAATTTGAATTCAACTCCCATAAAGTCCGGACGTATTAGCTACGTTTCCAGTATGATAAATATTTCCGATTTACCGGCAGGAAAGTATATATTAAAGATTGAAAACAAAGAAGATACTATATTATTCAATTTTATTAAGATTTAATTCATGAAAAAGTTTTTGGGGATTGCGATTTTGTTTTTTTGTATTTATAGTATTCAGGCTCAAAATGTTGTGGAAGCACCGCTCCAAATTATACAACCTCTTAGTGAAAAGGAGCAAATCGAATTAATGAGTTTACCTGAATTAAAATTACCTCCTTCATATAAAAATAAATCTCTGCCTTATGCTGTTGATAATACTGTTTTACCATATTACAGTGGGCTTTTTAATCAAGACGGGCTTTCATGCGGGCAGGCAGCTTGTGTAGGGAATGCTTTTACGTACGAAATGAACAGATTGCGAAATAGAAACGGTAGTTTGGTTCAAAACAAATACCCTACACATTTTGCATGGAACTGGGAAAACGGAGGTGACGGATATTATGGAGCAAGTTATTATCACACTTTTGTATTACTAAAAAAAGTCGGCACACCTGATATGCAAACTTATGGAGGCACTCATGCCTATGGTGGTCCAAAACGATGGATGACAGGCTACGACAATTATTATATTGCAATGCAAAACCGTCTTTTTAAAGCCTATGCCATAAACTGCTCTACCGAAGAAGGAATATTAACCTTAAAACACTGGCTTAATGACCATCTCGACGGCAGCCCCGACGGAGGTATTGCTATCTTTTATTCTCAACATCAGAATCCTACAACAGTTTTACCGCCCGGTACTGAACATGAAGGCGAAAAAGTGATAACACTATGGGGAAGCAATCCAAATCATGCTATGACCATTACAGGATATAATGATTCTATTCGATGGGACTACAATGATGATGGTATTTACACAAATCATATTGATTTAAATAATGATGGAATAATTGATGTTAGCGATTGGGAAATCGGAGGTTTTAAAATGTGCAATACATTCGGAGGTGCTTATAACGGATGGATGATGTATCGCACCCTTGCCCTAGCCTCAAACGAAGGAGGAATATGGAATCATACAGTTAACGTTCTTATTCCGGTAAAAGAATACTCTCCTACCCTAACAGCAAAAGTTAATCTTTATTACACTAAACGAAAAAGAATAAAAATTATGGCAGGTATGAGTGCAAATCCTGCTGCCACACAACCTGAATATACAATGTTTTATCCCATAATTGACTATCAAGGCAATGATTGGGGATTGCAGGGCGAAAACGAAGAAAATTTCTGCTACCTTGAGTTTGGTCTCGACCTTACCGAATTTGTTAATTTTCTAAATCCCGGACAAGAAGCAAGATTCTTTTTCAGCATATACGAAAACGATCCAGAGGGCTGGGGTGATGGAAATATTATCAGTTTTTCGGTTTTAGATTATACCGGAACAATGCCCACTGAAGTTCAAAGCTCGCAAACTAATGTCCCAATAATTCAAAATGGAGTTACAACAGTTTATGTAAACCATACTCTAAATTTTCAAAAACCCCAGATAACTACAAATTCTCTTCCTAATGCTAATGTTTATCATAACTACAACTATCAGATGGAAGCTGCAGGAGGCACTCCACCATATTTATGGGAATTTGATACTGATTACAAAATTTCAACTGCTGAAACTCCAATACCCTTAGCTACCAATACTCTTTCTGCCACACAAATTACTTTGCCTTTTGAATTTCCGTTTTTTGACAGAAAATACACTTCATGCTGGATTACAAATTATGGCTTAATTGATTTTTCGGGAGAATCTTATAATCTCCCCTATATGAATAGTAATATTGCTTTAAGTAATTATCAAACAAGATTTGCTAACCGAAGATCCATCGCAGCCTTTTATTCCACTCAATCTTGTACAAAGTATTTTCTGCAAGGAAGCGATTATTATATTGTTCGTTGGGTAGGAACAAATATTGATGTTTCTGTAAAACTTGAAAGTAACGGAAAAATTTCAATATATTATAATAACTGTACACCGGTAAATAATCTTGTTTGGTCATCCGGAGTTTCAAACGGCGACCTGCATGGCTATTTTCTAAGTCCTGTCAGCGGCACTTACTACCCGCTTTCAAATATCGGTTATAGTTTCGAGCCTAAATTTACTCCCGAATATTTTAACTTAAGTCCAAGTGGGCTGCTTACAGGAGTTCCTGATCAGGAAATTTTAGCATACCCATTAAATTTTAAAGTTACCGACGCAAAAGGAATAGTAAATAAAAAGACTATCCCAATCTCCACCGAAGGATTGATAATCTCCACCCAATTAACAACTCCAAACAATAACTTTCTGGAATGGGGCGAAACAGGCACCATAAATGTTAATTTAAGAAATGCCACAGAACAACCAATTACTAATCTTTCCATAAATTTAAGCTGTCAAAATCCGAATGTTCAATTTGTTGTAAATTCCCAACAAATCGGTCAATTAAATCCTTTGCAGGAAATTGCCGTTAATTCAGCTTTTGTGTTTAATTTGAATTACAATTTCACAAATGGACAAATTCTAACATTCCACCTAACTGCACTATCAGACCAGGGAAGCTGGGAAATTGACCTTCAATATCCTGTTTATACCGCAAACTTAATACTAAGTCATTATGTGGTTGATGACAATGACAATTTACGTCTTGATATTGGAGAAACAAGTGACGTGAGTTTTTACTTTGTAAATAACGGAGGCTCCGGCATCGAAAATCTTAACATTACAGTAAATACAAATAATCCATTTCTTACAATAAATCAAAATACATTTTCAGCCGGAAACATAATCGCAAACCAAACAATACAATCAGTTTTCAATATCACGGCATCTGATTTATGCCCGCCGGGTCATGTTGCTACAATGACATTTTATTTAACAGGTAATAACGGATATTCCAAAACTATTACCGGACATATAAGCATTGGTCAAATTATTGAAGACTGGGAATCAGCAAGTTTCGACAACTTCAACTGGGTGCACGGCGGTGATCTTCCATGGCAATTTACAACTGACACAGCGTGGTCGGGGATTTATTCTTTAAGGTCAGGACCAATAACACATAATCAAACTTCCGAAATTATGATTCAAGTACAGGTCATGTCGCCGGGAAGCATAAGTTTTTACAGAAAAACATCCTGCGAAGACGATGCCAACAATAACTATGATTATCTTGCATTTTATATTGACGGACAAGAAAAAGCTCGTTGGGATGGACAAACAATATGGCAAAAATTTACATATCCCGTTCAGCCGGGAATACGAACCTTCAAGTGGGTGTATAAAAAAGACGGATCTGTTAATTCATTTCTTGACAGAGTCTGGATTGACGACATCGAATTTCCTCCAATTTATGATCCTGCCCCATTGCTTACAGTAATTCCCGAAGATATAAATAAAGTCATGGCTCCGAATAACATAGAACAAGAAATTATAACTATTTCGAATATGGGAGGAGGGATTATAAATTATACTCTCCAAATACTCGAAGATGTGCCCTGGCTACGTAATCAAAGAAATATTTCAGGATCCTACATGTGGACAAATGCAAATTCGTTTTTTGCAGGAGACCAATTCGCCTGGAAATTTACTGCAAAAAATCTTTCTCCCGATAATGAATGGATTAAAGAAGTAAGAGTTAGTTTTCCTGAAGGAATAATAATTGATTCAATAACACACATGTTCGACCAATCCAACGACACTTTGTATTTAATTAGCGGAATTCCCGGTAATGGCGGAGAATTTGTCTGGTTTGGTCAAGACAACTCCGGTTGGGGACTTATTCACGTTAACGAAACTGCATATTTTAATGTTTATGGAAGCATATCTCCTGATTTTGAGGGTAATCTTAGAATTCCTTATGTTTTACAAGGAGAAATCTATGGAGCTGAACCTCATACAGTTTTAGATACTATCGAAATAACCAATTTCGGACGACACATAAATTGGGTATATACACCTAATACTGGAGGATCACTCGGAATCGGTATCGAAAACGAAATTCTTCTGGAATTTAACACAACAGACATGCTGCCAGGAGAATATAACTGCTTGCTAAAAATATTCTCAAACATCGAAAACAGAAGCATTCCAATCAGCCTTATTGTTGAAGAACCTAACATTAACTCAAATAATTTATCATCAAACAATATTTTATGCTGGCCAAATCCTGCAAGTGATTTCTTAAACATCAGCAGCGATGACAGAATAGTAAAAATTGAAATTTATGATATTACAGGGAGAAAAATATATAACGAAACTGCTAATACAAATAAGCTAAAAATAGATATAAATAATTTTGCTCCCGGACTTTATTTAATTGAGGTTAGAACAAGGAATCAAAATTACAGCAATAAGTTCGTAGTGAAATAACCATTAATTATGAAACTTCCATGATATAAAAAATTAACACAAAAACATGATTAAGTTTTCTCGGGGGTACTTTGCGTATCTTTGCTGTTAAAAGCACTGTATTTCAACAACATATAAAAATTTACCTGAAGGCAAACATATACTGTGGTTTCGGCTGCGATCAACCAACGTATATGAAAACTCCAAACATTAGTTTATTACATTTCTGTTGCTTAAAACTGGATAAGAAAAAAAATCAAAAAAAATTAAAATCAATTTTGTGGTCAATAAAAATTTAATTTAAATTTCTCATTGATTTTTTACAATCAGTTAATTAATAAAATAAGATTTAAATTGCAATAAATCACATTTTGAAAGTTTACGGATTATGTAAAAAAAAACCGGTATAACCTATTGAGCACTAACAGGTTATACCGGAAAACCAAACCACTAAAACAAAAGCTATTTTATTCCGAAGATATCTTCAAAGGCGTGTTTAAAGCCGTCTTTGGGCATTACGCCCATTGCCATTTGAGGTTGACCTTCAACAGGAATGAACAATAGAGATGGAATACTTCTAATTCCAAACACAGCTGACAATTCCTGTTCAGCTTCGGTATCAATTTTATAAAAATCAATTTTGTCGCCGTATTCCTTGTTTAACTCTTCAATCACAGGAGCTACCATACGGCAGGGAGCACACCAGTCTGCATAAAAATCAATTACAGCCGGTTTACTGCCTTTGTACTTCCATTCTGTTTCTTTTTCGTAATCGAAAATCTTTTCTAAAAAAGTTTCTTTTGTAAGATGTTCTGTCATTTTTTCAATTTTTTATGTTAGCTAATAATTGATTTAATTCTAAATTTTAATTTCAATATATTAACAAATATAATTAATTTTTGTTCAGAAAGATTAAAATATAAAGTAACATGGGGAAGATTGGTGTAATCTCTTTCAAATATCTTTTATCTTTTGTAACTTTGCGGTCTGTTTTTATTTTGTGGCTGTGATTTTTGATGAACAAAATATTTTAAGTTTTATTGATAAGCCAATTTTTAAAATTGTTGGTGAGGTAGCCGAGGATTTATCTGCTGAGGTTTATGTGATTGGTGGTTATGTTCGAGACAGGTTGTTAAATCGTAGTGAACCTAAAGATATTGATTTTGTTGTAAAAGGCGACGGTATTGAGTTTGCTAAAAAAGTTGCCGAAAATATTGGAATAAAAAAGGTTAGTATTTTCAAGACTTACGGCACTGCAATGTTTGTTTGGAATGATGCTGAATACGAGTTTGTCGGTGCCAGAAAAGAATCTTACTCTCCCGAGTCGCGAAATCCGAAAGTAGAACAAGGTACTATCGAAGATGACCAGAAGAGGCGGGATTTTACCATTAATGCTCTGGCAATAAGCCTGAATAAAGAAACTTTAGGTAAACTTGTTGACCCTTTCAATGGAGTTGAAGACCTTAAAAACAGAATAATAAAAACTCCCCTTGACCCCGAAATTACCTTCTCGGATGATCCGTTAAGAATGCTTAGGGCTGTAAGATTTGCCACTCAGCTTGATTTCAGGATAGATGAAAATTGCTTTGTAGCCATTGCAAAAAATAAAGAAAGAATAAAGATTATAACTGCCGAAAGAATTCATACAGAACTCAATAAGATATTATTAAGCCCTAAACCTTCGGTAGGTTTTAAACTATTATTTAAAAGCGGACTGCTGGATATAATTTTTCCGGAACTTCATGCACTGTCAGGCGTAAGCACTCAAAACGACATTTCCCACAAAGACAATTTTTTACACACTTTACAAGTTGTTGACAATATCGCCTTACTTTCCGACGACTTATGGCTCAGATGGGCTGCTCTATTGCACGATATCGGAAAACCGCGAACAAAGAAATTCGTCGAAGCAACAGGCTGGACTTTCCATGCACATAATTTTGTTGGAGCTAAAATGGTTCCGGAAATTTTCAAAAAATTGAAACTGCCGCAGAACGAAAAAATGAATTTTGTGCAAAAAATGGTAGAACTTCACATGCGACCAATAGCATTGGTTGAAGAAACAGTTACAGATTCTGCCATTCGTCGCTTGATTTTTGATGCAGGTAACGATATTGACTCGTTAATGACACTTTGCGAAGCCGACATTACCTCAAAAAACGAGAAGAAAGTTGCTCAGTACTTAGAGAACTTTAAAATTGTTAGACAAAAGATCGTTGAAGTCGAAGAAAGAGATAAAATCCGAAATTTTCAGCCACCTATTAGTGGCGAAGAAATTATGCAATATTTTAATATCCCGCCTTGCAAAACTGTTGGTGAAATAAAGAATGCCATTAAAGATGCCATTCTCGACGGTGAAATTCCAAACGAAAAAGAGTCTGCATTTAAACTTATGATTGAATTAGGGAATAAGCTCGGACTTGTTAGAGATTAAACTATTTCAAAATAAAACCACTATTTTAAAATACCTCGTTCTTTGAGTATTTTTATAGTTTTATAGTCAGCATAATTCCAACCAAGTAAATTATTTCTATTATATTTATATTCAAAACTCTTTAATTTTTTTAGTAATTTGAATTTATAAATATTGGTGGTATAAAAGTATTTATGATGAATATTAAAAGGCATTGCTTGTTCCTGCATTTTCATAATTTCATCCAATTCCTTATCAGATTTATAGGTATATGGCAATGCGGCATATCCTAATTCTGACATAAATCTAAAATCTATAAAAGATCTATCTGCATTTTTAAAATTATATCTTGCAATAAATACATCCCAATTTATAAATCCTGATAAAAAAATTACAATAATAAATGCCCATCCGTTAATTCTCCATAAATAAAATGAAGACTTAAGTTTTAATATTTTTATTATAACTGTAAATAATCCAAAAAATACTAATAAGAGGAAAAACATTACAGCAATTCGTTTATAAGCAAGCCCAAAATAATAAATATAATAATAATTTCGTATAAATACGGAAATTACCATTATCATATTCTGCAATAACCATACTACAGCTAATACTTTTAACCACTTATTTTTAGAGTAGAAATTTATATTATCTTTAAAAAATATCATAACTATAATAGCAGAAAGAAATACTGAAAAAACTAATAACCAAGTTCCTTCATGTACAAATTCTTTTAAGAAACTTCCATCCCATTTAAACCCAAACCATATATATATGATATCTAAAATATTAAAATATAATATCAAAAGATTTAATAAAACAAATATCACTAAACCACTATAATAAATATTTCTAATACCGGTAATTTTAAATTTTTTGTAATGCATCTTCCTCCTTCTTTGTAAAGTATCCTCTGTAAAAGAATCTATCTTTTTAAAACCTATGGGAATTGTTTTCATATATAAAACATTTCCTATTATAAAACCAAAAATAAAAAGAAATACAAAAACGAGATTTATATTTGTTATGAAATGGACAACATAATATATAATTAATTCAAATTTATCAAAAAATATTGAACTAGCATTAGAATAAATTATAAAGAATAGTATAAAAATTATAAAAGGAATTAAAATTAAATAAAATATTTTGCTAAAGCTAATTTTATTTTGAGAACTCGGAATTTGGTTTTTTTGAATATAATTAGATTGTTTAATCCAAGGTAAAAATATGCTTATCTGAGAAGTAAATAATCTGACAATACTTTCGGCTAAATTATTAGAAAAAGACCTAAAACCTCCATAAAACAATTCTGTACTTAGGCAAAGAAGAAATATTATATTTAAAAACAAATTCCACGAAGAATTGTGTATTACAAACATTATAGAACTCAAAACTGTTGCTACAAAAAGAAAATCTGTAAGAAAGGTACGGCGTAATGGTTTGTTCAAATATACCATAATAATAATTGCCAAAATAGAAAAAAGAAATACATTCAGTCCTAAATAATTTCTATAAAATACAACTGAAAAAAAAACTGCAGAAATCAAATTAAAAATTAAATGCTGTTTTTTCATATTCTATTTTTTTACAAATATAAACTAAAAATTTTACATGATATTTTTTTGGAGGTATTATTTTTTTAAATTTTTAATTCGAAAAATCCTTTATTAATCCTTCGCAAATCCATTTAGCTAAAGCTTCTCGATTGTTGTAATCCAAAAACCTTTTGCGATCTCTTTCGTTTTGTACATTCCCGAGTTCGATAAATACCAATGGAGGTAAAACTTTACGCATTACCAAAAGATTTCGTTCCGAAACAGTTCCGTTGTAGCCTCTGTTAGGTTGATGTTTTGCATATTTTTCGGTAAAAGTTTTATGAATATTTTCTGCGGTTTTTTTGCCTTTTGCACTGTTAGGAAAATAATAAAAAAACACATCAGTAGTAACTCCGCTTCCTCTGGAGTCAAGATGAATTTCTATTGCACGGTGATATTTATATTGCGAATTTTGTTTATATAAATCATTAACTGCTTTTGAACGCTGCAATAATCTCTGGTTATGGTCGCGAGGAATCTCCAGGTCGGGATAGCAAAGTTCATCATAATCAATTTTAAGGATTCTGTCATCTCTTATTTCGTCATTCGGATCAATAATGATCATATTTGCCACTCCTCCGTTCATTTCGATCTGGCGGGCTAACCTCAGACAAATATCATAAGCATACTCATCTTCGGAAATCATAACTCCATCCACAAAAGCAGTTGCTCCCGGATCCGGACCTCCATGACCAGGAATCAAATAAAAAACAGCACCTTTCAGTTTATCGCTTACTATAGTATCGGCGTACTTTAATTCAGACTTCCCAAGATTGTTTGATTTTATGATTGTGTCATTTGTAACATTGGGAGTTTGTCCAACTTTAGCCGGCAAATAATATTTCTCCCCCACAATCAATGAATGATTATCTTTGATTTTATCTTTATTGAGTTCAATAAAAGCATCGTAATAATCTTTGATTGGGATTAAATCGTTTTCGCGTAAAATTTTATAAATTCCATCACCTTTTTGAGCAACAACAGATATTAATTCCTCTTGCTGCTGGGCAATCAAACAATTGCAATAAAACAAAAATAGCAGCAAACTTGATATGTAAATTAAAATTTTCACTTAACAAAAATAGTATTTTGGATAAAATCACCAAATAATGTAATTAAAATATTACCGATAATAACAATTAGACTATTTCAATATCAAAAACTTTTTGTAATTTTGCAAAAATTTTTTTGTGATGATAAAAATAACATTACCGGATGGATCAGTACGAGAATACCCAAAAGGTGTTACCGGTCTCGAAATAGCTGAAAACATCAGCCCGAGATTGGCAAAAGAAGTTTTGTCAATAAGCGTAAATGAAGAAGTATGGGATCTAACCCGTGCAATTGATTTTGATGCAAAAATAAAATTGCACAAATTCGAGGAAGAGGAAGGCAAACATGCGTTCTGGCACTCGTCAGCTCACGTTATGGCCGAAGCAATAGAATCTCTTTTTCCGGGAACAAAATTCGGAATCGGTCCTGCAGTAGAGAATGGATTTTATTATGATATAGAATTGCCAAACGGACGAGTTCTTTCTGAAAACGACTTCGAGGCGATTAACAAAAAAATGATGGAAATATGCCAGCAAAACAATAAAATTGTTCGCAAAGAAGTCGGTAAAGAAGAAGCTATAAATTATTTTAAACAAAAAAATGACGAATACAAATTAGAGCTTATTTCAGAACTTGAAGACGGAACCATAAGTTTGTATTCGCAAGGAAACTTTGTTGACCTATGTCGTGGTCCCCATCTTCCTTCGACCGGATATATAAAGGCCATAAAAGTTTTAAGCCTTGCCGGAGCATATTGGAGAGGAGACGAAACTCGTAAGCAATTAACAAGAGTTTATGGGATAAGTTTTCCAAAACAAAAGATGCTCGAAGAATATCTTTTAATGCTCGAAGAAGCAAAAAAACGCGATCATAGAAAAATAGGCAAAGAGCTTGAATTATTTCATTTTTCGCCAAAGGTAGGTCTCGGCATGGCACTATGGTTGCCACAAGGCACTCTTCTTCGCGAAAAATTAGAATCCTGGCTTACCGAAGAACTGAAAAAACGCGATTATGAGATGGTAAAAACTCCTCATATCGGGCATATTGATTTATATAAAACATCAGGACATTACGAAAAATACGGGAAGGATTCATTCCAACCCATACAAACACCGGCAGAAGGCGAAGCTTTCATGCTCAAACCCATGAACTGTCCTCATCATGTTGAGATTTACAAATCCAGACAATTTTCATACAGAGATTTACCATACAGAATAGCTGAATTTGGCACAGTATATCGCTACGAGCAACACGGAGAATTACACGGGCTTACCAGAGTAAGATGCTTTACACAAGATGATGCTCATGTATTTTGCCGTCCGGATCAGGTAAAAGATGAATTTAAAAAAATCATTGAGCTTGTTTTATATGTATTTAAGTCATTGAATTTCAATGATTTTAAATCACAAATATCATTAAGAGATCCTAACGATAAAACCAAATACATCGGAAGCGAAGAGAACTGGGAAAAAGCAGAAAAAGCTATACAAGAAGCCGCAACCGAAATGGGATTAAACCCAACAATTGAATTAGGCGAAGCAGCATTTTACGGACCAAAACTTGACTTTATAGTAAAAGATGCCTTAGGAAGAAATTGGCAATTGGGAACAATTCAAGTAGATTATAATTTACCTGAAAGATTTGAGCTAGAATACAAAGGTTCGGATAATGAAATGCATCGTCCGATAATGATTCATAGAGCCATTTTTGGTTCAATGGAAAGATTTGTTGCAGTATTAATCGAACATACAGCCGGAAAATTTCCTATATGGCTCACGCCAAAACAGTTTGTAGTGCTGCCAATCAGTGAAAAATATAATGATTATGCAAAAAAAGTTGTGAATTTGTTAAAAAAATACGATATTCGCGGCGAAATTGATGACAGAAATGAAAAGATAGGGCGTAAAATTCGCGATAACGAATTAAAACGAATTCCTTATTTGTTAATAGTAGGAGAAAAAGAGGAAGCCGAAGAAACAGTTTCTGTCAGAAAACAAGGTCATGGAGATTTAGGCTCGATGGCTGTAGAAAAGTTTGCAGAATTTATAAATGATGAGATAAAAAAATATTTTAATAATTAAAAAGGAGGTAGAAGAAAATTTAAGCATGAAGAAAGACGATAAAAAAGACGAGTACAGAATAAATCAATATATAAAAGCTCCATTTGTAAGATTAGTTGGAGACAATATTCCCAATCAGGGGATTTACAGATTAAGAGAAGCGTTACAGATGGCTGATGAAATGGAATTGGATTTAGTCGAAATTTCGCCTAATGTTGATCCTCCGGTATGTAAGATTATTGATTATCAAAAATTTCTATATCAACAAAAGAAAAAACAAAAAGAAATTCAGAGCAAAACTCAAAAAGTACAGATAAAAGAGATCAGGTTTGGACCAAATACCGACGATCACGATTACAATTTTAAATTAAAACATGCTCAAAAATTTCTTTCTGAAGGTAACAAAGTAAAAGCAGCAGTATATTTTAAAGGAAGATCTATATTATACAAAGAACAAGGCGAAGTATTATTGCTTAGACTTGCTCAAGATCTGGAAGAATATGGTAAAATAGATCAGATGCCAAAACTCGAAGGAAAAAGAATGCAAATAATAATAACACCAAAATCCGGTAAGAAAAAATAGTAATAACTTTAAAAATTAAGAAGCGATGCCAAAAATGAAGACAAAATCCGGTGCAAAGAAAAGATTCTTTTTAACAGGAACCGGTAAAATTAAGAGAAAACACGCTTACAAAAGTCATATTTTAACCAAAAAGACAACAAAGCGTAAAAGAGCCTTAACTCATACAACTTTAGTTGATAAGGCTGATGTTAACAACATTAAAAAGTGTTTAGGATTAAAGTAAAAATTAGTATTAACCGAATGTTACAGCCCAAAAGAGTCACAATAGAGTGAACGCTGAACATTCACAAAACGTAAAACTATGCCAAGAAGTGTAAATGTTGTAGCTGCAAGAAATAGAAGAAGAAAAATTCTTGCCCGCACAAAAGGTTATTTCGGAGCCAGAAAAAATGTCTGGACAGTAGCAAAAAACGCATACGAAAAAGCTTTACAGTATGCTTACAGAGATAGAAAAACAAAGAAACGCAATTTCCGCTCATTGTGGATTCAGCGTATCAATGCCGGCGCTCGCTTACATGGAATGAGTTATTCGCAGTTTATGGGAAAAATTCATGCTAATAACATTCAGTTAAATCGTAAAGTTTTAGCTGATTTAGCTATGAATCATCCTAAAACTTTTGAAGCTATCTGCAACAAAATTAAATAAGAATTTTAAATTATTTTCTTACCGGTAATACAAAAGGGCTGTTTTTACAGCCTTTTTTGTTTTTATCCTATCAATATGAACCCAACTATCAGTCTTGAAATGTCAAATATGCCGGCATTTACAGGTGATTGAGCCTAGCCTATCCACAGCTTTGACTAAGCTATTAAAGATTACTGCATTACATTCATTATATAAATTGCCGTTTAAATAAAAAAGCTGCCCGGATGAGCAGCTTTTTTATAATTGTTTAACTTATCTTCTATCTAAAGATTACATTAGTGTTGATAACGTCATCACCAACAATTACTCTCAGGTTGTAAACACCTCTTGCAAGAGTAGTGAAATCCATTGGAATATTAAACTCGGATGTTTCTTTATTCCATTCGTCAATCATAATCTTTCTTCCTGCAAGATCGAATACTTCGAGATAAATCTTACCGGTATATTCACCTTCGAGATTTATGTTGAATAGCCCGTTATTCGGATTTGGATATACCATTAGAGCTACATTAGAATTAGTAATTACAATGTTAGTAATAACAACATTTATGACTACATCATAAGAGCTGGTACCACAAGAGTTAGTTACTGTTAAGCTAACGGTATATTCACCTTCTTCTGTATAAACATGTACCGGATTTTGAACATTAGCATTAGTTCCGTCACCGAAATCCCAGAAGTATGACTCAGCATTTAATGACAGATCTGAGAATTCAAATTCTCCCATTCCTAAATCGTTGTACACGAAATATGCAACTGGATAGCTGTTTACAGTAATATCTACAGATGCTGTGGAAGAACAGTTTCCTGAATAACCTACAACAGTATAAGTAATAGACTGAGCAGGAGTAGAAACAACTGTTTCGCCAACATTAGTATCGAGGTAGGTATTAGGAATCCATTCATAAGAATCTGCACCTGATGCTGTTAAAGTTACAAATTCACCTTCGCAAATTACTGTTGATGAAGCATCAATAAGGACTACAGGTTGAGCTCCTTCAATTACTTCAGCACTTTCAACAACAGGACAATTACCGTCATTTACAGTGATTGAGTAAATACCTGCACCAAGATTTGATGCTATTGGACCGGTTTGATATCCGGTATTTTCATCCCAGGTGTAAATATAAGTACCCGATCCACCTGTTACAACAGCTTCAATAGCACCGTCAGAAGAACCGCATTGAGCGTTGGTAACAACCAACTGAACATCAGGAACTTCGTTAACAAATACTGTTACAAAATCAACAGCTGAACAGTTATATTCATTTGTAACGGTAACCTGATAGGTAGTTGTTGTAAGAGGAGCTACTGTTATTGATTGAGTATTTTCATTTGTACTCCAGAGATAATCTACTCCACCGTCTGCACTCAATGTAACAACACCGCCTTCACAAATAGTTTCATTTGTACCGGCGTCGGCAACAGGAAGTGGATTAACTGTTACAGTTACATCATCAGTAGCCTGACATCCGTAAGTATTGTAAACAGTAACAGTATAGGTAAGTGTATTAACAGGACTTACTGTAATTGTAGCAGTATTATCACCTGTACTCCAAGAGTAAGTATCACCACCGGTTGCAGTTAAATTGATACTTTCGCCGAAGCAAATTGCAGCATCATCTCCGGCGTTTGCAACAGGATTTGGATTAACTGTTACAGTTAATTGATCAGAAGCACTACATCCAAACGCATTAGTACCAACAACGGTATAAACTGTTGTTCCTAACGGCGGGAAGAACGGAACGTTATTTTCAACACCGTTATTCCATGTCAATGTAGGAGCTCCGGTAGCATTCAAAGTAACAAGAACGTTTTCACAAACAGTAACATCATCACCTGCATTTACAACAGGAGTCGGATTTACTGTTACTGTTACGTTATCAGTTGCAGTACAACCATTAACTGTAGAAACTGTTACAGTATAAGTTGTAGTAACTGCAGGTGAAACCACAATGCTTGCTGTTGTTTCAAAAGTACTCCACAAGTAGTTGTCACCTCCTGAAGCAACTAAAGTAGCACTGTTTCCTTCGCAAATTACCTGGTCTTCACCGGCATTTGCAACAGGAAGAGGATTAACAGTAATCGTTACACTCGAAGAAGCTGTATTAAATCCATCATAAACAGTTACAGAGTAGATTGTGGTAGTTGTCGGGTTTACTGTTGGATTTTGGTAATTGGAATTAAATCCTGCAGGAGTTGAAGACCATGTGAATGAATAAGTTCCTGAACCTCCTGATGTTAAAGCATTCAATTGAGTTGATGAACCGAAACATATTTCGGTATTAGTTGCTGAAGCATTTACTGACAAAGGACCACCTGTAACTGTAACAGTAACCTGATCAGATCCGATACATCCTGTTACTTGATCTGTGGCTGTAAGTGTAAATATAGTTGTGGTATTTAAATTAACAGTATTTGTTGTACTCAAAGTAGGATTTACAACCAGAACGGCAGGATTCCATGAGTAATTATAGAAACCTGAACCTCCGGCTGCTGATCCTGTGAGTGTTGTAGATGTTCCATAAGGAATAGAAACATCAGAACCTGCGTTTACTATAGGTAACGGATTTACTGTTACTGTCGTACTTGTACTTGCTGTACAACCTGCTGCATTGGTTACGGTTACTGTATAAGTTGTAGTAGTTGCAGGATTTACTGTGATTGCTGCAGTGGTTGCTCCTGTACTCCAGCTATATCCCGTTCCTCCGCTTGCTGTAAGTGTTGTACTTCCTCCAACACAGATACTTGCTGATGCAGGAGATATTGACGGTGTTGGTAAAGCATTTACTGTTACTGTCGCACTTGTATTTGCTGTACAACCTGCTGCGTTTGTTACGGTTACTGTATAAGTTATAGTAGTTGCAGGATTTACTGTGATTGCTGCAGTGGTTGCTCCTGTACTCCAGCTATATCCCGTTCCTCCGCTTGCTGTAAGTGTTGTACTTTCTCCTACACAGATACTTGCAGAAGCAGGTGATATTGACGGTGTTGGTAAAGCATTTACTGTTACTGTCGCACTTGTACTTGCTGTACAACCTGCTGCATTACTTACTGTTACTGTATAAGTTGTTGTAGTTACAGGATTTACTGTGATTGCGGATGTTGTTGCTCCAGTATTCCAGCTATATCCCGTTCCACCGCTTGCTGTAAGTATAACATTTGAACCG